>JAGVWI010000013.1 GCA_018304345.1 Nanobdellati archaeon | reverse complement strand
ATCTACTGGAACCTTAAGAGTTACATCTTTGGTTTCAGTTGTCTTTCCTTCAACATTGAACTTTTCAGTGTCAATTCTGTCGGAAATTCTTTCGCCAGCGTCGTCTTCTATCCATACTCTTACTCTGACATCATTCATATCAGTTGTAATTTCGTTAGAAACGTCAAACTCTACCTTGATCTCGTCACCAGGTAAAAGTTCAGCATCGTCGCCAGTCTTATCTGTAACATCAAAGTTATCTACTATAAGTGAATTATCATCTGCAGGTTCACCCACTACGATGACAACATTCTTTATTACTTCAACGTTACCAATGTCTTTTACAGTTACTGAAGCTTGGTGTAGTCCTACATCTGCATTTTCAGGAGTGAAAGTTATCAATCCTGCTGCTGACATAGTAAATGTATCCCAGTTTCCTGCATCTGCAGTATATGTTAATGCACCTTCAACATCGCTTGCTACAACTTGGTGGCTGAAAGCTTCGCCTTCAACGGCGTTCAACTTTTCAGGCAATGTTAATGTTGGTGCATCATTTACTGCGGTTACAGTAACAGATACAACTTCTTGTTTCATTTCGATATCGTCAGTTACTTCAAATGTTATTTGTTCATTACCGTTCCAGTTCGCTTCTGGAGTGAATGTAACAACACCATTTGCGTCTATACTAACTGCGATGTTATCATTACCGGAGTAATCATAAATTACAGTTCCTACACTATTAGATATATATGTGTCTAAGTCTAATGTGCTGTGCGTGGTATCTTCATTGAAGGTTATGTCTGGCGTACCAGCAAAGTCCAATGCAACAGCAGAAAAAGGTAAAACTAAGGCTGTTAGAACCACTGCTATTATTTTACTTATATATGATTTGTTCATACAAGCACCTCAAGCAAACAGCTAAAAGAAAGCTATAAAAGGATTAGCGTATGGAAAAGAAATAGACTTACTGCGCCATATATTATTAGTTAGCCAATTAAATCATCCAAAGTTCTTTGCAATTTATTTCGTCTTTCTTTGGGTGCTTAGGATGATATGAGCGTGCCTGACAGGATTTGAACCTGCGACCTATAACTTAGAAGGTTATCGCTCTATCCAAGCTGAGCTACAGGCACATAGGTAAGTAATTTAAATTACGTCTTTTAATGTTTACTATGGCAAAGCCAACCGTAATTGAAGCCAAATGGCAAAAGAAATGGAAAGCCGCTAAGGTTTTCAAATCAAAAGATTCTGGTAGAAATAAATATTACGTTCTTGAAATGTTTCCATATCCATCTGGCTATGGCCTACATATGGGTCACGCACGCAATTATTCTATCGGAGATTCAATCGCGAGATTCAAACGATTACAAGGATTTAATGTAATGTATCCAATAGGCTGGGATTCTTTCGGTCTGCCTGCAGAAAATGCAGCGATAGAAAAAGGAATACATCCTGAAAAAAACATAGCGCGCAACATAAAAGTAATGAAAGAGCAAATGAATAAACTCGGATTAAGTTATGACTGGGATAGAGAAATTACGACGCATAATCCAGAATATTACAAATGGGATCAGTGGCTTTTCCTGCAATTATACAAAAATAATTTAGCATACCGCACGAAAGTTAATGGCAATTGGTGTCCAAGCTGTAACACTACCATTGCAAACGAAGATGTGAAAAACGGGCGCTGTTGGAGATGTAACAGCCAAATAGTACAAAAAGAAATTGAGCAGTGGCTTGTTAGAACAACTAATTACGCTGATGAATTACTTAGCGGCTTAGAAAAAACAAACTGGTCAAATCAATTAAAATCACTGCAAACTAATTGGATTGGTAAAAGCAAAGGAGTTGAAATTCATTTCAAGTTAGAAGACGGCGAATATCTCAAGGTATTCACGACTCGCCCAGATACGCTGCCAGGCTGCACTTTTGTTATATTGGCTCCAGAAAATCCACAGGCAATGGAATTAGTAAAAGGCACTAAATATGAAAAACAGCTTCAAGAGTATATTAGAGAAACTGAAAAACTTTCTGAATTAGATAGAATCTCTAAAGAAAAGACTGGTATTTTCTTAGGAAAATATGTAATTAACCCCATAAACAACCAAAAAATACCTGTTTATGCGGCTAATTTTGTTCTCGTGGGCTATGGTACAGGAGCGATAATGTCTGTTCCAGCGCACGATAAAAGGGATGAAGAATTTGCTAAGCTGCACAAACTACCTATAAAACAAATAGAAATCAAAGAAAGTGACTTTGAGAAAATTACAAATGAACTAATAAAAAATGGTTTAGGTAAAAGAGTTATAAATTACAAAATAAGAGATTGGAATATTTCAAGACAAAGATATTGGGGTTCACCGATACCAATAATATATTGTGCTAAATGCGGCGTTGTTCCTGTGCCTGAAAAAGATTTGCCGGTAAAACTACCGCTAAATGTTAACTTCAAGACGAAAGTAATTTCTCCTCTTGCAACCAATAAAAAATTCCTCAATGTAAAATGTCCTAAATGTGGTGGTAAGGCTAAAAGGGAAACAGATACAATGACTACATTCATTGATTCCGCCTGGTATTTTTTGCGTTACTGTGATCCAAAAAACAGAAAACAAATATTTGATAAGAAAAAAGCAGCTTATTGGATGCCGGTAGATCAATATATCGGCGGCATTGAGCACGCAGTAGGTCACCTTTTGTACTCAAGATTTATCACAAAATTCCTTAAGAAAAAGGGTTACGTAAAAATTGATGAGCCGTTTACTAAACTTTTGAATCAAGGAATGATAAATCTCGGCGGCACAAAGATGTCTAAATCTAAAGGCAACGTAATTGATCCGACAGAGATTACAAAAAAATATGGCGCCGATACACTAAGAACTTACCTGTTATTTGTAGCACAGCCAGATACAGATATGGAATGGTCTGAAAAGGATTTAACAGGAATAATAAAATTTATTGCTAAAGTAAAAACACTTGACAAGCTAAAAGAGAATAAAAAATACAAATCATACATAGACAGCGTTGCGCAGAGAAAAATTGAGTTAGTTACACTGCACTTAGAAAATTTGCATCACAATAAAGCTCTAATTGAATTATTTGACTTTTCTAATAAATTAGAAAGATATCCAAGTAAATATGCAATTTGTATATTTTTGCATCTTCTTTATCCATTTGCACCACATATATGCGAAGAAGTTTGGAATAAATTAAATGGAAAAATGCTTGCAAAAGGCAAGTGGCCAGTTAAAAATCAAAAACTAATAAATGAAAAAGTGGAAAAAGAAGTTGAAGCTGTTGATAAAGTTGTTTCGGATATCAGACACATTGAAAAGATTATGAATAAATCTGCGAAGAAAGCATACTTATACGTTATTCCACCAGAGCTAAACAACTATAATGTGGTCATAAAAGATATAGAAAAAGAGCTGGCAATGGAAATCAAAGTCTTCGCATTAAATGACAAAGCAAAATATGACCCAGAAAACAAATCTGGCAAGGCTAAGCCAAATAGGCCCGCCATTTATCTAGAATAATTATTTCTTATAATTTAGTTTATCTATTACTTTGTCTACCGATAAAAATTCTTCATCGCCAGATTTCATATTCTTTAGTTTTACTTTTCCTAGTCCGAGCTCTTTCTCTCCGACAAAAAGTGCATAAGGTATATTTTGCTTGTTTACGTAATCTAAATTCTTGCTTATACTTCTGTCAAGCATATCAAAATCAGTGTTTATTCCGCCTTTTCTCAACTTATTTACAATTTGCAAAGATGCTTTTAAAGTATTAATTGGTATTACAAATATTTCAGACGAGGTTTTTTTGTCAGATTTTTTTAATATGTCCATTAGTCTTTCCAATCCAAGAGTTATTCCGGTTGCAGAAATCTTCTCTCCGGAAAAGCGTTCTATTAGCCCTTCATATCGGCCTCCGCCGCCAAGACTCATTCCAACACCCGCATCTATCTCAAAAACCAAGCCAGTATAGTAATCAAGTCCTCTTGCGAGACTCAAATCAAAGATATATTCCTTGACGCCTAACTCTTCAAGATATTTTATAAATTCGTCAATCTCTTTTTTGGTTTCTTCTGATGCTTTTACTTTTGAAGAAAGCCTATTCCAGTCGCTCTTAAGTTTTATAGCTTCCAAAACGCCAAACGTAGATGCTTCAGATAAAAATGTGCGCAGCTCTTTTGCTACACCCTGCTGTCCGATTTTATCAAGTTTATCTATTACTCTTAATGTCTTTACAATTTTATTTTCTTCAACATTTGCATTTCTTAGAATTTCATCCATCAGCTTTCTGGAATTTACACGGAACAGAAATTTCTTTATCCCCAATACAGCTAATGCATCACTGGCGCACGAAATTATTTCTGCGTCTGCTAAACTACTTGCAACGCCCACAATATCTACATCGCACTGGTAAAATTCCCTGTATCGGCCTTTCTGGGGACTTTCATATCTCCAGACCCGGTCTATTGCATAGCGCTTGAATGGCTTTGGCAAATCTTTATTTGATGCAACAACTCTAGCTAATGGTATAGTTAAATCATATCTAAGGGCTAAATCTCTGCCCGCCTTATCTTTGAATTCATACATAAGTTTCAATGCTTCATCGCCATATTGGTCTTTTCCTGATAACAATTCTTTGCTTTCTAAAACAGGTGTTTCCAAAGGCGAAAAGCCATACAGCTCAAATACTAATTTTATCTTCCCGATGACTTCATCTCGGAATATTTTTTCCTCTGGCAAAAAATCTCTTGTGCCCTTTACAGTTTCTGGAACTTTACTCATATCTATGTAATTCAGTAAGGCTTTAAATACATAATTGAAACTTCATAATATATGACGGGGATAGTATAGCCTGGTTAGTATCGGAGACTGTGGCGCTTAGAGAAAGCGCAGAAATCTCTGGACGGGAGTTCAAATCTCCCTCCTCGTCCTTGAAATGAAATTAAAAATTGACTGCCCTGGGTACGGAAATAAAAATAGTCCGAAAATTCTTTTTATAGGAGAGCGTCCCGGAGCTAAAGAATTGGAATTAAAGAAGCCGTTTGTAGGTAGAGCCGGCAAATTTCTTGACAAAGAGCTTGAGAAAATTGGAATTAAAAGAGATGAGAATTATATAACAAATATTGTTAAGTCCTATGCCGAAGGAAACAAAGCACCGACCAAAGAAGAGATAGAAAAATATCTGCCTCTGCTGGAGAAAGAGATTTCTGAAATAAATCCAAAAATAATTGTATTGCTTGGAAAGACTGCTTCTGACAATGTACCAAGAAATCCAAAATATAAATACCTACACATAATTCACCCAAGCGCTGCTATGCGTTTTACCAAACCAAGAATTAAATTTCTTGAAGGTATGCAAAAGCTTAAAACTTTTGTAATTGATATTTAAATATGGACTACATATATAGCGCGCATTGCGAGATTTGCAAACGTGAAACATTAGAGAAAATAAATGATAATGCAGTCTGCTCTAACTGTGGCTATTTTACCTTCCCAACTCAAAACGAAAAGGGTGATATAGAAATCAGTCCAAAAGTGGCACAGAAATTAATTGAAAGAGGTGCGATGCTTTTAGATGTCAGAGATAAAGATGAATATGAAACAACTAATATTAATAGCTCAGTTTTGATTCCGTTGAAAGAATTGATTTACAAAATTCAAGAGCTTTCAAGAGATACACAAATAATAACGCATTGTCATCACGGAGTCAGAAGCCACAAGGCCGCCCGTTTTTTGAATCAGAAAGGTTACAATGCGAAATCAATGAAAGGTGGCATTGAAGCGTGGTCGCTCACTGTTGATCCAAAAGTAGCTAGATACTAAAATTATAAGATTTCTAAATTAACAAAACTTATAAGCCTTAACTATTTGTAAAATTCATTCTAAGAGGTTAAAATGACATTAAACATCGGAGAAAAAATTCCTGAATTTGAAGCTGAAGCTTATCAAAATGGTGAATTTGTGAAAATAAATTCAGAGCAGTGGAAGAATAAATGGACTGTTTTATTTTTTTATCCGTTAGATTTTACTTTCGTCTGCCCAACTGAAATAAGGGGATTTGCAAAACTTGAATCAGAATTCAAAGTAGCAAATGCGCAAATAATCGGTGCGAGTACAGACTCAAAACACAGCCACAAAGCCTGGCTGCAAAAAGATTTACCAGAAGTAAAATATCCAATAATTGCGGATACATCTCATAAACTAAGCAATCTTTTTGGAGTTCTAAAAACAGATGAGGGTATTGCATATAGAGGAACTTTCATAATAGATCCAGAAGGCTATTTGCGGTATTCTGTAATTTCAGACTTAAATGTCGGAAGAAGTGTTGGAGAAACATTGAGAGTTGTAAAAGCATTCCAAACTGGAGATTTATGTCCTGTCGAATGGGCGCCAGGCCAAGCAACACTTGGTAAAGCTTAAATCCAACATAACATAATTTAGATTATGTTAAATTACGATCTAGCTCAGATATTTTACGAAATTGCAGACTTCTTAGACATAGAGGGTGTAGCGTGGAAACCGCAAGCCTACAGGAAAGCTGCGAGAACAATTGAAAACTTGCAAGAAGATGTTGAAGAAATTTACAACGAAAAAGGTATCAAAGGCCTGCTTGAAATAGAGGGAATTGGTCAAGCTCTTGCGGAGAAAATTGAAGAATATATTCATACTGGTGAACTAAAAGACTACAGCAAACTAAAGAAAAGTTTGCCAAAAGGTATTTCTGAGCTACTGGAAATAGGTGGTCTTGGTCCAAAAAAAGTTGCTGTTCTTTATCAAAAACTTAAAATAAAAAATATAAAAGAGCTTGAATTTGCTATAAAGAAAAATAAGGTTGCGGAGATGCCTGGCTTCGGACAAAAAACACAGGAAAATATTCTCGCAGGAATACAATTGCATAAACACGGAACTGAAAGAATGCTGCTTGGCGAAGCTTTGCCGATTGCAAGACAATTAGTTAGTGAGTTAAAAAAACTAAAAGAAGCTCAGCAGATTGAAATTGCTGGCTCGCTACGCAGAAAGAAAGAAACCATAGGCGACATTGATATTTTAATTTCCTCAAAAAATCCAGTAAAAGTTATGGACAAATTTACATCACTTAGTTATGTTAAACGTATTTTAGCAAAAGGTCCAACAAAATCTTCTGTTTATCTTTCGTCAGATATACAAGTTGATTTGAGAGTAATAGATCCAAAAGTTTTCGGTGCGGCTTTGCAATATTTTACTGGTAGCAAAGAGCATAATATAAAACTCAGAGGCATTGCACAAAATAATGGTTACAAACTTTCCGAATACGGATTATTTAATAAAAAAACTGGAAAACTTGTTGCTGGTAAAACTGAAGAAGAGATTTACAAAAAGCTCGGACGGCAATATATTGAACCAGAGCTACGTGAGAATTATAACGAAATAGAACTAGCGAAAGATAAAAAACTCCCAAAGCTGGTTGAACTAAAAGACATTAAAGGTGATTTTCATATGCATACCATTGCAAGTGACGGTGCAAATACTGCTGAAGAAATGGCTTTAGCAGCAAAAAAATTTGGCTATGAATATATCGCAATTACCGATCACACTAAATACGATAGAATTGCAAATGGTCTAAACGAAAAAGAGATGCTTGAGCACGCCAAACGAATAAGAGATCTCAACAAAAAAATCAAGGGCATAAAAATTTTTGCTGGTGCTGAAGTTGCAATTCTTGCAGACGGGAGTTTAGATTTCCCAGAGGATGTTTTGAAAAAACTTGACATAGTGGTTGCAAGTCTTCACTCTGGTTTTAAACAAGATAAAGATGCAGCGACAAAAAGAGTTCTAAAAGCGCTCGATAACAAATATGTTGACATATTTGGTCATCCAACCGGAAGGATAATTCATCAAAGAGAGCCAATAAAATTTAATATGCCTGAAGTTTTGAAATTATGCAAAGAACGCAAAGTTTTATTGGAAATAAATTCCAGTCCATCAAGACTTGATTTGAAAGATACTGACATTAAACAAGCAATTGATATTGGATGTAAATTTGTGATAGATACAGATTCCCACGCAGCTAGTCATTTCTATGGTTTAGAGTATGGCGTTGCTACTGCGAGACGTGGCTGGGCTACACCCGACCATATTGTAAATACAAAGCCTCTAAACCAACTGCATAGATACTTCAGAAAACTAAAACTTTAATTCTTTCGCAATTGGTTTTTCTTATGAGACTGTCAGATATCATTTCATATTACTCTCGCCAAGATATAACTAAAGAGATGATTAGCATTGCTAATAATAGAGAAATTGCTATCAAATATAGTGAGCAATTCGGCAAACGCCCCGACATTTTACAGTTTCCTGATGATATTAGAAAACAAGCTAGAAATGGCGCTACATCATTCCACTGTTCAGAAGAACTTTGGCGCGATCCTCTTGCACTTGATTCTAGTTTATCAAAAGGTGATTTAGATGACTTAAGAATTGGTTTTGATTTAGTTTTAGATATAGATTGCAAAATTCTTAGCTGGTCAACACTTTGTGCACGAATTATAATAGACTATATGAAAACACTTGGAATAACTTGTGCGAGTTTGAAATTTTCCGGCGGAACTGGCTGGCATATCGGATTAAGGCACGAAGCTCTCGGCTTAGTAGCAACTTCATTTCCAGAAACACCGCAAATAGTTGCTAGGTATTTGAAAAACGTAATAAAAAACGACCTGGCAGAAGCAATACTGCGAAAAGAAGGTGATATTAAAAATATAGTTGAGAAGTCAAACAAGAAAAGGGGAGACTTATTTGAAGGTAATAACTTCAATCCGTTTTCTGTTTTGGAACTTGATACAATTTTGATTTCATCACGGCATTTGTTTCGTATGCCCTATTCATTAAACGAAAAAACCTGGCTTGTATCTGTTCCAATTGCAGAAAAAGATTTAGAAGCGTTTAATATTTCTTCTGCGAAACCGCAGAATGTTAAGATAACAGGAATAAAATTTTTAGGTACAAATGCGAAGACTGGCGAAGCTTCGCAGTTAGTTATAGAAGCCTGGGACTGGTATAATAGAACTAAGCACAAAACAGATTCTTCTGAAAAACAAACTGAAAAAAATATAGTTGAATACGAAAATAAAGTTCCGGAAGATAAATTTCCGCCCTGCATCAAGTTGATTTTAAAAGGTATGACTGACGGCAAAAAAAGAGCACTTTTTGCTTTGATAAATTTCCTTAGCAATGCGAAATGGACGCCAATTGAAATAGAAAATAAAATCTATGAATGGAATAAAATAAATCCAAAGCCGCTTAAAGAAGGCTACATCAAAGCACAAATATCATATTACACTAGACAGACCTCAACTTATCCACCGCCAAACTGCAAAGAATATTATGAAGATCTAGGAGTATGCAAACCAGATGAAATATGTCGCAGAATCAAAAACCCATTAACGTATCCAAGGTTTTCCTTAAAGCGCTCTTCCTAAGCATTGAATCAAATTGTCCGCTAATATGGTGCGCTTTTGCTGATAAGCCATAATTAACTATAGCTATTGGAAATGTTTCCTGTATTGGACTCAATGGATTTTCAACATTACCTTCAAATACGAAGTATGTAGCTTTACTTGAACTAGGTCTATAAATTCTTAAAATACTACCACCAGAATGAATCTCACTTATATCTCTAATATGGCGCCTTACCTTGGAAATATCAGCTTCGGCGCTGTCAGATAAAGCATATCCTGTAACAATTCTACCAGCCTTATTCGTAGCACTATATACTTCAGTATAGTGTTTGATTGGTTTTTCCATTGGAGTTTTGTAGTCGGTTTATCTGTATAAAAGCGTTTGTACTACCGAAATTTACTTAAATTTAAGAACTTGAGTTTATCGGGGTGCATTGTGGAAAACTACGATTATAGCGACATTTTGGAACTTTTGCATTCGGAGAAATATAATCCTGAGCTGCAGCTCTTGACAAAAGAGCAATTTACTAAAATACAGCAATATATGGATGCTAAGCAGGCTCTTTTTGAAAAAGCTACCAGCAAAGAGCTCAAATTCAAGCTGCAAATGGAGATAGAAAATGCAGAACGCGCCATTAGAGATTTGTATAGCAAAAGAGAACAGAAAATTATCAATAGATCTATTTTTGCTGCCCGCTCAGATTTCAAACTTAAAGATACCACGAATATGCTATTAAAAGAAGAGATTTTTTACAGCCAATTAATTGAGCTACTAATTTCAAACCAAAAGAATTTTTATTCCACACTTCAAAATCCGCAATCAACGCCTCGTGCTATAGAGCAATCTTTAAAAACAGCCCACAAGACTTTAAAGTTCAAAGAAGCGGTTCCTGAATTGCTTGATTTAGAAGAAAACAAGCACGGACCATTCCAGCCAAACGATACTGCTGAGCTTCCAGACGAGCTTGCGCAAATTTTAGTTGCGCAGAAAAAGGCAGAGATTGTTGAGACTAAATAAGAGAGATATGAAAATTCCAAAACAAATGAGAAAATATTGCCCGAGCTGTCATAAACATACCACTCAAAAAGTAATGATTGAAAAGGTAAAACCAAGACCTAAAACAAAGAAAGGCGCTTTGAAATGGGGTATAAGACACTACGCTAAAATATCTGCTGGTTATACACCAAGTCCAAGACCTATCGTAAGAGATAAGGCAAAAACGAGCAGAAGAGCCAATATAAAATATCAGTGCACTGTTTGCAAAAAAATGTATTTCAAACAAAACCCAGTAAGACAAAAGAAATTAGAGCAGGTATGATGTCATATTTATGTATAACAAAACAGGCTATCCAGAAAAAGATGATTTAGTAATTTGCACCGTAGAAAGATTACTTCCAAGTTCTGTTATTGTTTCGCTTGATGAATACAAAAAAATTGAAGCGATGATTCACGTTTCTGAAATTTCGCGTAAATGGGTACGAAACTTAAAAACCTATATGAAAATTGGCAAGAAATTAGTTTGCAAAGTAATGCAAGCTAACGAAAGCGAAAATCTTGTTACGTTATCTTTGCGAAGAGTCGGCTCCGGTCAAATGCGAAATAAAATGGCTGAGTGGGCTAGTGAAAATCGTGCAAACGATATTCTCGAAGTCATCGCAAAACAAATAGATTTGACAACAAAACAAATTTATGAAAAATTCGGCGATAAAGTTCTTTCCGAATATGGGTTGTTAAATCCTATTTTAATTGAAATTGCTAAAGGTGATGAAGAAATTTTTGGGGAATTGAAAATTGAGAAATCTTTGGCAGAGAAATTGAAGGATTTGATACAAAAAAGAATTACTTTGCCTAAAGCGGAAATTTCTGGTTTAATAACTATGAGCACTTCCGACACCAATGGCTTGCAGGCAATAAAAGACACAGTCAAATCTGGACAGGAGCACGCCAAGAAAAAAAAGGTTGAAATGAAATTAATTTATTTAGGCGCTCCAAAATATCAAATCAAAGTTATTTCTGATGATTTCAAAAAAACTGAAGACGGTTTAGCTGAAATTATTGAAACTATGACGCAGCACTTAATGCATCACAAAGGCACTCTTGTTTTCAAAAGAACTGAGTAATAAAAGAAAACATAGATTTTATAGTATTGAAGAGCAACAGATTTTCAATATATTTACATCAGCAACTAACTTATAAAGATGATTTTTCTACTGCAATTATGAGTAAATGGTTAGCTTCTGAAAAGTTTAGCAAATCACTTCAGCTGAAAAATCCAATACTTATTGAAGGTTTGCCAGGCATTGGCAATGTAGGAAAAATTGCGATTGATTACATAATTGAAAATGTTAAGCCGACATTAATATATCAACTTCACTCTCACAGCTTTCCGCATTCTGTTTTCCTAACAGAAGAAAATACAATAGAATTGCCGTCAGTTAAAATCTATAAGCACAAAGGTGCTGATAGAGATATATTACTATTAGGCGGAGATGTCCAGCCGCTTGACGAAGTTTCAAGTTACGAATTCTGCGAGCAGGTTTTGAATTTTGCGGAAAAAGTCGGCTGCAAAGAAATAATCACTCTTGGTGGAATTGGTATGCCAAATCCGGTAAAAGAGCCAAAAGTTTTTGGTGCTGTTACAAGCAAAATAGCTTTAAAAAAATACAGCAAATACAAAAATATAGATTTCAAAATAAATCAAAAGATTGAAGCGATTGTTGGCGCAACTGGTTTATTACTCGGACTCGCAAACTTGAGAGGAATAGAAGGAGTTTCTCTTCTTGCAGAAACGCGCGCCCACCAAATGCATCTTGGTTTCAACGAAGCTAAAATTTTAGTTGAGAACCTAAATAATATTCTTGATTTGAAAGTAGATGTAAAAGAATTAGAGAAAGCTACAGAAGATGAATCCGGACAAAAAAAGACCGAATCTAAAATAGAAAAAGAAATAAAACCAACAAAAAATAAATTACTAAAATACAGCGAAGGCGGAGTTTATTATATTAGTTAGTTGTAAATTTTATTGCTGTTCTAACTTAATAATCTTATCTACTTGCTGCATATATCCGTAATTAAATGTCAATACTAATGGTTCTGCGGCTTCCGCTTTTACGTTATCAAATGTTGTTTTGCACGAAAATGATGCTTTGCCGTCAATTAATCTTATTTCTTTTGGTGCACCGCAGTCTATCAATTTGTTATTTGCACCAAGTTCAACTTTCGTTAATTCTATTCTGTCTTTTTCCGAGTTAGGAGATATATCGCCCGGAAGCAAACTTGGCCCGTATTTTGGCTCTTTTGGTCCAACTGGAATATTTACGAATGGGTCACCTTTACCAACATTTTCAACTGTTATCAAAACAGTTCCTCTGGCTTGGTCAATAGATGTAACTTTTATTGGTCCTGCTTTTGTGCCAACATCTTTCTTTCCAACTGAATTGCAGATGCTTTTCTGTCCTGAAGATTGTTGTTTTGAGCTTACGCACAAAGTACTTACTGCTGTTGTTTCAAACGGATAAATTGCTGTTGCATAAATGTGTGTTTCCAAAGCTTGTGCGCCAGACAATAACATAGGCGTTACATCAAATACTACACTTTCAAAACTTCCTGGAATTTCATTCTTGTCACTCGTTCTTACTCTGCCCAAGAGTTCGCCAGTGCTCTGAGCGAAGCCCGGAGTAACTTTATAAGAACTACCCAAACCTTCCAAAATCACATTAACTGAATTTATGTTGCTGCCACCAATATTTTTAACTGTAACCGCTATAGGGAATTCCTCGCCACTTATTACTGTTGCTGGCGGTTGATTAGCTTCAAAATTTAATGATACGGCATCTTGCCCTGTCGGAAATCCAAAATCAACTGTTTTTTGTTGCTGTGGCTGAGCGCATCCGCTCACCAAAAATACACCCGCTAGTATAATTGTAAGTAAAACAATATTATTCTTATTAGTAGCCATTAACTAATTCTATATATCGGACTTTAAATAGTTTATCTCAAACTCTACTTCAAGTTTATAAAACTGCATACTAGAACTGAACTATGAAAATCGCTGTTGTTGGCTGCGGAATTACTGGCGCATACTTGGGCTGGAAATTAGCGGAAAAGGGAAATAGTGTTACAATTTTTGAGAAGCGTAATAAAATAGGCAAGGAAGTTTGTTCCGGCTTAATTTCAGAAAGACTTTGGAATTTTATTCCTAAAAATGAAAAACTGATAAAGAACAAAGTTAATTACTGCCGCGTAAACTTTCCTAATAAAACAGTCACTCTAAAATTCAAAATTCCTTTTGTAGTTTTGAGTCACGCCGAGATGGATAATTATGTTGCAGATTTGGCAAAGAAATCCGGAGCGAATATTTCACTTAATGCTGAAATAAAAGAAATACCAAAAGAGTTTGACAAAGTAATCGGCACTGGCGGAGCTCTTGATACCATAAGAAAAAATCTGAAACTAAAAGAGCCGAAAAATTATCTGGGGCTTCTATGCTACGTTAATGAAAAAGATCATTCTGATGTTGTTGATGCTTGGCCTATTGGCGATGGTTTTTGCTGGCGAATTCCCCGTGGCGAAAACATTGAATATGGTATAATGGCTAATCCGAAACTTGCTCGGATGCAATTTGATAAATTTGCGCAGCAGCAAAATTTCAAAATTGAAAACCTTAAGGCTGCACTAATTCCCCAAGGTTTGATTATACCAAAAAATAAAGACGTAACTATATGCGGCGGAGATGCAACTGGCTTGACAAAACCATGGTCTGGCGGTGGTGTAATATGGACTCTCACTAGTGCAAATATATTGCTTAATGCGTTTCCTAATTTCAATTCGTACTGCGTTTCCTAATTTCAATTCGTACAGAACTAACTTAAGGCTCTTCTTTATTCCAAGAATCTTAACTTACAAGCTACTAACAAAGTTAGTATATTTTATGGGTTACAATACACCGCAGCTATTGCCAAAGAGTAGAGCGGTAGATCCTGACTTTTTGTTCTAAATTTATTTAAGAAATTTACTTAATGGTATGAAAACCATAGTTCGTTTCAACAATTCAAAGCTATAAACCTAATTATTATTTTAGCGTAAACAAAAACTTCTAGATTTTTAGCTTCTCCTTTTATACTGGTTGGCATACTTCCAATAACATTAAGTCATGGGATTTGAAATAACTAATTATATCGGTAACAACTTCTTTTGCTTTGTCCAACTTCACTAAACCTCTAGAATCTCTAAATTCTTTTGTAACTTCGAATTGTGGTTTAATTAATATTAATAATCGCCATTACTTTTAACTGCATCACATACATAAGGTAATACTTTCTTTATAGATATGAATGAAACGTCGACGCAGGCTAAATCAACTCTGGTAGACTTTTTCACCGCAGATTCCAAAGTATCCATAAACGTTTAGCGTGGCTAAGACTAATAAACTTCTAATAAACTTTACTATTCACCTGTATTGGTGCATTAAAGGTTGGCGGAAAGGGTTTTTAAATAGCATTTTCTTTAGGTTGCATGAAAAAAGGTGGTCTAAATTATGGAAGAGTGGGAAGCTCTTAGAGAGGGTATATTTGCTCTAAGAACAAGAAGATTCGGAAGTGTAGCTGAGATTTTAATAAAACTACTTCATAATTTTGATTGGGGTAATGATTTAGCCCATGATTTAACTAATAATTCTAAAAAAGAGAGAATAGAAGTTAAATTTTCTACTGCACAAAAAAAATCAAAAACTAAAATAACTGAAGAAACGATATTGAGGGGTATCCTTGAAGCAAGCGATGAACAAAGAATGTTTAAAAGTTCGGCATGGAAAAATAATCCCTTTGATTGTAATATTCAACAAGTAAAACCCAAACACTTTGATATTTTATATTATGGGGTTTTCTTTTCTGATAAAGTTGTTATTTTTAAGATAATACCAAGCCAGTTAAATAAAGCAATAAACTATTCTAAAAAACAACATAGAGGAAATAAAGGAGAAGGACAATTTCACTTAAATAATGATACTTACCAATATCATCTTAATAATTTTAAGGAAAGAGAACTAACTTATAAAGAAATACTAAATATTCTAAATAGAACCAATACCTTAGAAAAAGTAGATAAAAAACTATTTTCGCTATTTTCTGCTTTAGTTCTGCTTTAATAGGTAGTCTATTTCTTTATTATCAAATTTAAAAAGTTTAAAGAGTTCTTCATTTAATCTTGTTTCATTTTCTTTTTTAATTAGAATCTCATTAACAAGATTGCTAATCTTCTCTTTAGTTAAATTATCTAATGTTGGCAAGGGCAATGATTCTATATGACTTCTTAAAACTTTTATTGAATTAAATTTCTTTTTGTATATAAATTGAGATATTGGAGAGTTTAGCAAGGCAAGGATTATCTTTATAGGATAATCTTTTATTT
>JAGVWI010000012.1 GCA_018304345.1 Nanobdellati archaeon | reverse complement strand
ATGAGTTATTTTGTATAGGATGTAAAGATAATGAATAAAAGTCCGAGAGATATTTTTTGGAATTTGAAAGGTATGCTAGATACGTATGAGCCGCATAGTCAATGGTACGAAGAGGATTTGACGTTTAGGCATTTAGCCGGTGTTCTGCCGTACAAACAAGGCGAACCTACGACGGAAGAGATAGAAAAAGAGCTTAACAAATTTGTACCGAGTTCTGTTCCAAATCTTACTGCGCTCTCACAGTTTGATATTAGACAGCCAGTTTTTTCAAGAATTACTTCTGTTTCCAAGCCAAATCAAACATATTCTGCATAGTGCCTGCGAAATAAGGTGTATTGACCCACATACCTATATCGTAAGTTGGATGGACTGCTTTGTCATCCATCAGCATAAACATCAATTGCTTTGCATCTACAATCATAAATCGTGAGTCCATGCCTTTGATATCTTTTATTTCAGCAACGTCTTTCAGTTTATCCAAGGATTCTTTGGTTAAATCGTTAATTGGAGCCATTATTTTTATCTTTACACCTCTGTCTTTAGCTTTTTCAAATACTGGTTTCAGAAACTTAGCTTTCCTAATTATGCCGTCTTCGGTTGTTACTATGTTAATTGACTTTTCCGCAGTCTTGGCCAGCATAGATATATGGTCGTGCAAATTGTGTCTGCCTTTCAAAGTTCCAGAAAAATCTGTTGGCTGCATTGGTTCAACTCCCTGTTTGTATAACAACGTTAGTTCGGCTAGTACATCTGAACTGCCTAAATTGTTTAGTCTGTTAGCGCGCACTTCAGCTTCTTCGGCCAATCTTTTGCTCACGCGTAAAAGAACCTCATCTGGCGCAATAGCCATATATCTAATTGGTTTCTCTGGTTTGACAACAATGAAGCCTTTTCTTTCAAGACTTTCTAAAACATCATAAGTTCTTGAGCGTGGAACATCAGCCATATCTGAAAGTTCGCCGGCGGACGATATACCTCTAGACAACAAAGCCGTCCAAAGTTTGACTTCGTATAAATTAAGAGCAAAATCTCTCCGGATTTTACCTAAAAATTCTTCGTTTACTATCATAGTCACTCCTTAAGTACAATAACCAGTGGCTTTCATTTCAAATCGTTACCACTTAATATATGTTACGCACTGTTCTAACTGGTCAGAGAGTTATCAAGACGTATTTAATGATTATTTAATTGGTAACTAGACATTAGGAAGTATAGGATGGTTAGTATAATTCTATGTGCGAATAAGATCTTGATTAGTCAACCTTGAAAATCAATTGATTTTCAATATGGTAAAATAACCCCATGGTTTCCTATGGAAATGGAACACCTTTACAGTTGCTACTTGGAACGGCGACAGATTTGTAAAACGGCCGACAAGAGAAAAGTATCAGAAATAAGCCCGTTTGAAGCTGTTTTAATATATGAAACATATTTTCAGGAACATAGTACCAAATTAGAAATGTGTTTCAATTTTAGAAACATATTTATAGAAGCGGAACATTTATTATGTTGTCCTGGAGATTAGTAGTCGATCCCCATGGAAAATAGAGCACAACTCTTGGCCAATTTATTTGACAAGAAAACAATTGAAGTTCTCAAAAAACTCCTCCTCAAGGATGGGACCTTCTACCTCCGGGATATTTCTAGAGATACTAGTGTAAGTCTGTCTACTACATTTAGAATAGTTCAGAAACTTATGGGTTTAGGACTGGTAGAGAAAGATCAGGTTGAGAAATTTACTATTTACAAGGTAAAACGCGATTCGGCAGTTTTTCAGGATGTTTACGGCTTAGTTTTCGGAAAGATAGACGATCCAGCATCGCAAATCAGGAAAGCTGTGTCGGAAATGTATCCGGCTGCAGCGTATAAGATTTACAAGACAGATGATAAAGAAGGCAAGATATTTGTTGTATCGAGTCATATCAAGCAAAGCGAAATAGAAGATATGGTGGCGGGTATAGTTAATATAACTGGTAAAAAGCCGGCTTGTATGTTAGTTACTCCAGAGTTCTTTGAGAATATGCAGACTATGGGGCTTGTAAATAAAGATAAATTAGTTAAGATATAGAAGTCTAATAGGCCATAATTAAATAAAAATAATATAAAATAAAGAAATTAAGCTGCTACACAGCGTCCGTCTATACAAGCGCCAGATGTACATTGTATTGGGTCACTTGGTTGACATTCGTTGTATGTGCAAGAGTATTCTACTACGTTTGCTCCGGTGTTACAGTAGTCTGTGTGCCTGCCTACTCCATCGGTACATATACCTTTAGTTGTAGCGCTGTTTCCATCAGAGTCAGTACAGGATGCGGCTTGCGATGTAGGTGTTCCTGGACTTCCAGTGTATGAACTTGTGCCGAATCCAGTGGTACTTACAATCAACGATAGTGCAACAATAGCTACGCCAACGATTAGTGCGATATTTGTAATGTTAAATTTTTGCTTAGCCATATTACCTCCTATTATTTTATCTTAGCTATTATTGTTATATAAATGTATTTCGTATAACTATATTTGAAGAAAATAAACGCCCATAAGGGCAAAAAATCCCAGCGAAATTTGTTTCGCTCGGTTACGCTAAAGCGTTAGGGTTTACGCATCTGCCGTTTACACAAACATTACCTAATGCACACGATTGAGTTGTTTGTACGCAAGTATTATAGTAGCATTGGTGTTCAACGAGTTCGGTATTGCTTACGCAAAAATCTCCAGATACTTCATCTGAATCTGTACATATGCCTAATGTTGAAATATCTCCGCCATCATCATCTACGCAATTTGTAGCAGGGGCATAAGGTGCAAAACCTGTTTGTGTTCCAACGAAAGATAACGCTAACAAACCTACAGCAATAACTACTGCAAGTTGTGTTGTTTTGTTTTCAAGTAAATTTTTAGCCATTATCTCCTCCTTAGTAATAGATAACTCCCAAGGTTTTACTATATAAATATTGTTATTAACAAATAAAATAAAAAGCGCTTATACGCAAGCGCCGTTTTGACAAGTGTAACCAGATGGGCAGTCTATAATTTCCGTCTTACATGAACTTACGTCACATCGGCTTTCTTCAACAGAATTTGGTAATGCGCAAGTTTCCTTGAACGATCCATCAAAGTCTGTGCAGACGCCGCTTACGTAAATATTACTTCCACTATCTGAAGTATAACATCCCGTTGTATCAGATTCCGCAGTAGGATTTTTACCGGTTCCTAATCCTATTCCGAATCCAGTTGCACTTGTTACCAATGACAATCCTATTAGAGCAATTGCTATTATTGCAGCTGTTTGAAAACTGCTCGAAGATAACTGTTTGGCCATACTATACGCTGAATTACGAGATATATAAATATTTCTTTTATCAACAATTATCGCTTGCCTTTTTGCTGCTTATACAAAACATTTATTCTATTTATATCATCCGCATCTTTTGCACTTTTGTCTTCGCGTAATCTGATAAATCTCGGGAATCGCAAAGCAAATCCAGATTCATACTGCGGACTTTTTTGTATCTCTTCGTATGCAACTTCAATTAAAATTTCTGGTTTAAACTTTATTTCGTTATTGTTTTCTTCTATTACTAAAGGCTTCAGAATTTTAGCAAGGTGTTGTAGTGTAACTCCAGAACCTTCTTTCTCTTTTAGACCTGTTCCAAGCTTTCCGCAGGCTTGAAACAAATGTTTATTTCTCAAGCCAAGAATCAAAGAGCCAAATGTGCCTGCTCTTTTTCCTGTTCCCCAAACTCCGCCAATTATTACTAAGTCTAAATTTTCCATTGTTGGCTTTATTTTTAGCCAACCGCCAGCAACTTTTCTGCCAGGCACGTAAACTGCATCAAGATTTTTTGCAATCAAACCTTCGTGCCCCATTTTCAAGGCTTCGTCATAGAATTTTTGTGCCTCCGCCAAATCTTTTGGGATTAAACCTTTAGCAATCTGGAATTTTCCCTTATGACTTGTTACAAGTTTAGCAAGAATTTTTTTCCTTTCGTGCAGTGGCAATTCTGTTGTAAATTTTCCATCAGCATAAATAACATCAAACAAATTTACCTGTACAGGTATTTCTGCACTCTGTTTTTCAATATCATATTTTCGTTTTATTCTCGTAGAGAGCTTTTGGAATGGAATTGGCTTTCCTTTTTCTGTCAAGCCAACAGCTTCGCCGTCAATTATACATTTATCAGCTTTGATATTCTTTCTTACTAATTCAACTATATCTGGAAATTGTTTTGTAATATCTTCTAAATTCCTAGTGAAGAGCCAAACTTTATCGCCCTTTTTGTGAATTAAAATTCGCATTCCGTCGTATTTGTATTCCAAAAGTAAATTACTAAACTTTTCAAATGCATCTTTTAAGTCTGGCACTTTTTCTGCCAGCGCTACTTGGAAAGGTTCACCTATTACTACGCCTATTTTTTTCAGTCCTTTTTCGCCGTCAGTTTTAGCAGTTTTTGCAATTAGGCCATAATTAGGCGTGCTTTGCCACGCACTTTCTACTATTTTTTTGTCAACTTCAAATGCCTGTGCAATTGCATCTCTTATGATTCCTTTTGCAACGCCTACTCTTAATTGTTCTAATATTGTTCTTATTACGTATCTTGCCTCCAACGGCTCGGCGGCACTTAATAATTCTGAAATCAAATCAAGTTTCTTCTCTTGACTTCCTGAGCCTTCCTGCTGTGCCAAATTAGTTAGATTTTCAAAAACTAATTTTACTGTTAAGTCAAGCTGGTCAAGTGTCAGCTGTTTCTTTTTCTCAATTAAATTTTCTGCAGTAAAACCTAAATCGCCAGTTTTCTTAAATTCTTTAACAATATTATCAACGCTAGAGCCGGTTGCTTTTGCAATTGCTTTGATAACTAATTTCTCCGCAACACCGATTTTTTGGTCGCTCCATTCTGGAAATATTCTTCCCGATAAGAGTAGAGTTACTTTTTCTATTTCGTCAGAAGGAGTTTTTTTCAAAAGTTTTGCAACAATCTCAGCTTTAGCAAGCTTGCTCATTGTTGCATTTAGTTCTTCATAGGTCTCTGCCAGAGTTCGATATTGCATACATTAAGTTTTTATATCATAATTATAAAAGCTTTACATGGACACAATAAGCGCGATAAAGATGCGCAGAAGCGTGAGGAATTTTTCCAGCAAAGCTGTTCCAGATAAAGTGTTATTTGAAATTCTTGATGCAACAAATCACGCACCAGCTGCGGGCGGTTATTACAACTGGTCTTTCATTGTTGTAAAAGATTCAGGCGATAAAGAGCTTTTAGCAAACGCTTCTTACGAACAGGAATTCGTGAAATTTTCTCCAGTCATAGTTATAGTTTGTTCAGATTCTTCTAAATTGGAAAGTGATTTTGGCGAAGAGAACGGTAAAAAATATGCCTTGCAAAATACAGCAGCAGCTATGCAAACTATGCTTTTGGCTGCAACTACTTTCGGAGTGGGCTCGTGCTGGTGTTCAATTGATAAAGAAAAAGCAGTAAGAAATGCTTTGAAAATTCCCGAAGAAGTTGAAATACACGGAATTGTTCTGTTAGGTTATGCAAAAAGAGTTGAACCTATGGTGAGCAAATTAGATCTTGGTAATATAACATTCTTTGATGAGTGGGACAAAAAAGTTCGCAAGACTTCTATTTTGTTTCCATTGTTTTCTAAGCTTGAAGAGGCGGCCAAAGAACTTGGCAAGCAAATCGGCAAAAGGCGAGTAAAGAAAGTTGTTAGCAAGCCCATCAGAGCTAAGCAAAAAACAAAGAAGAAATAAGTTTATTAGAATTTTTTAGTCTTGCATTTGGAACAATAAAAATCAACAAAAGAAATAAATTAAAATCTTATACGCATGCGCCGTTGACACAAGTCTTTCCGGATCCGCATTCAAGTGCTTTTACAGTACATTCGCGCGTATTCAAACAAGAGTATTCTATAACTTCTGTGTCAGTTGAACTGCACTTGTCTGTAAATGTTCCGCCAGTTCCTGAGCAGGTTCCTGCAATATTTGTGTTTAAACCGCCATCAGAATCCTTGCAAAGCTGGACTTTACTTATGTATGCGCCAGTTCCAACATTTGCGAAAAGTGAAACTGCAAGAACTGCAACGGCTAATATCGCAGCAGTGCCAATAGTACTTTTTGTCAAAGCATTTACTTTTAGTTTTGCCATTTAGCCTCCTTAATTGAATAAGTTACAAATGGGTTGTATATAAAAGTTATGTTAGGAAAAAACATATATTTCAGAACATTTTTGTTAATGTATGAAACGTGTTATCATTATGGGCGCCGCAGGAAGAGATTATCACAACTTTCTAACGTTTTTCAAGAGCGATAAAAACTACAAAGTTGTTGCATTCACGCAGTCACAAATTCCTGGAATTGAAGAGAGAAACTTTCCAAAAAGCCTTGCTGGAAGATCTTATTCAGGAGCAATTCCATTTTATCCGGAAGAGAAATTACCCCACTTAATTAAGAAATACAACGTGGACGAAGTCTTTCTGAGCTATTCGGATTTGAGCCACGAAGAAGTTATGCAAAAAGCTTCTCTTGTATTGTCAATGGGAGCGAGTTTTACACTCCTCGGGCCTAAAGAAACTATGCTGCACTCTAAAAAGCCAGTAATAGCTGTGTGTGGCGTAAGAACTGGAGTTGGAAAGTCTTCCTTATCGCTAAAAATTATGGAAATACTGAAAAAGAAAAACTACGATGCAGTTGCAATTAGACATCCAATGCCTTACGGCAATCTCAAAAAAAATTTAGTTCAAAGGTTTGCAAGCGTCAAAGATTTCAAAAAATACAACTCAACTATTGAAGAGCAAGAGGAATACCATAATTATGTCAAACGCGGATTTGTGATTTATGCGGGAGTGGATTACAAAGCTATTTTGGAAGCTGTTGAGAAGAAGGCAGATGTAATTTTGTGGGACGGCGGGAATAATGATTTCCCGTTTTATCATCCAGATTTGCTGTTTGTTGTAACCGATCCATTTAGAGCAGGACAAGAGATAGAATCGTATCCAGGCGAGGCTAATTTTTTGATGGCTAATATTTTGGTGATAAACAAAGTTAACACCGCTCCAGAAACTAAAATTAAAGAAATTGAAAAAAACATAAAGAAATACAAACCTCATACAAAAGTTTTGAAAGTGCAGTCTCTTGTTGCATTAGAAACAAACGAAGAATTAAGAGGCAAAAACGCATTAGTAATTGGAGACGGTCCGACATTAACTCACGGCGGAATGAGTTTTGGCGCTGGTACAATTGCAGCAAAAAAATACGGAATTAAAATTATAGATGCGAAAAAATATGCTGAGGGGTCATTAAAGCAGACATTCAAGAAGTTTTCGCATATAGATAGAGAGCTTCCTGCGCTCGGTTATAGTAAAAAACAAATAGAGGAACTGCGAAGTACTATTAACAAATCTAAGTGTGATGTCGTATTGAATGCATCTCCAAGTCCGTTGAAAGATTTACTCAAAGTTAACAAACCGGTCATAAATGTGACTTATAGCATTGATGACAAGAGTGCGAGAGTTGTTGAACAAATTTTAACGAAGTTTTTGAAATCAAAGAAATAGTTTTCGACAAACAAAAATATAGTGCGGTAGGGTGATACCCTCACCACTAACCGCAAAAACCCGAAGACAACTTTGGAGGTGCTTTTGGGAGTATGATAGAGCTGCATAGCAGCTCTAATTCCGTCTTACAATAGGTCAATTCCAAGTTCTCTGTTGAATGCAACAGATTCGTGGCTTGGCTTTGCTGAGTCGTGTTTTCCAAGTACGAATGGGCTTTGTACTCCAGTTACTATTGTCATAACTCGAAGTTTACCCTGGAACTTTGGATCTATTCTTGCGCCCCAGATGACCATTGCGTCGTCATCCAAACCGCCAGTTATTAGCTCGCCGACTTTCTCTGCTTGTTCCAGTGTTAAGTCTGGTCCGCCAGTTATATGGATTAATGCACCGTGTGCGCCATCATACTTTACTTCAAGTAAAGGATTTGATAGTGCTCTGTGCACAGCTTCTTCTACTTTACCTTCGCTGTCGCTTTCGCCGATTCCAATGACAGACAATCCGCCTGAACTCATTATTGTTCTGACGTCTGCATAGTCAAGGTTAATCAAGCTTGGAACAGCTATGATTTCAACAATACCCTTTATCATTGTTGCAATTAATTCATTTGCAACTGCAAATGCCTGCTGTATTGGCAGGTTGCCTGCAATTGTTGATAACTTGTTGTTGTCAATTACGATTACAGTGTCTGTAAACTGCCTCATTTGTTTTAAGCCGAATTCAGCTTTGTCAATTCTGGCTTTTTCAATGTTGAAAGGCATAGTTACTACACCAATAACGATTGAACCATTTTCTTTGGCAATTTGTGATACCAATGGTGCTGAACCAGTTCCTGTTCCTCCGCCCATTCCTGCGCAGACGAAAACCATATCAGCTCCCTTTAGAGTTTCCTTAATTTCGTGGATGGATTCTTTTGCAGCTTCCAAACCTTTGTTTGGCATACCACCAGCACCCAATCCTCTTGTGGTCTCTTTTCCGATAAGAATTTTCTTGTCGGCTTCTCGGTGATCCAAGTGAAGTTTGTCGGTGTTTATTGCAATAACTTCTGCACCTTGAATGCCTTTTTTGTATAGCCAGTCAACAGAATTAATTCCGCCACCGCCACATCCTATTACTTTTATATTTGCATTGCCAATGTTATATTCTTCAGCAACTGAACTAGCAGATGCTTTTAATGCGTCACTTACTATGAATTCCATGGCCGTTTTGCCAGGCTTTGGTTAAACCTCGTCCCAGCGTCTCCCCTTTTGTAAAGGTGTTCCATTTAGAGAACAGATATATTATATATACAATTATATACTGGAGTAAACAGGTTAAAACTTAGTCGCTATTGTGTGGTTTTTCCATAAGAAGCAGATACATCACTTTTGTAAGTTGCAGTAGAAATAAAGGGACACAATTGCAGCAGTGCGCTTTTTTGTTCTGGAAGAAAAGTAACAAAACTATAAGATTTACACTACTTTCTTATGGAACGACATATTGCAAATAAATATTTTCTCACCGAGTCGTGAAATAGCGTTAATATGTAGTTGTAAATAGAATTATATACTATCTAAGGTTCTAATGGATATGGCTATATATTCTACTGGCGATCGAGTACAAGTCGCACAAAAAAATCCTGTTGCTAAAACTTATATCGGCGTAGTTTCAAAGGACTCAACTTCTAAAGTTTTGATGTTAAGACTTGATAATGGCTATAGTTTGGGTGTAAAACTTGGAAAAGGTATGAGCATCAACGTTATTGGCAAACAAGAATTAAAAAAATCAGTAAAAGTAAACGCAAAACAGGATAAAAATATGCCAAAGATTTCAATTGTTTCAACAGGCGGTACTATCTCGTCAAGTATTGATTACAAAACAGGAGCTGTTTCTCCAATTACTAAGCCGGAAGAATTGCTAGCAAAAATTCCAGAGCTTACAAAAATAGTTTATGTTACAAATGTTGCACAGCCATTCGCAGTTTTTTCAGAAGATATGGGACCTAAAGAATGGCAAAAACTTGCAAAAGAAGTTGCATCAGAATTAAACAAAGGCAACGAGGGCGTAATTGTTACTCACGGAACAGATACGTTACACTACACAGCAGCTGCGTTAAGTTTTATGCTGACGAATTTGAGCAAACCAGTTGCAGTTGTAGGTGGGCAGAGAAGTTCAGATAGAGGAAGTTTTGACGGCGCTCTAAATTTAATTTGTGGCGCACATTTCGCAAAATCAAATGTAGCAGAAGTCGCAGTTGTAATGCACGGAACAACAGAAGATAATTTTTGTTTGGTAAATAGAGGAACAAAAGTAAGAAAACTACATTCTTCAAGACGAGACGCATTCCGTCCAGTAAATGAAATGCCAATTGGCAGAATGTGGAAAGATGGAACATTTGAAGTTTTAAATAAAGATTACAAAAAGAGAAGTACTGGCAAAGTAATTGCAGATGTAGACTTTGAAAGCAAAGTCGCACTTCTAAAATTTTATCCCGGAGCTGATCCAGACCTGCTAAAGTATTTTGTAAAAAAAGGTTACAAAGGAATTATCATTGAAGCCGCCGGACTCGGACAAGTTGCAACAAATCCGATTGACAAAAATAAATCTTGGCTGCCGGCGATAAAGGAAGCGACAAAGAAAAAAGTTTTCATTGGGTTTACATCACAGGCAATTTACGGCAGAGTGGACCCGTTTGTTTATTCCAATGCAAGACTGCTTAAAGAAGCCGGAGCTGTATTCTTGGAAGATATGCTAAGTGAAACTGCACTTGTAAAACTTGGATGGGTATTAGCGCATTCCAAAAATCATACAGAAGCAGAAGATTTAATGCTGAGAAATATTGCCGGAGAAATAAGTCACAAAATTGAACCACGTGGATTTTTATACTAATTCGTTTGTTGTAAGAAAGCAAGTCTTAAATATAAGTTGTAATATTACAAACTAATAAATGGCCAAGAAGTTACTGACGCTTAGGGAGGCGAGAGCGTTACTGCCAGAGGTAGAAGAGACACTCGAGCGTTTAGGAAAATTGCGAGATGCTTTGAGTTTGTTGAATTCAGTTAATTCTGTTTACGAAGATAATTATTATACTCTTCAGGAATATTTAGTTAAGAGCAGACGTAAGCATAAATTATTTTTTAGATTCTACAAAGAGCTCGTTGATATGATGGCGAACGGAATAATTGTAAAAGATATAGAGTCTGGTTTGATTGATTTTTTGTCGGTGTACAAAGGCAAAGAGATTTGCCTGTGCTGGAAACTCGGGGAGAGAGATATAATGTATTGGCACAGCGTTGATGAAGGTTTTCAAGGCAGACAGCCAATTGAACTGTTAGAAGCAGATGAGTTTGATATGCGGCATTAGTGAACCTTATAAATCCAAATTCAGAAAGCAGTTTATGTTTAATTCAGTAGTTATACACTATGCAGAACTCTCAATAAAAGGAGATAACAAAGGCAAATTCATAACGCAGTTAGTGGCGAACATAAAATCTGTTCTTGATGTTGAATTGGAAACATTTTACGGAAGACAAGTAATTCATTTGAATGAGAATTCAAATTTAGAAGAAATCAAATCTAAATTGACAAACGTTTTCGGCATATCGAATTTTGCATTTGCAGTAAAAACTGAAAATGATATCGAGAAAATAAAACAAGTTGCTGCACAATTATCTAAGGCTTTCAAAGGCAAAGTTAAGGTGAGTGCAAAGCGCAGTTACAAAGATTTTCCTTTGCAGTCTCCAGATATAAACAGAGAAGTTGGAATGCATCTGGAAGAATTAGGATTAAAAGTAGATTACAAAACACCAGATAGAATTTTTTATATTGATGTAACAGAAAAGGGAACTTTTGTTTACTACGAAAAAATTAGAGGTGCTGGCGGTCTGCCGGTCGGCACATCGGGGAAAGTTCTGATGCTGTTATCTGGTGGAATTGATTCTCCTGTTGCAGCTTATATGTTAATGAAACGCGGATGCAAAGTTGACTTTGTACATTTTGCACCACAGACATCAAATTCAGAATTCGGCGAATCAAAGATAACTAAACTCGCAAAAGTTTTGAGTAAATACCAATCGCAAACTAAATTATATTGGATACCTTTTCAAAGTGCGCAGATGAAAGTTATTCCAAGAATTCCCGCAAAAGACAGACTAATAGTTTACAGAAGGTTGATGTTCAAGATGGCAGAAACAATAGCAAAAACTAATAGAAATTACAAAGCAATTGCAACTGGTGAATGTATAGGTCAGGTAGCTTCACAGACTTTGCAAAATATGAAAGCTGTCAGTGCTGCAATTGATATGCTGATATTGAGGCCTCTTGCTGGTTTTGACAAGCAGGAAATAATTGATTTGGCGCAGAAAATTGGAACTTACGAGATTTCTATCCAGCCCTACGATGATTGCTGTTCTTACATGGTTCCAAAACATCCAGAGTTGAGCACAAACATAGATGAGATATCAAAACTAGAAGATAGCCTAGGATCCAATGATTTAGTAAAGGAAACAATTAAAATAACCAAAACTATTAGTTTCAGCTAATGGCCGCAGAGGTATCAAAGTATTTTTTAGTCTTAGTTTTAGGCGTAGCTCTAGGCGTTTTAATCGGATTAAATTTTCTTCCTGATCAAGTTGTTGAAAAAACTGTTGAAATACAAGTACTAGCACAAGATACATCTAGAGCCGCTGAAATGTTTTTTCCCGCAGTCACGACAGATGGAGACGGTGCGATGTTTCCTTTAGGAGTTGAAGCAAAATTAGGAACAGGAAAAACTTTAGTTGACTTGGATAATTTAGTTTTCGTTGAAGATACACAAAGTTCAGTAAAGAAAGCACGGGAGGCTGCGGGAAGAGCATCAGGCGCGGACTTGAGCAAACTTGATTTGACATACTATAGTAACACCAATCAATTAACTATAATCGGCGGCGAATCGGCAGGTGCTGGAATGACAATTTTAACTATAGCCGCAATAAAAAACAAAACAATACCGCGCGGAGTAACCATAACCGGCGCTATATCTAGCAATGGAAGTATAACTAAAGTCGGTGGCGTAGGTGCGAAAGCGAAAGTCGTGGCTAGTAATGGATACACTGTATTTTTAGTTCCGCCAAATCAGTCAAATGATCCAGTTAAAGAAAAGTTCTGCGTTGGAGAAGGAGCTGACAAAGTTTGTGAGGAAAAGGAGACAGGAAAGGTAAAAGACGCAGTGGAAAATGTTATTGAAGTTAGTAGTATTTATGAAGCTTTGTTGTATTTCGGGTTGTAATTATGGAAAAAGGATTGAAAATCGGTTTGGAAATTCATCAGCAGCTAAAGACGCATAAATTATTTTGCAAATGTCAGTCGCTGATTAGAAAAGATGATCCTGATTTCAAAGTCAAAAGAGAATTAAGACCAATTGCGGGCGAATCAGGAGAGGTAGATGTAGCGGCGCTGTACGAAAAGACTAAAGGTTTATTTTACGTTTATGAAGGCTACAACAATACAACTTGTCTTGTAGAAATGGATGAAGAGCCTCCATCCAAATTAAACCCAGAAGCGCTTGACATAACTTTGTTAATCTCAAAAATGTTACATTGCAGCCATCCAAATATAATACAAGTTATGCGTAAGACTGTTGTTGACGGCTCAAATACATCTGGTTTTCAGAGAACTGTTTTAGTCGGACAAGACGGCTATATAGACACAAGTTTGGGAAAAGTAAAAATTAGATCTGTAATTCTTGAAGAGGATTCTGCAAGAAGAGTAGACGAAAATCCAGAGTCAGTTACTTTTAGATTAGATAGATTAGGAATACCTTTGGTAGAAATTACGACTGAACCTGACATAAAGACAGAAGAACAGGCGAAGGAAGCCGCCGAAAAAATAGGAGATATTTTACGCTCAACAGGAAAAGTAATGCGTGGCTTAGGAACAATAAGACAGGATTTGAATATTTCTGTAAAAGGACACGATAGAGTTGAGCTAAAAGGCGTACAGGATTTGCGAAGCATTCCAAAAATTTTAGAGATAGAAGCACAAAGACAATTATCTAATCTGAAAGAAGAGTCTCACGTCAGAAATGTCAAACCAGATTTGTCATCAAAGTATCTCCGTCCAATGCCCGGTGCAGCACGAATGTATCCGGAAACAGATTTGCCTTTGGTGGAAATAGATATGAAATTAGTTGAACAGCTTGAGATCCCAGAGCTTCTTGAAGCAAAAGAAAAAAGATTTGAGAAAATGGGTTTGTCTAACAGTTTATCAGAACAAATGGCATACGGAGGAGATGCAGATTTGTTTGAACATCTTGTAAAATCATACAAAAAAGTAAAACCGACAATAATTGCAGATATAATTGCGTCGGCTGAAAATTATATTCAGAAAAAAACAAATGTGTGTTATGATATTTCTGATCAGGAATATGAGAATGTATTTGAATTATTAAACAAAGATAAAATAGCAAAAGAAGCAATTCTTGATATATTTGCAGAGCTTTCAAAAGGAGAAAAGATTGAAACAGTTGCAAAGAAGTTTGAGAAATTAACAAAATCACAAGTTCTGACAGAGATTAAAAAAATTAAATCTGAACATAAAGGTGTTCCAGAAGGACAGCTTATAGGAATAGCGATGGGCAAACTGCGCGGTAAAGCAGAGCCGCAATATATTTTAAGTTTGATAAAGAAAAAATAATTTATTTAACGAGCGCTGCTAACTCTATCCCACGCATCCTGATAATGTTTGTTTTTTAGTTTTGTATCTGCAATAACATTTGCCCAGACATATAATCTCGCTACAAATAATGGAAATGTCCACGCAAGTTCTTTTGTGGTCTGCGGATAACTCAGAGCTCTGTGCCATCCCTGCAGCAATTCGTTTTTGAAACTTTTAACTCTCGGAAAATCTGGAGCATATTTGTCAAGAGTTTCGTGAGCTTTCGCAGTTCTGACTTTTTGTTTAACCCAGTCTTTGAAATTAGTAGGCCATTTTACTAATACGTGAGCATTTGGTGCATATGCTATTCTGTAGCCTTTCTTATGAAACAAATAAGGAATATACGCATCTTCTGCAACATCAAGAGGAAACTCTCCAATTATATTTGCTCTCAATGCCATAAGGTAAGCAGAGCATTCTATAAACTCAGCTTTGTCGTGCAGTTCTTGCCGGATAGAATGTGCTCCAGCATCGCAAAGCATATGCGACCAATAGCCGAGCATATTATCTCTTTCATTTATAGAAATAACTCTGCCAGTTACAACTCCAATTTTTGGATTTTCAAATGGCCTGACAAGTTCTTTGATAGAATTTTCACCCAGACACACGTCGCCGTCTGTCATAATTATAATATCGCCAAAAAGTTTTTGCATAACTAAATTCAGAGCGAAACTTTTGCCTCTGCCGGGATCTTTAAAAAATCTCACTTGCTTGTAATTTTTATTGAACCGCTCAACAACATGTTTGGTAGCATCATCTGGTGCTGCAACAATTAATTCATATTCATAAGGTATATTTTGTTTTACAATTGCATCAATAGCTTTGTCAACATTAGGCTCTTTGAA
>JAGVWI010000006.1 GCA_018304345.1 Nanobdellati archaeon | reverse complement strand
AACACTATAGTTTTGAGTTGGTTTAACATAAGTGTAAATCGATTCGTAGAGGCTTAAAAGGTTTTTCTAAACGCAAAGAAATTATTGAAGTGCTTCTCTAGCTTTTGTATATTTTTCCAAAACTTCCCGCAAGTTATCCGGAGATTTAAGTCCATATTTCTATGCAATTGATTCGTAAGTATTAGCTGCGTCTGTAGATTTTCTCCATGTATAAACTGGTTCCTCATCTCTATCTACACCAAAGACTTTAACATATTCTGGCCCAGGATGAGTACTAAGATCGCCACTAGGTCCATAAAACTCCATTAGAAATGCTGGTATGACGAAGCGACCCATGTCGGCTTCCATAATTCTTGTTAGCTCTCCATCTAAACCAGTCAATTTATATTCTAAACGATATAGAAATCCACCAGATTCCCCTCTTCTTGGCAACCCTGTTGTAGTTATTTTATTTATCATACTCGCTTCGCCTTGCTTTAATCTCCATTTTACATACATTGTGAAAAATATAGCTTTAAAAAGGTTAGCGCCAGCGGCAGGACTTTCAGCGAGAAACCCAGCGAATCGTGGATTTCAGCGCGTTTGAACCTGCAATCCCTTTCGGGAACAGTTATCTCAATAGCATATTATGCTATGGCTTCTTTAGCTGCCCAGGAGCGTTTCTTTCCGCAACCAAAGAAAGAAAAGCTGCCGTTCGAGACTGTCGCAATCTCCCGCAAAGTAGACTAGCAAAAAGCGTAGTCTTTTGCTTTGTACCGGGTTATGCGACGCTGGCGCACAAAGAAAGTGTTTTATTATACCTTTTAAACTTAAACAGCGGTATGGCCTACGAGATAATTGCTGGAAGAAGCCAAAAAGATAAGGATAGATACGGATTAAAAGGTGCTATTTTTATCGGCAAGAATTACGTTAAATTCGGAAAAGATGTCTCGTTAGCAAATCAAGTTTATTTGGATGCAGCAAGTCCGCACATTATTTTAGTTGCCGGTAAAAGAGGTTCCGGAAAAAGTTATACTTTATCCGTAATTGCAGAAGGGTTACTTGACTTACCGAAAGATGTTAGCAATAATATTTCTACATTAATCTTTGACACACTTGGTATTTTCTGGACTATGAAATATCCAAACTACAGAGATGATTTGCTGTTAAAAGAATGGGGTTTAGCTCCCAAAAATTACTCACCAATAATTTATGTTCCATTTGGTCTGTTCAAGAAATACCAAGAGAAAGGTATTCCAGTAGATATACCTTTTGCACTAAAACCAAACGAGGTAAGTGCGGAAAGCTGGGCAGAAATTTTCAATCTAGAATTGGTGTCCGGCGAAGGTACATTACTTGAAAGAGTAGTTGACGCTGCGAACACAACGTTAGGCGATTATGAAATTGATGATTTAATAGAGCTTGCAGTAAGTGATCACAGGTCAAATGATACTGAAAGAAATGTAATTGAAAATAGACTTCTCGCCGCAAAGAAGTGGGGAATCTTTGGTAAAAATGGAACAAATATTTCGCAGTTATTCAAAGGCGGAACTAACACTATCATAGATCTATCCGCATATTCTGAACAGGAGGGTGGACACAGAATAAAAGCGCTGGTGATTGGTTTGCTTTCCAAAAAAATATTGCAGCACCGAATGCTTGCAAGGAAATCCGAAGAAATAAATCTAATCTCAAGTGGCGGATTTTTACTCGGCAAAGAAACTGCTACAACTGGAGAAGAAGCGCCAATGATTTGGATTATGATAGATGAAGCGCACGAATTCTTACCACAAGAAAACCAGCCAAAAACTCTTGCAACAGACCCATTGATGCAATTGCTTAGAGAAGGAAGACAGCCAGGTATATCTGTTGTAATGGCTACCCAACAGCCCGGAAAAATTCATACAGATGTTATGACTCAATCAGATATAGTAATCTCTCATAGAGTAACTGCAAGAATTGATATAGAGTCTCTTAATTTAATAGCCTCAACCTATCTGCCAAAGGCTATACAAGTTTACATTGATTCTCTTCCCGCAACAAAAGGTTCAGCCATATTGTTAGACGATAAGCAGGAGCGCATCTATCCAATACAAGTTAGACCTAAATTAAGCTGGCACGGTGGTGGAGACCCAACAGCAGTAAAAGACGAATTAAAGGTATTAAAGCTAAATCGCTATTAATCTACTCCGTTAAACAAATTTTTATATGTTCTATTAGAGGGCTAAACAAGTGCTTGTATGAAAAGTATACCAATCTCAGAAATAATAGAAAGGCTCCATCAAGAAACTGGATTATCGCCAGAAATGATTCAAGATCAAATTAAAGCTAAAGTCCACACTCTTGATGGTTTAGTGTCTGAAGAAGGCGCAGCATATATTATCGCATCTGAATTAGGCGTACAATTATTAAAACCGCAGTCTAAAACGCGGAAAATTGGCGAATTAGAAAATGGCGATTTAGGTATAGATGCCGCTGGAAAAGTAACGCGTATCTATTCTGTTAGAACATTTCCAAGAAAAGATGGCTCAGTCGGCGAAGTCGCATCAATTGTAATAAGCGACCAAACTGGAACCGCGCGAGTTGTTTTCTGGGATAAAAAAACTCAGTCAATTAAAGATGGTAAAATAACCGAGGGAGATATAATTAGGATAAAAGATGCTAATGTCCGGCAAAATAATTTTGGTGGAAAAGAAATTCATCTAAATGCGAGAAGTTTCATTGCTGTAAATCCAAAAGGTTTAGACATAAAAGCGAGTGGTAGAATAACCAACAAAAAAATAATTTCGCAAATAATTCCTGGCGAAAATGTTTCAGTAGTAGGTACGATTGTAAAAGCATATCCGCCAAGATTTTACTACGCCTGCAAAACGTGTAACAAAAAAGTTGCATTAACACCCGATGGCGCATTTTGCAAAGAGCATAATAAAACAGAGGTTGAACAAAATATGTTAGTAAGTATTGTTTTGGACGACGGAACCGAAACCATAAGATGTGTTGCTTTTAGAAATACTGCTGAAAATGTGTGTGGCTTCACCGCAAAAGAAGGATATGAAATACTAACCAAAGACGGCGAAAATATTTTGTCTGCAAGATTAGATGAATTTCTCCTCGGCAGGCAAGTGGAGTGCATCGGCGGTGCTAAAGAAAATAAAAACGTAGCTCAAACAGAGATAATGCTCAACAGCGTAGATTTAAATCCGAATCCAAAAAATATTGCTTCAAAATTATTGGTAGAAAAAAATGGTTAAAACTGAAAAAGATGTAAAAACAGAAATAAAAACAATTGCAGACTTGCCGGGCATAGGCGCTACTACTTTACAAAAACTCGGAGATGCTGGTTTCAATGACATTATGTCAATCGCAACTACTAGTCCTTCTATTTTAGTTGATACAACAGGAATGCTAAAGGCTACTGCAACAAAAGCTATCGCTGTTGCACGTTCTGCAGTTGAGCTTGGATTCCAAACAGGTGATGAAGTATTAGAAAAGAGAACCGCAACTGGAAAGATAAAAACTGGCAGCACTGAATTAGATAGACTACTTGGAGGTGGAATTGAAACTGGAGGCTTAAGTGAATTCTTCGGTGAATTTGGCTCATCAAAATCGCAGATTGGTTTTCAATTATGTGTAAATGTACAGCTTCCAATTGAGCAGGGCGGATTAGATGGTGATGTTGTTTTCATAGATACCGAAGGTACATTCAGACCAGAAAGAATAAAACAAATGGCTGATGCAAAAGGACTTAATTCAGACGCAATACTAAAAAGAATTCACGTCGCACGGGCATTTAGCTCAGATCATCAAATGCTTTTGGCGGAAAAGATTGATGATTTAATAAAAAAAGATAACAAGAAAATCAAACTATTAGTTGTAGATTCTCTTACATCTTTATTTAGATCAGAATATGCTGGCAGAGGAACTTTGGCAGATAGGCAACAAAAAATAAACAAGCATTTGAGAACACTACAACGAACTGCTGATAAATACAATCTTGCGGTTTATATGACAAATCAAGTTATGGCTAATCCCGCTATCTTTTTTGGCAACCCAACAACTGCAATTGGTGGACATATCATAGGTCACGCCTCTACTTACAGAGTTTATTTAAGAAAATCAAAGGGGGGGAAAAGAATTGCCAGAATGATAGATTCTCCTCACTTGCCCGAAGGCGAAGCTGTGTTTGAAGTCAGCAATGAAGGTATAACTGATCTCAAACAATAATAGCTTGGAAAAAATAATGATTGAAGCTCACTATATTTTTGCAGCCGTAGCAGTTATTGGCACAAGCATAGGTGCCTATGTAGATTACAAAAAAACTTGGATTCCTGATTCAGTAAATTATTTTATGATTGCTTTTGGTTTAATCGGAAATATAGTGGTCTCAATTATCACTTCAAGTTTTACACCAATACTTTATTCCTTATTTGGCTTCCTGTCATTCTTAGCCATAGGTTTAACGCTATATTATTTGGGCGGAACTGGTGGCGGCGATGCGAAAATGTTTATGGGTTTTGGAGCTCTACTTGCAACGTTTCCCGCTGTATCGTTATGGCCATTTTTGATGACGATATTAGCAAACACAATATTAATTAGCGGACTTTTCGGTGCGATAGTTTTACTTGCAAGACTTACTACAAAAAAACCACTATTTACAAAAGAAATATCACCAAGTAATCTTATGGAAGGTGATTGGATAAAAGGTAATATTTCTGTTGGCGAATTACACTACACGCCAAAACGAACAGGTATAGATAAAGAAACTATTGAAAAACTAAAACAACTTGAGCGCGATGGTAAGTTAAAGTCTATAACGATAAAAACTGGAATCCCAATGGCGCCGGCGATCTTTGTAGCTTTGCTAATCAGTTTATTTGCCGGCGACTTAATGTTTATGGTCGTCTCTTCTTTACTTTGATTAGTTTTTGTTTCTTAGCTGGTTTTGGAGTATCTGGTGGAGAAAAAGTTTTGCTTTCTGTATGTTTTACTTGTTGGGAGACCGGCTCACCGCCAATTACTTTTTGTGCTGTTGTAATAATTCTCTGCTGTATATTTTCAAGCTGTTTTTCGGTTACTTTTTTTGCAGTCCAATCTACTTTTATTCCGTCATTTTCAAATCTCGGAATTATATGAAAATGAATGTGAGGTACTGCCTGACCAGCTACAACACCATTATTTTGAATAATATTACTTCCTTGTGCATTTGTAGCTTCAAAAACTGCGGCCGACAAAATCTTAAGTAATTTCATATATGCATTTAGTAATGCATCAGGAAGTTGGGGAAGTACTTCGTAATGCTCCTTTGGTATAACTAAAATATGTCCCGGATTGGCTGGATTGATATCAAGAAAAGCGGTGAAATTAGCATCATCATAAACTATCTTCGCTGGTACATTATGCTTAGCTATAGCACAAAAAATACATTTCTGTACGCCGCTTTGCTGCGCATTCTGTCTCAAAGAATCTAATTCATCTCTCGTAAAAAGCGTTTTTATCGCTTTAGCCTGCTCTTCCTTTGGCAACTCAGATAACTTTTGCAACTTCTGTTCAAGCTTAGTTCTATCTACCATAACTTAGTAAACTATTTTAATCACGTATAATAATAAACCTTATGTACGAAGATCTTGCCGAATTCGCGGTTAAATTTGCTAGTAAAAATGGCGCCAGCTATGTTGAAGCGAGATTAGAAGAAACTAATTCCAACGCTTTTGTTTTAAAAAATGGTGGTCTTGAAATATCTGGATTTGAGGACTCATTTGGTATCGGAGTAAGATTAATAAATAAAAATACACTTGGATTCGCTTCCACAAATATAGCTACAAAAGACGCGTTACAAGATGTTATTAAGAAAGCTCTTGATGTAACTTCTGCATCTGCTAAATACAGCGACAATATAAAATTATCATCCGAAAAACCATCTAAAAAATCTTACAAAGTTTATGAAAAGAAAAACATAAATGATGTAAGTCCGAAAATAAAAATTGACTTGCTAAAAAATGTTGATGCTACTCTTAATAAAACCGGAATAAAAATTCCGACAGGCTATTATTCTCTAAACGATGAGACTGTTAAGAAGTTTTATGTAAATTCAGAAGGCTCAAAAATACAATCACAAATAGCGCGGCCTAATTTCTTCTATATGTTTGTTGTAAAAGACGGAACCAAAACTTCGCAGAGAATGTGGCAGTACGGCGCAACTGGCGGCTGGGAAAATGTAGAAAAATGGGATTTACCTGTTAGAATATCTAAAGAAGCTAAGGATTTGTACTACGCTTTAGCAAATGGACAAAGTTGTCCAAAAGGCGAAGTAGACATTGTTGCATCTCCGCAAATAACAGGAATAATTTCTCACGAAAGCTGTGGCCATCCATTTGAAGCCGACAGAATTTTAGGTAGAGAAGCAGCGCAGGCAGGCGAATCTTTCATAACAAAAGATATGCTTGGAACGCAAATAGGAAACAAAGCTGTAACTCTTGTTGAGAATCCAACACTGAAAAATACTTATGGTTTTTATTTGTATGATGACGAAGGTGTAAAAGCCCGGGAAAGATTTCTTGTAAAAAAAGGTGTAATAAATGATTTCTTGCATAACCGGGAAACTGCCTATCAATTTAATGTAAAAAGCAACGGCGCAGCGCGCTCAAGCGAATTTGACAAAGAAGCAATCGTAAGAATGTCAAATACGTTCATAGACAAAGGCGAATATTCAGTTAACGAGCTTATCAAAGATGTCAAATTAGGAATTTACTTGAAGAGTTTTATGGAATGGAATATTGATGACAAGCGTTACAACAACAGATACGTCGGCAATGAAGCTTATCTAATAGAAAATGGAAAGATAAAACACCCTGTTAAGAATCCAGCAATTGAAATTACTACTCCAGCTTTGTATATGTCAATAGATGCCTGTGGAAAAGATATTGAGTGGCATTCTGCAACCTGCGGAAAAGGTGAACCTATGCAAGGTATGCCCGTAACACACGGCGGTCCTACTATTAGAATTAGAAAAGTGAGGTTAAGCGTATGAGTCTTTTAGATTTATCACGATATGCGCTAAAGCAACTAAAACTCAAAGGGGCAGATGACGTTGTAATAAACGCTTCATCTTCAGTTGGCTCACAAGTAAAATTTGTTAACAACAAAATTGCGAAGATGGAAGTATCAAATATGTCTGGTATGTCTTTCTTTGTCGTCAAAGATAAAAAAATCCTTTCGACATCTGTCAAAGATGTTATTGCTGGAACTGTAGATGACGTAATAGAACATTCACAGATAAATGCGAGCAAAGAGAAAATAGACAAAGTAATTGCAAAAACTATGAGGTTCATAAAAATTATTGAGCCTAAAAAAGATTACTACGGAATCGCTCAAGGTCCGTTCAAATACAAAACTATTCCAGATATATATGACAAAAATATTGCAAATTTATCTGGCGGAGACAAAATAGATTTAGTTTTGAAAGGTATACAAGCCTCTCAAAAAGAAGGCGCTAAGCGCTGTTCGGGAGTTCTGGAAACTGGCGAATCAAAGGATATTCTTCTGACATCTGGTGGCGTTGAAAATACTGGAAAAAGCTCTGACGTTTATTTCTCTATCAGATCCTTTCTCGACAAAAACGCGTCAGGACATATGACTAATACTGAAAGAACATTGAAAAAATTAGACGTATCTGCTACTGGAAAATTCTCTGGTAGCATTGCGGCAATGGCTAAAAATCCGGTTAAAGGTGAAGCTGGAAAGTATGATGTTATATTTGCACCATTATCGTTTGGAGTTTTGTTGTCAAGTGTTGCAAATTCCTCATCTATGTTTGAGGTTGAAGCTGGTGTATCATTCTTTAGTGATTTGCTAAATAAACAAGTTGCATCGCCAAAGGTAAATTTGTATGATGACGGCACGCTACCTGGTGGATTATTGTCAAGCGAATTTGATGACGAAGGTGTTCCAACACAACGCACACCAATAATACAAAAGGGAATTTTGCAAAACTATATCTATAACACATCTATGGCTAAAAAATACAAGGCAAAAACTACAGGTAATGCTGGTTTAGTTTCTCCTACTTCGTGGAATACAATTTTGCAGGAAGGTAAATCAAGCAAAGAAAAACTTATAGAGCAAATAGATAACGGCCTATATATAACAAACGTATGGTATATGAGATTCCAGAATTATATCACTGGAGATTTCTCTGTGATACCAAGAGATGGTATTTTTTATATTAAAAATGGTAAAATACAGAAGTCTGTTAACAATATACGAGTAAAAGAGAATATGATAAATATATTGAAGAACATTTCTGATTTAGGAAACGATTCCAAGCAAATGTACGGCTGGGAAATTGATGGTTCGGTAATAACACCTCACGTGTTAGTTAGGGATTTAAACATAACAAAACCAACAAAATAATTATACTCTGCCTTTTACGCAGCTAAAACAAGTTTGTTTTGATCTCGCTAAATGTCTGTTACATAGCATTGCAACTAGCACAATAATCTACAGCAACGTCACTACAATAAACACATAGTCCCTTAAGTTTCATAATTTTCTCCATCTAACTCCTGTTGGAGAATCTTCCAGCATAATACCCTTATGTTTAAGTTTTTCTCTTATACCATCTGCAGTTTTGAAATCCTTATTCTTTCTTGCAGTCTCGCGTTCTTTTATTAATTTCAAAATTTGATTATCAATTTTTTCCGCTTTCGCACTAAAATTCATTCCGAAAATATCTGTAAGCTCTAAAAATAGTTTAACTGCGGATTTAACATCTACATTTTCTTCCATACTTTTGTTGGAGAGTGAAACCAACTTGTAAATCTCTGCCCACGCCCGCGGCGTATTGAAATTATTATCCATAGCATTTATGAAATTTTGTTTGATTTTCTTTATTTCAGACTCAAATTTAGAGTTCTTTTTTCCTTTAGATTCTTTAGCCCTTAACATAAAATCCTGCAGTCTATCAACTGCAATTTTTGAATCCTGCAAAGTTTTTGTATTATAATCAAGCGGACTTTGATAGTGCGATTGTGAAAAAAAGTATCTCAACGTATTAGCGTTGTAATTTTTCATTACATCGGGAATTGTTGTAAAATTACCAAGGGATTTTGACATTTTTTGTCCATCCACTGTGATTAAACCAGCGTGTAGCCAATATTTTACAAAAGGTTTCTTTTCTGTAGCGCCTTCTGACTGCGCTATTTCATTTTCGTGGTGCGGAAAAATTAAATCTTTAGCGCCGCCGTGTATATCAAAACTATCGCCCAAATATTTCGTTGACATAGCTGAACATTCTATATGCCAGCCCGGTCTTCCATTTCCCCACGGACTTTCCCAAAAATTTGCTATGCTGTCTTTCTTCCACAATGCAAAATCTTGAACAGTTTCTTTGTCGTACTTATCTGTGCGCACTCTAGTTCCTGTTTTCTCTTTGCTAATTTGTATTTTTGATAATTTTCCATAGAGTTTAAATTTTGAAACTCTGAAATAAACACCATCGTCAGATGAGTAAGCATAGCCTTTCTCCTCTAATTTTTTAATCATAGCTACTATTTCTTTTATGTGATTTGAAACAGCAGGATATTTAGAAGCTGGTTTTATATTTAGTTCATTCAGTTCGTTAAAAAATTCCCTTGAGTATCTATCGCCAAGAGCTTTCATAGTAGTTTTGTCTTTCTCTGCCTGGACTATCATATCATCGTGCACATCTGTAATGTTCATGACAAACTTTAGTTTGTAGCCAGAGAATTCTAAATAGCGCCTAATAGTATCAAAATTGCTGTAAGTTCTAGCGTGACCTAAATGCCCTGGGCCGTAAACGGTTGGGCCACACACATACATACTTACATTTTTTCCGCTAATTGGTTTGAATGTTTCTTTCTTTCTCGTCAGTGTGTTTACAACTTTTAGAGCCATCGTATTAGTACCTAGCGAACTTATCGCTTGTTTTATCATCAAGCGGGGAGAGTGAATCGAACACCCTTATTCCGATCTGCAATCGGACACATAGCCAATTTGTTATCCCCGCGGATTCGCAAATCCGGAGTGCTATTATATTCCTTAGGAGCACAACGACTATCCGCAAATGCGTTTATATTATCTATATATTCGTTTTAAACTTTCCTTGTCGAAGCAAGTTGACTAATCTATAGATTAAGTTATCCTCAGCAAGTCTTTTATAACTTATAGGCTTACGTTCGGTATGACTACTGCAATCCTATATACAACACCCACGTGCGTATATTGTGGACTAGTTAAAGAGTTCTTTAAAGAGCACAAAATCAAATTCAAAGAGATAGATGTTACAAAAGACAGCGAAGCTGCTGACGATATGGTTAAGAAAAGCGGTGGTTTTTCAGTACCAGTAATTGATATAGGCGGACAAATAGTAGTGGGTTTTGATAAAACAAAATTAAAGAAATTATTGAAAATTAATTCTTCTGTTGCATAGCTGGATGACTGCCGTCTAAAACCTGATTAACTTCTTTGACTAGCTCATCTACTTCTGCATCTGACATACCGTGACTTTTAGCTCCAGTTTCAATTGTATCTGTTGTACTTGCAGAACAGCCTACGCAATGCAAACCATAGCTCATCATAACTCCTGCAAGTGCGTGATACAAACCTGGATTTTCATTCATCATATCGCTAATAACAACATTTTTTGTAACGTACTTTACGTTCCTAGGTTTTGTTGCAACCAAGATGCCTTTAACTTTTTCTTGCACTTGTTCTTGAGTCAAATCTTGCTTTGGTGTTTCTACAACTGTTTCTGATTCTCTCTTTTTGAATAACCCAAATAAGCCCATTAGCCGAAATATTTCTCCTTATAGAAGCGTATCAAATCTTCCACTTCCGGAATTATAGCTTTATTTGAAATTCCGACTTTTAATTTCTTCTGAACAGCTTCAAAATCGTGTGCGCCTTCTAAAACTGCTTCTTCTATGTCTTTGTCAGTCGTCTTTGTATCGTCGTCAATTATTCTTGCGCCTTCAATTTTTATTTTGTCTGTCTGTCCTGTGCGTTTGAAATAATCATTAATCGCAGCTCTTAGTGCTTTGTCTCCGAGAACAGAGCAGTGGAATTTTCTAGAAGGCAAATCTACCAATCTGTTTACGATATCTTTTGGCTTCAATTCTAATGCTTGGTCAGTGCTCATACCGCCATTTTCCGTTACCATTACAGAAAGCATAGATGTACTTGCAATTGCACTCGCACATCCGAATGTCTGCCATTTTAATTCTCTTATTATATCGCTGTTTTCGTCAACTTTAATCCATATTTTCATAGCATCCCCGCACGCTGGAGAGCCAACTTGTCCGACACCATTTGCTTCTTTTTCGTATTCTACTGCTTCTTCATCAGTTTTGAAAATATTCTTAGGATTGAAGAAGTGCTCCTTTACTACATCAGTATAGAACCATTTACGTGCTTCTACTTTGGCTTTTACGTCCTGATGTGATACAGGTACCGGTGCTGGATTAACAGATTCCATGAGCGTTATGCAAACTTACCGAAGTAAGGTTGACTAAGCGGACATTAGGCGAACCTCTCTCTATACGAAACTGGTTTACGTTTCATAATTTCATTCATTTTTACTTTTATGGGTGATAATGTTCTTAACCACGCAATTATTGGTAGCAGCGTTTTTAGCAAATAATCAATATCCGCATCTGTGGTTCTCTTTCCTAAAGTAAATCTCAAACTGCCGTGAGCTAATTCGTAAGGCATATTCATTCCTACTAAAACGTGGCTCGGATCTAAAGTTCTCGATGTGCACGCTGAACCTGTTGAACAATAAATACCATACTCACTTAATAATAATAGCATTGCTTCGCCCTCAATACCTAAGAAAGATATATTCGCGTTATTAGGAAGTCTTTGCGTTGGATGACCGTTAAGTTTTGTATCTTTAACTTCATCCATAATAGAAGTAATTAGTCTGTCTCTTAGTTTTATCAGTCTTGCATTTTCTGCAGCTCTATTTTCTTGGGCTAGTTCCAAAGCTTTTGCAAGTCCCACTATTCCGGGAACATTTTCCGTTCCGGCTCTCATATTGCTTTCCTGTCCACCACCATGTATCAATGCATCAATCCGTACGCCTTTTTTCAAATACAAAAGTCCCACACCCTTAGGTCCATAAATTTTACTTCCATTTATCGTAAGCATATCTGTATTCAATTTTTTGACGTCTAAATCAAGAGCTCCTGCTGCCTGACAAGCATCTGTGTGAAATAAAACATTATTTTCTTTGCATATCGCTCCAATTTCTGCAATTGGTTGTATGGTTCCGACTTCGTTGTTAGCATACATTATAGTCACAAGTATGGTATCTTCTTTAATTGCATTTTTGACGTCTTCCGGATTTACCATTCCGAAATCATCAACTGGCAAATAAGTTACTTCAAAGCCTTTTTTCTCTAAATACTCGCAGGTATGTAATACGGCGTGATGCTCTGTTTTTTGCGTAATTATGTGACCTTTACCTTTTCTAAATGCGACTCCTTTGATAGCTAGATTAATGCTTTCAGTTCCGCTGCCAGTGAAAATTATTTCGCTTGAATCTGCATTCAAATATTTCGCGATTTTAGCTCTCGCTTCTGCGATTGATTCCCGAACTGGTAAACCACGTCCGTGAAAACTTCCGGGATTTCCATAATTATCACAGAAATAAGGATCCATTGCTTCCTTTACTTTTGGATCCACATATGTTGTAGCTGCGTGATCCATATATGATTCTTTATTTAATATATTAGTATCCATTATTGAACTCCTTTGCAAAAACCTTGCATCGTTCTGCAAACTTTGCATACTTCTTTATGTCGCACCAATTCTGTTGCGTCAATTCTGTTGGCTTTTACAGCTCCGCGCCGACCACTAATATACATAGAAACGGCCGCTTCTGTAACACCCAAAACTTTTGCAATTTCCTTTTGCTTTTCTCCACTAGCTTTTAGATTTTTAGCAATGTTTGATTTAATACTAGGAACTATGGCTTTTACGGTAGTTTCGCAAGGTAGCATACCGCTCTTCACGGTGTTAAGTTTATAAGATTTGTGGACAATTTACACTAACATAGTAAGCGTTTTAAAGGTGCATTTGAACTTATTTCTATTCAAATGGACGAAACTGACGTAACAATTCAAGAGCCAGAAATGGACGCCGTTGACGCTACGGCTGCTATTGAAACTGCTGACGACGCTGACGATTCTGCACCATTTCCACGAGCAAGAGTAGTCAGACTTATCAAAGAAGAAAGCAATGGCAAGATAATAAGATCTGAAGTAAAAGAGGCTATGAATAACTGGCTTGGCGACATTACTAAAAAAGTTGCTAAGGATATGGGTAACACACAATATACTTCTGTAGGGATAGCTGATTTTCAGAGAGCTACAAAACCTTACGATATGATTGAAGATATAGTAAAAGATAGAGAGAGAATAATCATGACTGCAGAAAAATTGAAGATTGATGCAGATCACTTAATACGAGAAATGAATAGATTCTTTGAAGTCTTAAAAACTGGCAAAGAAAAAGAAGAATAGTTCTCCGAATACAAGTTTAGTAGAAAATCTAAAGGCCTCCAGAAAATTTTAATTACAAATAGAATTAACCTCGAAGTAGCACAAAATTATAAAGGTAAGTTTTCTTAATTACCTAATGAACTCTGAAGAATTACAAAAATTGCTGGAAGCTGGCAAAATTGCTTCCAAGGCGAGAGATTATGCAAAGAAGTTTTTGAAAGCTGGTATGCCGGTTATAGACGTTGCAAACAAAGTAGAAGAAAAAATTTTTGGGCTGGGTGGCAAGCCGAGCTTTCCAGTATGCACATCTATAAACGAAAACGCAGCTCACTGTTCATACTGGGATGATAAATTAAAGCTTAAGCAGGGCGATCTAATTAAAATTGATACTGGTGCACACATAGATGGATGGATTGCGGACTGCGCTTTTTCTTATTCAATTGGAAAAAACGAAGAAAATGAAACTCTAATCAAAGCTAGCGAGAATGCCTTGAATGCGGCTATAAAAATAGCCAAGCCAAAAACAGAAGTTAGAGAAATTGGCAGAGCTGTAAATGCAGAGATGGAGAAACTCGGAGTAAACCCCATAAAAAATCTAACAGGACATTTAGTTCAGAGATACAAACTACACGGACCGCTAAGCATTCCAAGTTTTGATAATAATGATAAAACTAAATTAGAAGAAGATATGGTAATTGCAATTGAACCTTTTGCAACAACAGGGACAGGCAGCGTAACTGAAATAAAAGACTTTCATATTTTCAGATATATTGGTAAAGGTACATTAAGAACTTCGCGTGATGTTTTGCAGCACGTAGTAAAAGAGTATTACACTCTTCCATTCTCACGCAAATGGCTTCTAAATAAATTTGGGAATTTGAAAACAACTATTTTCTTACAGCAAGGAGTTGCAAATAAATTATTAGAAAGTTATGGTCCTCTAAAAGTAATTTCGGGTCATAAGGCTGCGCAAACTGAACATACAATAATAGTAAAAGAAAAACCAATAATAACAACAAAATAAATTCGTTTTAGAAGTCATCGTCTTCCGAGGAATCTTCGTCTGAGTTGCTGTCGTCGCCTTCAGCGTCGTCGCTGCTGTCACCGTCATCATCCCAGTCGTCAAATCGTAGCTTCTTCATAGTAGAGCCTCCATCTCCGCAGTGCTATAATCGATATATAAGCTTTATCTAACCAGTGTAAAATGGTTGATTTATGCTCTTTTTGACTGCAGTTAGATTAGCAATATGACGCTCAATCTCTTCTTTTTCAAGGCTTGGTTTAACATTTTCCAGAGCCGCTTCAAAGTGTTTTGTGAATACTTCTTTCGCTTCTAGGTTTTCCCTTAAAGCAAGCATAGCTGCTTCTCTACATACGCCCTCTAAATCTGCTCCGCTATAACCTTCTGTTAAATCTGCTAAAGCATCTATAGAAACACCTTTTGCGAGAGGCATCTCCTTAGTGTGTACTTTCAAAATATCAATTCTCGCTTCTTTTGTTGGCGGAACTATCAGTATGCTTCTGTCAAATCTTCCTGGTCTTAACAAAGAAGGGTCTATTAATTCCGATCTATTAGTTGCTGCAAGTACAACAACATCTGTCAACAATTCCAAACCATCAAGTTCCGTAAGTATTTGATTTACGACTCTTTCAGAAGCTCTTACACCATTTTCAAGACCGCGTCTTGGAACAATTGCATCAATTTCATCAAAGAAAATTACGCACGGCGCTACCTGCCTTGCTTTCTTAAAAATATCTCTTACTGCTTTTTCAGATTCTCCAACCCATTTGCTCAAAACTTCTGGACCTTTTACAGAGATGAAATTAGCTTGTGATTCTGTTGCAACTGCTTTTGCCAAAAGTGTTTTTCCGCAACCACTTGGTCCATAAAGCAATATTCCGCGAGGCGGTCTAATACCCATTTTCTTAAACTTGTCTGGATATTTTAAAGGCCACTCAACAGCTTCTATTAATTCTTGCTTCGCCTTTTCTAATCCACCAACCTCATTCCAGTGAACTTTTGGACTTTCAATCAGAACTTCTCTCATTGCGCTAGGTCTTACCATTTTAAGCGCGTCTTTGAAATCAGTTTTCATAACTTTTAATTTCTCAAGAATTTCCTGCGGTATTTGTTCCTCTGCAGCGAAATCAACGTCGGCGAGTTCTCTTCGCATAACAGACATAGCCGCTTCCTTACACAAGCTTTCCAAATCTGCTCCAACAAATCCGTGAGTGACTTCTGCAAGTTCTTTCAAATCAATTCCTTTTTCTAAAGGCATTGAACGTGTATGAATCTTCAAAATAATTAGTCGTCCGTTTTTATCGGGTACACCAATTTCTATTTCCCTGTCAAATCTTCCGCCTCTTCTTAATGCTGGATCGAGAGAATCTTGTCTGTTGGTTGCGGCAATAACTATAACTTTGCCTCTTGATTTTAATCCATCCATCAGAGAGAGCAATTGCGCTACAACTCTTCTCTCAACTTCGCCATAACTTTCTTCTCGCTTCGGAGCGATGGCATCAATTTCATCAATGAAAATAATCGATGGTGCATTTTTTTCTGCGTCGCTGAAAATATCTCGCAACCTCTTTTCTGCATCTCCAACAAACTTACTCATAATTTCCGGACCATTGATTGAAATAAAATTTGCGTTGGATTCATTTGCAACAGCCTTCGCTAAAAGTGTTTTTCCGGTTCCAGGAGGCCCATATAACAAAACACCCTTTGGTGGCTGGATACCAAGCGTTTCAAAAATTTCGGGATGCTTCAATGGAAGCTCTATCATTTCGCGGACTTTTGTAATTTCTTCCTTCAGTCCGCCAATATCTTCATATGTTACATCTGGTATTTTTTCTTCTTTAAGCTCAACTGCTTCCGATTTCAAATCTATCTCTGTGTCTTCTGTAATTATTACATTATCTTTTGGATTTGTATTTAATACTACAAATTTTATATCTGCGAATCCAAAAGCTAAATTAAATTCATCCTCAAATGCGAGTTTGAAAATATCTTCAATATGTCCTGGTCCAATAGTTCTACGTCTTCTGTTTCCACCTAATGAAATTATGTCGCCCTTTCTTATTGGCCGCTCCAACAGAGCGCGCTTGAAAATTGATGGATGTGCTTGAAATATAACTCCCTTCTGTACGGGTGCAATAGAAATTAATTTTGCTGCTTTTGCCTGGCACGATCTAATTGTAACATATTCGCTTATGGTTGTACCTGCATTTCTTCTTACCAATCCATCCATTCGCACTAGTGCTAATCCAATATCCGCTGGAAATGCTCTTAGGGCAATTGCAATAGTTTTTCGCGAACCTTCAAGCTCAACTACTGAACCTTGATTTATCCCTAAATCTTTCATAATTGCAGAATCTAAACGTACAATTCCTCTATTAACATCGTCCTGCATAGCCTCTGCTACTTTAAGTTTCACTTCTTTTCGTGCAGGAGGTCTAGGCGTTTCTGCTACAGGCATATCATAAATCAATTAGTAGAACGCTTAAAATACTTTATGAGTGGA
>JAGVWI010000011.1:18031-32528 GCA_018304345.1 Nanobdellati archaeon | reverse complement strand
CACAACATCATCAATAGTTACTTGTCCTTCACCCAAAGCTTTGGCTAGTATATCATCAAAAGGCAACTCATCAGGTTCTTCCCAAGTTGTAACCAGATACGGCTTTCCCCAATCTAAGACTAATATCGGGTCTTTGTCAATCTGCCTGACCTTAACATCTATTTTTAGATCTGAAGGCTTTGGTTGCCAAAGTGTAAGTAGCCTAGCTGTATCTGGCCTGGAAAAAATATCAGGAGTATGGTAGATTATTTCACTAAGCGGATGGGTGCTTAATGCTTCGGTGTAAACTTGGTAGGCGTGAGCTCTTGCAGCTATGGCTTGCCCTCTAATTTCTGGCGGCATTGGCCTGCGCTCTGAAGAAATTTCTATTTCATATTCGTAATCGCGGTGATCTTGGGGGTTTCTTTCCATAACTTTGTGAGTGTGAGACCAACGCTTGTTTTCAGAAACGCAAAATGCTGGAATCTGAAAAGTTAGATTTCCGCGCATCTGACTGTGATTGTACTTTGTCGCGTACCTGCTTAGGTCTATTGTTATCTGGCGCTGCAGCTCAAAAAGTTCTGGCGAAATCTGTTGGTACTTTTCGCCAAGCTTGAGGTCAAACCAGCCATCAACTAATTTTTTTACAGCGTCGTTCGCCTTGCAGCGTTCATTATCCCGAGGTTCATAGGCCCAGACTTCACTCAGCGCTCGCAATATCCTATCTTCATACAGTTCAACAGTTTGATTTACCATGAACTGATTCAACAGTTCAGCAGTAGGTCTAATCACAATTGTTTCCATTTTTCACCTCTGTTCTCGCAGATTCCGGAATGACTTGGTAGCCTCTGGATGATAATCCGTTTACCAACGTTGTCTTGCCCGTGCTTGGCCCACAGGTAATTATACTCTTCATAATAGTATATAGACTTGTAGTAAATTTGTCATTTGCCAACAAATTTATATGCATAGCGTTGCATATTTTTGCATGCTTGAGCAGGCCACAATAAAGAGGATTAATGAATTTGTTTACGCAAAACCGAGAACGATTCAGGAAATCGCATTGTTGCTGAAAGTAAACTGGAGAACTGCAGACAGCTACGTCCAAAAGATTTCTGAAGAGCACGGCACGCTTTCCGTAAGAACATTCCGGGAGGGGACAAGAGGCGCACTGAAAGTAGTCTTCTGGAGTAATCTCGAGAGGGCTAATGCGTCTCAGGCGCAAGAAGTGCTGTTCAAAAAAATTGAAACCAGCAGCAAGAAAGAGGACTTCTCGCCATTGGATATTTACCAATTTGTTGACCCGAAACAGAGGAGAGCATTTGCGGATTTGGTCGATCTGGAAGAGACAAGCAGGGACAGGAACATTATTCCGCTGCTTAGAAAAGCTGAAAAGGAAATTTACATCTTTTCCGGGAATCTCTCGTTCATAAATCTAAAACAGGGAAAAGAGACTGTGCTGGACGTCTTTGAAGAGCTGGCCAAAAGAATTTCCATAAAAATACTTGCGAGAGTTGATGTCGCGGGATTTGACAACATCCGCCAAGTACTTGCGATAAATCAGAGAATCGGGAGAGACGCAATTGAAGTCAGGCACTCTGCGCACCCTCTTCGCGGAATAATAGTAGACGGCAAGGTTGCAAGATTAAGGGAAATCAGGCTGCCGGAGCGGTACAGGGAAGGGGAGCTGAAAGGCAAGACTTATGTTTACTATGAGCTTTACGATGAAGACTGGATAGGCTGGCTGCAGAAGGTCTTCTGGAGCATATTTAGGCCGGCTGTCGATGCGGGCAAGAGAATTAACGATATAGAAAGCATCAGCAAATTAATCTGAGCAAAGTCAAGGCCAACTACAGCGCATAGTAGGATATCTAAAAGATGTTTTGAGAATTAACTTGTGCGCTCTTCTCTAGGCGCGGGTAATTTACCAAGTTCTAAAAGATCTGTTTCGATTTTAGAATAAAGTGATTTGTATACTTCGCAGAATTTTGTCTTCTGGTAAGTATTACCTGTGTCAATCATAGCCTCATGTGTACATCCACCTTGGCATAAATCAAAATATCCACATTTCTTACAAGATTCTTCATTTTGGGCTATCAGGAAAGGCCTCATATGCGAAGCTAGCATTGCGGGGTGCGCGGCCAGTTCTTCTAAACACCCTATGTCCTTTATATTACCAATTGAATAAACATTAGAGTCACAGAGCGCTATGTTACCTGTAAAATCAAAGCCAACTACACGATGGCAACCAGATGTTAATGTACAAGCACCACTCGGAGGCATACCATCAATTAGGCTGTGCGAGAAAAGCGCAAAGGGTCTTATTACTATTCCATCGCTTCTGGTCTTCCACAAATCGTAAAGATCCAATACAAAATTAGTTAGCTCATTTACAGATGGTTTGTTAGTCTTGAAGAACGCATTGTTAGATGATGTTGCAGGTAAATGGAAATCAGCACTATAAAACTCGTTTTCTAAGAGCCAATCGTACCAATAGCTTACATCCTTTTTTATATGTAATTTTGATAACACAGATATTATGCCAAACGGAATATCAGCCTCTCGCAAATATTTTATCCCTCTAAGAACTGCTTTATAAGAATCAGCGCCAGAATGAAAAGGTCTAGTAGCGTTATGCAAATCTTCCGGACCATCGATTGAAACTCCAACGCCTATGTCGTAAGTCTTGAATATTTTTGTCCATTCTTTGTCAATTAAAGTAGCATTAGTTTGTATAACAAAGTTTATATCGGCCTCTTTGGCCTTTTTTCCAATATTTCTAAAGAAATCTTTTCCCGCCAACATCGGTTCGAAACCGTGGCCTTCTAAATTGACGAGGCCATTAGTACGGTTTTTGAAATCTATAGCTAGCGCCAATATTTTATCTATTATTTCGTTAGGCATGCGCTTATAAGGTAGTTTTGCAGTTAGAAACCCCCCTGGTGCACAGTATGTACAACCCAAATTACATTTGCTATTCGGCATAATCAAAAGCTCCAGGGATTCTTTTCCGGCGATTACATTTTCAAGAAATTGGCGCTGTTTTGTTTCCGCCCGTAACACTATTTCTTTGCTAATTTGTTTCATTTTCTAAGAATTCTCGTACTTTTGGGTGCAGCACACCCATTTGATATTTAAGTCCCAATATTTTTGCAACTTTTGCAACCATTGCCCAGTATGTATCAATTCGGTTGTGCATATCTTCTTCTGAAAAGTCAGTATACCATATTTTACATGGCAAAAAGCCTTGCTCTGTTAGCGTAGCAGTTATTTCAGCTGAAAATACTTTAGAGCCGGAGTCGAGTAAATGCCATTTTCCCTTCCAATATACAATATCCACTATGTGACTAGCGATATTGTCATTGGGATATTTTGTGGAATCAAAAAGGCTATCTGATTTTATGGCGCCCATTATTCCTGTTGGTATGCCAGCAGTCTTCAAGATAGAAGCACACAAAATAGCTTGTTCTGCACAAGCAGCCGCTATTACGCCTTTTTTAGCCATTTCGCTCGCAGTCATTATGGGTATATCTGCCGTATCGACATTTTTTATAGTAAGCGAATCAACAATAGCAAATACATCAGAAGGTTTTTTTATCGTCTTTGCCCACCGGATTATTATGCCCTTCTTATCCGGCTCCGTGAATTTTCCATAGACTAGAAAATTCTTTTCCGCAGTTAATTTTTCCCATTCCATTTTTTAAATACGTAAACTGAATAGTATATTTGTTTCCCCTCGAGCAAATGTGCTAAAATATCTGTGTATAAAATCAAATCAGCTTCGTCAAGGTGCTCTTCAAGATAGCTACTGTTGTGTGAAAAGAACCGAATGCTACGTTTTGGTGTTTGTAAGCGTAATCCTGTTTTCGAAGTTGTGAAAGCTATTATACCGCCAGCTTTTGTGATGCGCTGCATTTCTTGCAAGGGTTTTCCAATATCATTATAATAATTTAAGGTCGCGCAAGATGCAACAAGATCAAATGAGCTGTTACGGAATGGAAGCGGTTTAGTCAGATCGCCTAATATGAGGTTTGCGGGTTTGCGGCGTTTTGCATATATTAACAATTTTTTAGAAAGATCTAAACCACAAACTTGTTTCCCTTCACTAACTAGTACGAGTGAAGACAATCCCGTACCTATGCCTATATCTAATACCATATTAGCATTTTTTATAAAAGGCTTTATTTCTGTTACAAAATTTTGTGGAGCTTGGTATTCGGCATTTGCTGCGTCCGCTTCATAAATTTCGCCTTCAAGATCATAATATTCTGAAACGTTGCTATGATTGCCCATAGCTCTTTTATAAAGAGAAAATTTATAAGGTTTTATGTCCTTTGGGAAAGGTATGGCAGACCATAAAACAAATCTTGAATCAGTTTTAGAAGCTATCCAAGGGAAAAATATGTGGATGAATTGGAATAAATTTGGAGGATGGGAAAAAAGAGCGTCAACTCTAGGTGAATATATGCCAAGCCCTTACAAACAACCCCTAACTATGAATCAGCTGGAACTGGAAAAATACGAGAAATAACCAATCAAATAATTAGCCATTTCGCTCATATCCTTCTAAGAGTAAGAGTACTGGACACGAGACAACCTCGCGTAAGACCCTTATATAGCAACTACTTTAGAACAACTATGGTAGTCTTAAACTACGACACATTAGACCCGAACAACTATGGAGTTGCTTTCGTGGAAGAGCTCTTTTCAAGGCAATTGCAGGCCTTACACATAACTTCTGCTCTTTCTAACGGCCATGTAAGGTAGCCTCCTCCTTCTGGGTTAAGTTCGCTTAACCCATTTGGGCTACTTTCTCATCAAGATAAGTTGTCTCGCCAGTGTTTTTATTTTCTAATTTAGAATAAGCTTCTTGCAGACCATTACAGCATTTGTTAAAATTTTCACCTTTCATTTTTTTGGGCCGTTGTGCACGCTTATATTTATTTTCTAAACCTATTACTTTTTTACCCGCATAAAGTTCTCTGCCCATCTCAGAATCTTTACTAAAAATACCATACTCAAGCTCTAAATGAACTCTTTTTAGCAGTTCAGTATCGTGCAATAAAACGTCCATCAACCGCGTTTTTCTGCTTCCGTATCTGTTTCTATGACTAAGCCACTTATAGAATTCGTTAAATGGTAATTTGTGATTTAATTGTCCTTCACGTTCTACTATTTCTTGAAGACCACCTAAGGCAATCATATGTCGCGCTAAAATGTAACCTTAAAAAATGTTACCGTTTCAATTATTCTGGCAGGACTTTTGATAAATTTCTCGTTTGTGTATTTTATACCTGTGTTGCATATGTTTGATAGCTTTGTTCAAACCAGTAGACCTCTTGCGGTAATTATGAATTAATTGTGACAAATATTCGTAAGAAGCTGAACCTGGCGTAAATGAGTTACATTCTAATTCCAAATGTGATATTTCAAATAAGCTCTTATTTTGTAAGATTGTTTTCGCTAATTTACTTCCTCTGTTTCTGCACTCTTCAAGCCAGTTCTCAAAGGCCATACTTGTTAGTGAAAATTCTGGTAACTCGTTTGTCTTTTCTTCTAAGCCCAAAAAATCAAAATTGTTAACCATATTTTCGTCGCTTTTTGAAGCATTAAAAAACTATCCCTTTCAAATAATCTGTATAATCTTTTTGCAATTCTCTCATAGATGTGTTTAAGCGCGAAGATGTTAATTCACGTTTATTTACTAAATGCATATAGGCATATCCAGCAACAGTTGAATTTGATGTAAATGATTTGTATTCCAATTCTAAGTGAGCTAGTCTAGATATAATTTCGTCGCTCAAAATAAAATTTATTAGTTTGCTACCTTTTTGTGTTTGTGAGTTGCGTTTTTCGAGCCACTCTTTGAAAGCCTCGCGCGTTAACATAAATTCAGGCATAGCTTTTGCAGTTTGTTCTAACCTTTGCTGCAAGTCGTAAACTTCGTCGTCCATAATTACGAAACTTTTAGAAGCGTTAAAAAGTTTTGTGAAGTATATTTTATAAACTACATATTACAATGTCTATTTTATGGTTAGTAAACGCATAAGAGTTGCAGACCAAATTAGCAACGAACTTTTTGGAGCTACCGACGGCACAATAAGTACTCTTGCAGTAGTTGCAGGAGTTTGGGCAGCCACATCTAATCCTTTTTTCGCACTCGTTGGAGGCATTTCTGCAATGACAGCAGAGGCGCTTTCAATGGGATTTTCATCTTACATAGCGGCTGGCACAAGAGAAACTATTCTCAAAACAAACGGAAAGAAAAAGAGAGAAGAGGTGATTAAAAATGCATTATTATTTTGGGGAGTTACAATGGGTGGTGGTTTTGTTCCGTTAGTTCCATTCGCATTAAAATTTCCGTCTCCATTGATGTTTTCATTATTATTTAGTGTTGTATTTTTATTTTTGATGGGCGTGCATTCCGCGAAATACACGAAGCAAAATCCGAGCGTAGCGGGGCTCAAGATTATGGTGGTTGGTTTAATTGCAACATTAGTAACATATGCTGTCGGTTACGCATTTTCACTGATCGCGCCGCCGTTTGGTTAAATTTTTAAAACTTATTTTAAGTTTGTATGTATGCCAGTTAAGTTATCAAATGAAACCGTACAGTTAATGAGAACTTTATACGAAGATAACGCGCAGATAAAATATGTTGCAGCTGTTTTAGAAGTTTCTATTCCAACCGTTCACGCATATAGAATGGCTTGGCGTGCCGGATATAATTCTCCAACTGAGTATACAAGGAATAAGCTGCTCGCAAGAGGCTTTGACTCATTTGCAACGTATCAAAATTATTTGGCGATGCAAAAAGGAGAAACAAAATTTAGTTATGATAAAAGAATGGCTAGAAAGAGAAGCAAACGAAAGCTTAACAAAGCTTTTAGCTATTCTCTGAAAAAAGTTTTTGAAAGTAATGGACTAAAGCCAACTGCATTAGCCCGCGAAATTGGAATAAGTCAGACAACAATCGCCAGTTATATTCGCGGCGAATCTATTCCAAGTCCAGATAATTTTCAGAAGCTTCGGAAAGCATTAAAATTAAATTATGAAACTATTGATGATTTGCTTTAGATAATCTTTAAATATTTAAATAAAATATATAATATTATGAATACAGTAGTTAAGATAAATACTATGTTATAATCTATTGTACCTCGCTTATTCTTCGTGGCCATTAAATCCTGTTTAACTTTTATAGTATTTATTTCTTGTGTTAAACTATCAATACGTTTATTAACCTCCTGGAGTTTTTCAATATCTTCTACGCGCTTTTTAATATCAGTTATATCTGAAAATTTATCTGCCATTATAGCCATTAGAACTAACACAAACGTTACAATAAATGCATAGATTTTGATAGTTGTATCTATGAACGCTAAAATACCGAAGAATAAAGATAAAACTCCAAGTAGTACTGACAGCCAGTTAGATTTCTCATTAGCCATTTAGTTCTGCCATTTTTTTTCTTTTACGCCGTCTCTGGAATTAGCAGTCCGTGCAAGTACGAATAGCAGAGAAGATAGTCTATTAAGATAACGAACAACTTCGGGATTTATTTTTTCAATTTTTGAAAGTGCAACAACTCGCCGCTCGGCGCGCCTGCAAATTGTTCTTGATGCGTGAAGATAGGAGGATAATTTAGTTCCGCGAGGTAAAATAAAATTTTTCAGAAGCTCTAAATTTTTATTATGCAGCTGCAGCTCCGTTTCTAATAAAGCGGTATCATTTGTTACTATTCCAGTTTTAATTTCTATTTTTTCAGATTTGTGCGCTAGCTCTGCACCAACGACAAATAATTTATGTTGTATGGTTTCAAGCAAATTGTCAAAATCATCGTGACCATTTTCGGCTCTGCACAGTCCGATAAAAGAATTTAATTCGTCAACACTGCCGATAGCTTCTATGCGAACAGCGCTTTTAGATAACCTTTCGCCAGTAATTATACTAGTTTCACCAAAGTCACCTTTGCCAGTAAAAGCCTTAGTAGTATCACAGTGGCCAAACTCAGCCATCACCACACCTCCGCAACTAAAAAACCCCAGTAGTATATAATGTTTTGTTCTACGAGAAGAGTATAACTAATAATGTATAGTGAAGAGTGGCTTTGTTTTAAAAGTAATGGGCATCAAACCGATGCCCATAGACGGGAAGCCGTTAGCGTAAAAGTACGCTAACGACTATGACTTTTAAAACAAAGCAGCGGAGAGCTAAATATTTAAGCCTTATTTGTCCGATTTTTATATGACGACGTTGGTTGATTTAGAAATACCTAAGAAATACCATTTCAAGATAGATATAGCTGCTTTGAAAGCTCTACAAGTATTTTCAGTTTCCAAACCGCCAGCTCCACAGCCCAGGAAAACGTCTTTGAAAGTTTTACACGATATGCATTTTGATCCAGTTGCAGCTTTCTCACATTTAGAGCTGGAAGGCGATTTTACTTTAGCATTTGCTTATGCACTAAGAAAACTTTTGAAATATAGTCCCGAAATACCAGAATTATTGTTAATAGTAGACAGCTATGATAAGATAACAGTTTCTCAGAAGGATTCTGCTCACCAAATTTTTGAGAAACTACATTTGTAAATCTTTTTTGCTTAACTCTATCAGTTGTAAAGAAAGTCGTTCAATATCTTTTTTCAAAATATAAAATTCTTTTTGCTTTTGCTCTATAGTTAATTTATTATTAATTGTAACTCTTCTAATCATAGAATTTATTTCAGTTATTTGTTTGGAATATTTTGTTGTACTGCTGATGAATTGCTGAACATCCATAAATAAATTTATGCTACTAATAATATATATGTTGCGTTCGTATAGTCAACAAAACATATATAGTGCGAAATATAATTGGATTTACAATGGCAAGAAAACGACGTGCAGCTGGAATGAAAACTATGTCAAAGAGCGCCAATAATTGTGGTTGTTCGCATCACTATGGCGCTGCAATGCTATTTGCAGTTTTGATTTTAGTTTTTGGTTTAGTTGCATTACTTAAAACGTTAGGAATAGTAACACAAGCAACTTATGATTTAATCTGGCCAATTATTATTATGATAATTGGTGCAAAAATGCTGTTAAAGAATTGTTGCACGTGCTGCTAATAAAAACTATTTCGCCGCAAGGCGATTTTTATTTTTGTGTTTTGTTCTTTTGAAAATATATTTTGTAACCTATATAACATAAACTATATATACTACTGATTTTTAAGAGGTGTTGGGGGATATGGTCACTAACAAATCTGCAAAAAGTTTGGTGCTATTTGTTGCACTGACGTTTGCTTTGGTAATTAGCGTATCAAGCGCATCTGCTTACATAATTAATTCTACTCAACACACACCATTCAACGGAACAGTTTATTTCCCTAACGGAACTGCAGCACAAGGTGTATTGATTAACGTTACACAAGTCGCACATTCAAATGGTTCTGTCGTCGGCGTAGTTCCAGTTTATTCAACAGTTTCAAATGCTTCAGGAGTTTTCAATTTCACATTACCAATTTCAGGTTCCCCAGGTATTCTATGGGAAGTAAGATTATGGTCAAATGCAACAAGACCAGCCTCAGGAAATATGACATTTATGAGCAGAATGTATTCACCAATGTCCGCACAAGCAATTTTAGATGAGTTATCAGGAGCGAGATTTGAGTTGACTCCAGCAATAACTGTTAATATCTCTGTACAAAATAATACTGGCTCAGCACGCCAATTTAACTATACTTTTATTGACAATGCACTTGGAATAGTAGTTGTAGGTAACGACTCCACTCCTGGAAGCGTAAACAGACTATTTAACGCGACTAACTTTACAGTACCATTCTTTAGAAATTCAAGTATGGGTCAAGGTTATACATTCATACACTGGGCAACTTATGCAGCTCCTAGAGACGTTATGGGTAACGGAACTGCTCCAGTAGCAATTTACATAACTAATTTATCTGCATATAGTAATACCGATTTGTTAACCATTGCACAAATTGATGGCGCATCTGTAAATAGTAATACATCTATTCCAGTAGCAACGTTTACGGGTAACTTTACAGCCACTCAAAATGCATCTCAATTAAATTTCACAAGCTCACAAAGATGGATCAGATTAGCACACGCAGGAAACATAACCCCTATTGACTATCCATTTGATAATATGACTGGTATGGATGGACAGGGAGGAGCTGATGTAGCTTTCATTAACTATACTGGCGATCAGAGTATAGCAGCAAATGGCTCTGGTAACTTTAATGTAACCGTACCTTCAACATTGCTTAACAAGCCAATGAACCAATCATATATATTGGCGGGCTTTGCAAATGCTTCAAACGGCTATTTAGCGGGTTTTGTAGAATTAAATGCAACTAACGACGCCGCTGTTTACTGGATAAGATTGCCAACAACAACAATGAAGAGATTAGCAGGTTTATCATATTATAGCGATATCAATGCAACCAAAGTAGTCTTCCAAACAATAACATCAAATGGAACGACTGCGAACTACAGCACTAATGAAATATTCAAATATATTGTAGAGGTAAACTACAATGGATTAAACATAAAATGGTCTGGCACATCTAACGCAACTGGTCACTTTGCAGTACCATTATGGGCGGACACAGCCGCTAAAGTAAGAGTTTACAATACAAGATATGCAACTCAGGAATGGCAGATTTCACCAGAAGAGCTTGCTGGCACAACAACTGCAGCAGCAAATGTAGGTATGATTAACTTGTCAGTAAGACAATTCAATCCACAAGACCCAGAGACAGTCTTCTCTGGAACATTCACAACTGATGTTTACAACACAACAAATGGATGCGCAAATGTAACATTGCTAAGCACAGATTCAGTTGCTTGTAACGCAACTGCAATGAGATGGAATTCATTTAGCGACATCGGTGCAGTAAAGCAATTAGCAATTGGTGCAGCTAACTCTACATTGAGACAAGCAATAAGTGGCATAAATATAATCTTTGAAGGTTTAGATACAACCTTCGCAGGAATACCGCAGATACAAGTAGATGAACAGGCATCAAAGTCACAAAATGACCAGTTTTATGTATACTCGTGGAAAGTGGGAGCACCAGGTGCAGTTAACACATATAGCGCCGTAAGAGTAGGTTTCCCATATGAAGATTCAGAACTAGATGATGATAAGGTAATAACTGCAAATATATCTAGAATATATGACAGCAAATGGAATACAATCTGGGTACCAGAGACAAATGGAACTGATCCAACAATAGCAATCGGTGCACTGAATGGTTCATTAAACCAGTCTGTAACAAACAGCTCATTATTTAGAACAGGAATAATTTGCGAGAAAGAGCTTAACCACTCTGACTTTGACTGTTATGTAAATACAACAACGAATGTTGTGTACGTAAGATTCGGCTCATTACTTGGCTACCAAGTATTGATTAACGGAACAGCCAAGCCAGGCACAGCCACAACATCAACCAGTGGTGGAGCTGGAGGATCTGGAGGAATAAGCGGTTCAGGTTTAATTAGCGCATCATTATACTGGTCTGCAATAAACGCCGGCACTACAACTACATTCACATCTGGCGAACCAAGAGTACCAATAACAAAAGTAGTATTCACACCGGCAGAAACAGCAGAAAAGGTAAGATTAACAGTTGAAACATTTGATGCGGAAGTTCCAAAAGACTTAACCGCAACAAGCGGTTTAGCATATGACTACTTACAAGTCTTGTTGACTGATGGAGCTGGTTTAGAAGTACCTTTGCAAGAAAGTGCAAAGATAAATTTCAAAGTGGATAAAGCATGGCTAAAAGATAACAATGTAGATAAGAGCAGAATAGTCTTGTACAGATGGGAGGGCTTCTGTATATTTGTAAATGACGGCTCTGAAGATGTTGAGTATCAGGCTTTAACAGAAGGCTTCAGTTACTTCGCAGTTGCCGCTGCTGGCTCTACAAGCCCAGGCACAACTGGTGGAACAACTGGAACTGGAGGCTTACCAAGCTTACCAGAAGTTGCAGCGCCATTTAAGAAGCCAACTAACTTGGCTATAATACTAATAGTGGGCGCTTTGCTAGTATTCATATACTACGAATTGCAAAAGCCTCGCAACAAGAGATTTAGCTTTGAGAGAAGGCAAGACAAGCGAAGAGCCAAACTAAACACCAGACGCAGATAAAGCGTCTTTTATTTATATTTTTTAGTACCAACAGAGCAAAGCTTGTGGTATAGAAACCATTAGATTTTTTAGTACCAACAGAGCAAAGCTTGTGGTATAGAAACCATTAGATTTTTTAGTACCAACAGAGCAAAGCTTGTGGTATAGAAAATCCGCAGATTTTTTATATGTCTTATTCGTACTTAAGCTGATGCAATATAAAATATACCACGAAGGCAATTTGATTGGAACTATCCACTTAGTTCAAGACAGCAATTCTAAAATAAAAGATAATTGGCTATGCAGGAATGCCAGAAAAAACTTATTTGAAAAGGAGTCTGCCGTGGTCTATTTTTGCCGAATACAAAGGCAAATCAGTTCCAAACTACAAACTTCCAAATAAGGAATTAATTAATTTGATTCGCAAAACAATAGTTAAGAGCTATTCTTCGCTTCCCGTTAGCCATACTAATGTATTTGTTTTTCCGACATTTAGCCCGTTTGTAAAACATAATATGGGCGGCTCAACTGGTTATACGCCTCATAAAAATACGATACAGCTTTATGTTCATCCAGAGCAGGTTAAAGGGTGGCAGCAAAAAGTAACCAATACCATAGCTCACGAATATTCGCATTCTGCGATTATGCAGCACCATACATGGCAAACATTACTGGATAGTTTGATTTACGAGGGTTTAGCAGAACATTTTAGAGAGAAAATAATGGGTGGTAAAAGATCAGCTTGGAGCAAAGCCGTATCTCTAAAACAAGTGCAAAAATTCTGGAAGCAGCTAAAATCGCACAGCCATTCAGACGACTATAAGCTATACCATAAAGTGTTCTTTGAGGGCAAAGAATATCCTAAATGGGTGGGCTATACAATAGGTTACGAAATATTCAAATCCTTTTTGAATAACACAAAACCGCACGACTGGAAAGCCATTGTCAAATTAAATTCTTCAGAAATTTTAGCAAACTCAAGTTTTAAATAGTTATGAATAGTATTTTTTTTATGGGGTGGAGGCATAAAGCGAGCCTATTTTTAGTTTTAACCATAGCTATAGCTTTTCTTCTTCCGGTAGCTACTGCTGCGACACATATTGATCCAATTATTACAGCAAGACTACAACAAAACTCAAACGTTAGAGTAATAATAGTAATAGATAATAATATACAACCGCAAGCAGTCGCATCAATTTTATCAAATCCAGCAACAACTTTGAATTCAAATAATTATATCGCTGCTGAAGTAACCAAATCAGAATTAGAGCAATTGAAAAGCAATCCAAACGTAAAAGGAGTTTATTATGATGACATTGTTAAGGTAAGTCTTGATGCAAGCGCAAATAAAATCGGTGCTAAAAGCGTTTGGCCATACTACATAAACAATAAAAATATAACTGGAGCAGGACAAACTGTTTGCGTAATCGATACGGGTATAAATTACACGCATCCAGCTTTAGGTGGCTGCTTTGGAGACGGCTGTAAAGTTGTTGATGGATATGATTTTACGACTTGTTCTGAATTCAATGCAACTTCTTGTGTAACTTCAAAATCCAGAAGCAGCAATGTGCTTGACGATCAGGGACATGGCTCTCATATAGCTGGAATAGTTGCAAGTTCAGATGCAACATACAAAGGAATAGCACCTAATGCAAGTTTAATGGCAATTAAATCCTTGAATTCGCAGGGTCTCGGATGGACTAGTGATGTAATCGCAGGATTAAATTGGTGCACTGGTAATGCAACAACATACACTATATCTTCGGCGGTAATGAGTTTATCTACAACTACTTTATACAGCACTGCTTGTGACGCAAATTCATCATTGACAACACCAATAGATGATGCGGTAGCAGCAGGAATTTTAGTTGCTGTGGCTGCAGGAAATGATTATAACGATACGAGTATAGGCTCGCCTGCATGCGTAACTAGTGCAACCTCTGTCGGCGCAACAGATGATAATGATGCAAGAGCAGATTATTCTAATATTGCAGCAATACTTGATTTATTTGCTCCTGGTTCATCTATAAAATCTGTTGATTATGATTCTTCGCCTTCGGCGTTTACAGAAAAATCAGGAACATCTATGGCTGCACCTCACGTTGCAGCAGTAGCTGCATTGATACAGCAGTACGAAAACTTAGAGGGAAATGTAACGCAAAGTCCAAGCTACATACAAAACTTATTGAGAGATACTGGATTACTTTTGAGTGTAGAAGGTTTTGACATTCCACGAATTGACATATTAGCAGCAATAAGAGATATTGATGACACTCCGGCAGAAATAAATAATTTCAAAGCAGCGGCTATGACAACCACAAGCGCGTATGTAACTTGGGAGGCTGAAAGCGGAGATTACAATTTTTCCGAAGTCTAT
>JAGVWI010000011.1:0-17976 GCA_018304345.1 Nanobdellati archaeon | reverse complement strand
GAAAATGCGTCAATAATAAGTGAAACTGATACTATAGACTTTGATGTATATGATGACGATAGCGATATATCTTATGCTTGGTATTCGCTTGACGGCGGAACTACAAATATAACTTTTGCAGATACATACGATATTTCAGCTTCTGGCTGGGCCGATACAGAAGTACTAAATGTTTGGGCTAATGACACTTGGAATAATTTAGATTATGAGCTTTATGAATTTACAATCTCAAATGCACTGCCAATAATTGAATCAATAAATCCAAATGCAACAGTTGTAAAAGGAATAATTAATTTTAATGTGACTGTAACAGATGACGATGGACAAGCCGATATTGAATTAGTAAAGTTCTATGCTCTAAATGACAGTACTTGGGTGCTAATTGGAAATGACACAACTGCTACTGATAGTTTGTATAGTGCACCATTTGATTCTACATTACTAATAGACGGCAACACAACACTCAGAGTAAATGCGACTGACGGAAGTTCAGATGTATTGCAGGACGTAACAATAACTATAGATAACATAAATGCGGCGCCAGTTGTAGCTGTAACAAAACCTAACGGCGGCGAGACAGTTGAGGGAACATATGCAATTAACTGGACAGCTTCTGATGCAGACAACGACACATTAAGTTATGATGTATTTTATTTCATTCCTGGAGCATCAACCCAAACTATAATTTGTAATGATATTGCTGTAAAGACTTGCTCTTGGTCTACAACAAGTGTAACAAATGGTGATGGTTACAGAATAAATGTAACCGCAGCCGACGGCTCACATTTTGTTTCAGACCAGTCAGATGCAAATTTCACGATATCTAACTCTGGCGGCAGCGAAGGAAGCGGCAGTGAAGGTGGCGGAAGCGGAGAGGTATCTGTTCCATCTGCAGCAAATTTAGCACCATCTTCTGATACAAATGAAACTCAAGAAGATGAAATAGTGCAGATAGCAGCAGAAAATTCAGCAGGAGATTCGACAACTTCAGATAATAATTTACCAAGTCTAACTGGGGCATTTTCATTGGATAACTTGCGTGCAAATCCAACTATAGCCGTAGTTATGTTAGCAAGTTTAGCAGCAGCAATTGGGGCGCTTGCATTTTTTATGAGAGGCGGAGGCGGTTCACTACCAAAATTTAATTTACCGCAGTTTGAATCACCCGCAAACGATTTTAAAAAATCAAAGAAACGTTAACTTCGCGCTTATCTATTCTTTTTCCCCCCGAGCGAAACTTGTTTCGTTGGGCTTAGCTTCGCTTTAATCTACGCTTAGCTCGGGTTTCTGGAGATTGATAGTTAGAATCTTCAGAATCATTTTGCGAAGTATACATATCAGAATTATATAAATCGTCTGGCGATTTATAGCCACCATCGTAAGTTTTTTCGTTATCAGATCTTAAATCAGTTGGAGCATCTCCAGCTATCTGTTCAAGTAAGCCATCGCTATCTTTTTTGTCTTCAATCTTAACATCAGTTGATTCTATTAAATAATCATTCGCTACTTTTATCAAATCTTTTTTAGAACTTTTAAGTAACTCGTCAAGAGGCATTCCAAATGCATCTGCCAGCTTTTTAGCAGCTTTTTTATCTTTCTCATCCTTTTCTACAGACTCAATTAGCTCTAATATCTCTTTGACTGTAAGCTCTTTGCTGTTTTTTCCCATATATTTTATAGGAATTTAGCACTATAAAAGTTATTTACAACTGCAAAGTAAACTATTTATATCACTGATTTTTAGTCTTTAGCGAGGAGTATGGCCACAAGGCAAGTGTTATTAGGTGCTACATCGGTGTTAGCAGTTTTACTACTATTAGCTAGCGCAACCGCATTTTCTATTGCTTTAGACGCTCCAGCCAATGGCGCAAATATATCCAAAATCACACCCATTAACTTGACACTCTCTGGCGGAGAAGCCTTCTTTGCAAACTATTCTATAGATTCTGGAGCTACAAATACATCTTTAGTATCACCTTGGGATATTACTGGCACTTGGGTGCTTGGTAATCTTAACATAATTATATACACCGGAAATGCCACAGCAAATTATCAGAATAACTATCAGTTTGTAGTTGTAAATTCAGCTCCAGTCATTACAAATGTTACTCCAACAGCTAATACTGGTTATGCTGGTATTGCAAATCTTTATGCAACAATATCAGATGCAGATGGCTCATCAGACATAGTTGATGCTAAGTTTTACGTAAGCAATGCAACTGCATCCATTTGGACATTACTTGGCAGCATTACTGCTCAAACAAACAGCGTCTTTACTTACGATTGGAATATATCCGCTTTCGCTGAAGGTACATATAAGATTAAAGTTATTGCAAATGATTCAAACTCTTTGCCGGAAGAAATATCTGTCGGCAACTTAACTGTTAATAATAATAATCAAAATCCATTAGTTACAATAACATCACTTAATTCGGGCGAGAGTATAGACAGCAGCGCTGAAGTAACTTGGACAGCAACAGATGCAGACGGCGAAGATTTGAACGGCAAGATAAATCTGTATTATTCTGCAAACGCAGGAGATTCCTGGACATTAATAACTGGTAACCAAACAAACGACGGCGCATATACTTGGAGCACAACAGCTTTGGCAGAGGATAACGATTATTTAATCAACATAACTGTAACAGACGGATTTGACGGTTACGCAAGTGATGTAACTGATGATACTTTTACAGTAGCTCATTCTGGCAGCAGTGGAAGTGACTCTGGCTCAACTGGAGAAGTAAGTGCAGGCAGCCCTACTTTGCCAGCTGCAAATACTTTTGATATTTCGCAAACATACCCATCAATTACTGCAGGAACCGCAACTGAACTTAGTATAAACGATGAAGAACTCGCATTGAAGAAACTAACATTTACAACAGTAATTGAGGCTATAAATGCAAGGGTGCAAATAAGAGATTTATCAGAATTGCCAACATCAATAAGTGTTTTTCCTCCAGATGTTTATCAACTATTTGAGGTAGAAACTACAAACCTAAATGGTTTGTCAATTGCAACATTTGAATTTGAAGTTCCAAAATCTTGGCTAACTGAAAACAATGCCGCTAAGGAAGATATAATTATAAAACACTACACAACTGGCTGGACTAATTTGCCAACCACTTTCGTTTCTGAATCAGGAGATAATTATAAGTATACTGCAACCACTCCAAGTTTCTCTGTCTTTGCAATTGCATTGAAACAAGATGTAGGTGGAATTGCAGAAACAACGCAATTAGAAACTTCTGGAGCAACAGCATTGTCTGGAGCTGCAGCAGGAACTCTTAGTCTTGGAAATTTGAATCTGCCAGATATTTCAGCACTGCCGGGCGGATGGTTCACGTTAGTTGGAATAATTATTGCAATTACATTAGCAAGTTTATTCATAGCTGGTAGACAAGGTTTGATTAGTTTGCCAAGCTTAGATGTATCCGAACACATCAATAGATTTAAGACAAAACAGAAAAACGCAAGACACGCACCAGTAAGAAAAATGCAATTCAACGCACCAAAAATAAAATGGCTGGAACTTGAATTACCAAATGTAGGTTTAGGAAAGAAAGAAAAGAAATTAGAATTCGGTAAAAATTCTTGGGATAAGTATAAAGAATAAAAATAAATAATTTTTATTTAGTAGTTAGTCAGACCAGCCGATAGCAACTACTAACAAACCTATTAGTGCGATTACAATTCCTACTATGCCTTTTGCGACATTTAGGAAGTGAGGCCACCAGTGTAGAACTAAAAATAGTCCTGCTGCAATTATTAGTAATCCTAACAATACTTTTCCGAACTTCATAGCGCTTTTTGCTGCATCCATAGTACACCTCCACTATGTAAAATCAATCAGCGGAAAGGCTTTTAAATTCTGTTATAGGGAAGTATACACAAAGCGACAGTACGTCGTTATCCAATGTCCTAAGTATAGGGAAGGATAATACTATGGGGTACACAAAATATCTAAAACAATTATGGAAGAAGCCGAAAGAGAGCTTCGGTACAGAGAGATGGCGCTCTTGGCTAATGCAGCTGAGAAAAGAGCCTATTCTTATTAGAGTTGACAATCCTACAAGATTGGACAGAGCAAGAGCATTAGGATACAAAGCAAAACAAGGTTACTTAATTGTCAGAAGCAGAGTACGAAAGGGCGCAAGAAAAAGACCAAGACCAGGACACGGAAGAAGACAGGCCCACTATGGTAGATTTTTTACAACCGGTAGTTCTCTTCAAGCTCAAGCTGAACAACACATAAGAAAGAAATATCCAAATTGCGAAGTATTAAACTCGTATTGGGTTGGTGAAGATGGAAGATATAAGTGGTTTGAAGTTATTTTAGTAGACAGAGATCACCCCGTAATTAAAGCAGATAAGAAAATAAATTTCATAAGCAATCAAAGAGGCAGAGCCAGTAGAGGCTTAACATCTGCAGGCAAGAAACATAGAGGCTTAAAGAAATAAATATTTGTATAACGACTTAAACCTGAAGTTCGGCAAAACAAACTTTTAAACTCCTTTTGTTATATTTGTTATATGAAAACTGAAAATCAACGAATTTTCAAAATAGATATATGTCTGCCAGATGGAAATGAGCTGGAATTATATGCCAGAGCCAGAGAATTAGGTTACACTACGTTAGTATTTTTATACAATTTCAAATCACGCGGCGAGATTTTGAAAAAGAAACAACAGCTTGAGAATTTAGAATCAGTGTATGTCGGTACCTATTTGGAAGTTAACTCTCCAAGGGACTTAAGGAATCTTGATAAGTTATATTTAGATTCGGATTTGATTTGTGCAATTGCACAAAAAGAAGAACTTGTAAGACAATGTGTTGAGAACCAAAGAATAGATTTCGTATTTGAAATTACAACCGGAGTTGGAAAGGAACACACTCATTATAGAAATAGCAATATGACTTCCATAATTTCAGGGATTATGAAGAGAAACAATTGCAGCTATGCACTAAGTTTTTCTCACATATTAAATGTAGAAGGGCAGATGAGAGCAAAGCTGCTTGGAAGAATGATGCAGAATGTACGTTTGCTGAGAAGAAAAGTACCAATCATAATAGCATCATTTGCCAGATATGAGACTGAAATGCGGTTGCCAGAAAATTTAGCGGCAATATCGCGCGTATTAGGTTTGAATTCACCGCAAAGTAAATCTGCAATAGGATATAATACTTATCAACTAATACAAAACAAAATCAAAAGACGAGATAAGAATTTTATTCGTCCTGGTGTGAAAGTTGTTGATTAAGAGCGTCTTTGAATTTTCCAGCTTTTATATAATCAGAAATAGCTCCAGCACCCAAAGATATACCAATAAATCCGCCTGCTCCAAACAAAGTTAATAATTTTGTATCTAAAGTATCATTATAAAAATAAAACGCTGCCGAAGACAAAATCAAATGAGACAAACCAGCAAATGCGTAAATTGCAGACTGGCGTGATTTAGATTTTATGTATTTTTCTGCTTCTCTGTTCGTAATTTGTTGACAAAATATTTTATTATAAGTGGTGTTTAATGCTTTAGCTTCATATTTGTCAATTGGAACTCTGATACCATTTTCTAGCATTACTTCCATAGAGTCTTTCGTATTGCTGAAATCGTCTTTAGTTTCTGTTCGTTTTTCTCTCGTAGCCATTTTTATTAAGTCCGTTGTATGAATTTATTTTTTTATGTATTTTAAACCTCACTATTATTAGCAAAGAAATCGCACTCCAGCATTAGTAATTACTATAAAGTAGCTAATTAGAAAGGTTTAATAAGTTAAATTTGCCTACGTTTTTTGGGTGATGGTATTACCTCCTTAAGTGGAACACGATTTTTATCGTCAGTGGCCAGCCATCGCCCACCTTTTATTTATCTTACAAGTTCTCTTGCTAAATCTTTTCTTGATACAACTCTTTTGTTGTTATAGGATCTTAATGCCGCTTCTCTGGCTTTATTATTCTCAAAATACCACATTTTTATCCATTCATAACCAGCCTCAAAACCACTATCTAGATAAATAGAATAAAAGCAAGCCTCCATTATAGTACCAATTTGTTTTGTATTTATTTGACTTATCCCTATGTTTTGTTCTTGTTGGTGTCTTTTGATAATTGTGTAATCAAAAATATATGGTATATCATAATGTATTGCTAAACCCCTTAGTGATTTGTTAGTATGCAGTGTTTTGTATTCAGAATCTTTAGCTTTCTCAAAACTTAAGATATCCATAAGCCACAGTGTTAGCCAAGTTCCTAAAAATTTGTCACCAGAATATGCCCAGCCTTGTCTAATCTGTCCGTTGATTTCTATTAGTGTTTTTGGAGTATCTTTATTTTGATATCTATAATCAAGGCAATCTTCAAGATGGCTTATTCTATCAGTTAATAGCATATAAAATTAAATGCGCATAACTAAAATATAAAGAACGTTAAAGTCTAAACTATACTTTAGATATCTATTGCGTCTCCAGCTCTTGGAGCCGCAGCATCAATACCAAATCTACCTTTGATTTCTGTTGCAAATTTTGTACTATAATCTCCGTGAATCATAAAACATTTTTTTGGCCTAACTTTTTGTATAAATTTTATTAGTTCTTTTCTGTCAGCGTGCGCAGAAAAGCTAAAAGAATGTATATTCATTTTTACTTTAAAATCAATTGGTCCAACAATAAATCTACCAGTGTCAGCTAAATATCTGGAGGCTGTTCCGGGAATTTGATAACCAGTAAAAACTAGTGAGCAATCTTTACGTGCATAAAGATGCTTCATATAATGTACAACAGGACCGCCTTCCATCGCCCCGCTTGTTGTTACAATTATTCCTGGTTCTTTCAAAGCTTTATTTCTATCTTCTAACTCTTCAAGCGATATTGCTGCATCTGTTGCTTTCTTAAGTGCGATATGATCTTTAACAAATTTAGGGTGCTTCAAACTTATTTTAGTAGCAGCTTTTGCCATACCATCAACATATATTGGATAATTCATTTTGTATTTGTCAAGAATCATCAGAATTTCTGGAGCTCTGATTGCGAAGCTTGGAAGTAACGCAATACCACCTTTATCGCAGGTTTCTTTTATTACTTTTACAAATTCTTTTTCAGATTTTTCGCGCGGTGGCTGTTCTCTTGTAGCATATGTATTTTCCATAATTAGTGCATCAATTTCGCTTCCGTCATATTCTGCACCATCAACTAATCTGCTTGGGTTGGTTTTGAAATCTCCAGTATAAAGAATTTTTTTACCATCAACAACCATCTCTACCATCATCGCTCCAGGTATGTGACCCGCTTTGTAAATTTTGATATTATATCCGCCTAATTTGAAATCATCATCGTATTCTACTTTCTCATAAGTTCTCAAAAGTTTTTGGACATCAGCTTGATTGAAGCCGGCTTCTATACCTTCTATTCTAGCAATCTTCAAGGAATCTCTAAGTAATAAATCTGTAAAATCTATTGTTGGTGCGGTGCCAAAAAATACTGAGCCTTTGTGCTTCTGCAAAATTGCACTTGAACCTAAATGGTCAAGATGTCCGTGAGACATAAAGCAGTAATCTACTTTTCCCTTAGGCATCAATGGTCTGCCTTGATCCTCAACGTGCATACCGTAATCTAACATCAATCTTTTCTTGGAATCAATAAGGAATGCATTTCTGCCAACTTCTCGACATCCACCTAAGAAATGAATCTTTACCATCTGTTAACACTGCTCTGCGTGAGTATAAAAATATAGCTGAGGGTAGGTTTTTATATCCTCGTTTACAATAATCGTAATGGCTACAGACTTGAGAATAAATCTATTAGCATCAGAATTAGCTATGTTCTTAACTGTTCAAGTTTTAGCTTTATTTGTTGGCTTTCAGTTTATAGCAACAAAACAAGTTAATCAGCCGCAACTACCAGCAACAATAGCTGAAGGAGCAGTACAATTATTACCTTTACTTGTGGCAATTGCGATAGCAACAATTATATTAATTTTATTCCTAAAATATTTCAAAAGTCCGGCATCAGCTAAGTTATTTCTCGCATTAATTTTATTTGTTGGTATAAATATTGTATTTGATGCATTTTTTCCATCACTTATAGCTTTGATACTTACTATATTTGTTCTATCAGCCAGATTTTTGAAACCAAATGTCTTTACTCACAATTTAGTTTTCTTTCTCGCGTTAGCTGGAGTTGGAGCAAGATTAGGCACACTAATAAGAGTAGAACTGGTTATCGGACTGCTAATTATATTGTCAATCTATGATTACATAGCAGTTTTCAAAACCAAACATATGGTATCTATGTTTAAAGATATGCTGCAAAAAGGCATACCAATGGGAATTGTAATTCCAGAACATCCAAGCCATATGTCAAGAGATATTAGTGAGGTCTCCACTTCAAAATTAAAAGAAAAAACCAAAAAGAGTTTTATGATGCTAGGAGGCGGAGATTTAGCATTTCCGGCATTATTTGCAGTTTCAGCTTTAGCACAATACGGATTGACACAAGCTTTAGGTGTCGTATTTGGTTCATTGGCAGGAATTGTAATTATACATTGGTTAATAGTTAGTAAAAAATTCCGGGCGCTTCCAGCTTTGCCACCATTAGCCGCAACAGCTATTTTAGGCTTTTTAATTAGTTTATTATTTTAATATAAATCTGCTGTATATGTTTGAAGAAGCATAACCCGGGGCTATACTTATCAGATAATAATAATCTACGTTGTCAGCAAAAGGCATATAGACTTTTTTACCCTCGTATTTTGTATTCATACACTTATGACCATCTTCGGCGACCACAACTGTACCTTTTCTGAACGTATCAATCAGTAAGTCTATTAGCATCATCTTATTCATAGCATTTAGTCCAAGACGCTCACGTGCTCTGTCTTGAGCGTGATTTGATACTTGAACCCACCTAGAAGTATCTATTTCTGGTACCTTTATTGTACTTTTATGCAGCACATCATCAATTGTTTTGGGTTGGACAGCCATATTAGCTAACTGAATTTAAGCTTTTTAAACATTATTTAGGTCAGATCTTTTGTAGTTCTTCCGCCACAAACTTTTTTATGTCTTCGGAGTTTTGCAAGCCTTTTACGAATTTTCCTGTTGGATAAACTGCAGCGACTCCGCCAATTGGATTACAGAAACCGAGACATTTTACCTTGGTACAATAAACCTGTCCCGCTAAGCCTTGCTGCAATAGCCATTTCTTTACTTCGTCTACGTCTTCTGGTTTTATCTTTGGACCACAGCTTGATTTTCTATTTCCATCAATAATAGTCCGGTCGTTAATGCAAATGAAGAAATGCTTCTCTGGTTTTTGAAATAATATATCATCCATTAGTCGTCTGTTTTTATAGCTAATTATGCGCTTTTTCTATGTATTTTATAGTACTAGTAAGCTTTAAATAACGATTTCTTATATTGTCTATATGGTAAATGTCCCTTACGAGACGGCTATTGACTTAGTTGCTAAAAAACTAGACAGAATAAATAAAGCTGACGAAGCCTTATTCCCAGAGCCAATAAAGGCTGTAATTTTGGGCGGTTATGCATTAGTAGGTCTCGGCAGAGAATACGGAAGAGAGCTAGATAGAGATACATTAGATATTGATTTGTACTCTACTGATGCTAAATTATTGGTATCTACAGGCGATGTTGCTCTTGGTCCAACAGGCGCAAAATTGCAATTAACTGATAATTTTCACGCAGAACTTTTTGATTGGATATCGGGTATGGATAATAAAAACGATTTGCAAAACAGACTAATAGCGGGTATGAATGAAAAAACATTTGTAAAATTAACAGATGATTCGAATCAATGTGAACTATATCTACCACCAGTAGACCTTTTTGTAGCCAACAAATTATTTGCTTACAGAAATCAGACAACTAGAGATAAAGATTTGAAAGATGTTTCAACTATTGTTAAAATAGTTAGAGAAACTTATCCAGATGATTTAGAAGCTATAGAGAAAACAATTAAAGATTACAAATTAACGTCTGAGTATGAGTTAGCGGTTGGTTCATATTAGTAAGTTATAAAAATCAAACTCTCATTCTTGATAATAATCAGAACCGAGCGATAAACAAACTTCGGCTTTTTTCAATTCTTTTCCAAGATATGCTGCGTGGTCTAAATTATTGAACCACTTTAATTTATTATCAGTTGCATATTTGAAAATTGCATTATAGATATCCTGCGCTCTGCGTCCTCTGAATTCCTTAAGTATAATATGTTCATAATTGCATATAGCAACTCCAATTTCGTGTCTGTCTCTGTAAACTTTTATTAGAACATAACAGCCAAGGTCTGTTTTGAAATCCTTATAATCGTCCCATTTTGGTACTTCGAATATTTCAAAATCTTCTGCTACTTTTTTGTCTTTTATCCATTCTGGTTTGTGTTTTATTGTATCCATTATGGATAAAATCGACTGATAAAGTTATAAAAGAGTTTTGATACGTCATAATATGAAAACTACGATAGTTCAGGAAGGTAAAGTTAAACTAATAGTACCTAATTCCAAATATAAGCTTGATTCTAAGATGCCTGTATTTTATAATCCAGTTATGAAACTTAACAGAGATATATCTGTTATTTTATTGAAAGCATTAGATTTCAAAGGTAAGGCTGTTGACATTATGTCTGCCAGCGGTGCGAGAGCTGTAAGACTAAAAAAAGAGCTTGGCAGCGGAATTGAAGTTACAGCTAATGATTTGAATCCAAGTGCGAGAAAACTAATGAAGAAAAATGCCGTCTTGAATAAAGTTACACTACATATAACTTCTGAAAACGCAGAGTCTAAATTTGGCACATTTGACTACATTGATGTTGATCCATTTGGAACGCCTGTTCCGTATTTAGATGCGGCTGTAAAGTCTTTAAGAAATAATGGTATTTTAGCGGTTACCGCAACTGATACGAGTAATCTGTGCGGTACGTATCCCGCAGCTTGTTTCAGAAAATATGGCGCAAAACCATTGCGAAATGAATTGATGAACGAAATTGGAATAAGAATTCTAATGAAGAAAGTGCAGGAGGTCGGAGCGCAATATGAGATTGCATTAACACCGATATTTTGTCATACTTCCAGCCACTATATGCGGGTTTATTTTAGAGCTAAACAAGGAGCAGACAGAGCCGATGCTATATTAAAGGAGCACGGATTTTTCAAAAAAGCAGGACCATTATGGCTCGGCAAACTCTGGGATGAAGAGCTTGTTGAAAAGATGAACGCACAAAATTTTGGATATGAAACTGAACAGCTTATTTATACTATTAAGCAGGAAGCAAAAATTCATACATTAGGGTTCTTTGACTTGCATAGACTTGCAAAAGATAAACGAATAAAACATCTGCCAAAAATAAATGAAGTTATTTACAAATTAATTGACAAAGGTTTCAAAGCTTCAAGAACGCATTTTAATATGAATGCTATTAGAACAAATGCATCAGAAAAAGATGTATTAAAGTTTATTGATCTCGCCTAAGTCGTCTTTTAATCCTAATTTATCTATAATTTCTTTGTAACGATTTCTTATTGTGACCTCTGTTACGCCAACAACGTCAGCGATTTCCCTTTGCGTTCTCTTTTCGCCAGTCAACAAGGATGCGACATATAAACTTGCGGCGGCCAATCCAACAGGACCTCTGCCAGACGTTAATTCCATATTTTGCGCTTTTTTCAAGATTTCAACTGCTTTTGTTTGTGTTGAAGAATTAAATCCTAATTTGTTAGCAAACTTTGGTATATAGTCTGCTGGACCGCTTGGCAATAGTTTTATAGATAGACTTCTTGCTATGAATCTGTAAGTTTTTCCAACTTCGCGTTTATTTGCATTCGTGAGTTTGCAAATTTCGTTTAAGCTTCTCGGTAAACCAAATCTTCGCGAAGCGATGTAAATCGCACCAACAACGACAGATTCCATTGACCGGCCTCTGACTAAAGCTTTTCTAACAGCTAAATTATAGATTCTTGCGGCCTCCTCTTCAATCGATGGAGGAATATTCAAAATGCTTGCAACCCTTTTCAATTCAACTAATGCATATTTTAAATTCCTTTCAAGCGATGTAGAACTTCTGTTATGCCATTGTTTCAAACGCATAAATCTTCTTCGTTGTGAGCCGGATAACGCATACAATTCTGATGTCGTTCCGATTTGTGTACCTGTGCCCATATCAGCTTTTGTAAATGTTGCAGGTGCACCAGCTCTTCTGTGATCTTCGCCGTCTTCTGAAAATTCCCGCCACTCTGGACTTGTGTCAATAATATTTTCATCTAAAACTAAACCACAGCTCTTGCAAATTATTTCTCCGCGTTTTTCGTCAAGTGATAAATTAATAGAACTGCATTCTGGACATCGTTTAACTAATTCTTGCGCCACTCAAATCATCTCCGTGTAACAATACACTTAAATACAAAAAAGCCATCTGTTTTATAAACTTTCCGACGAGCTTATATATTGTTTGCAATAATGTATATAAGTGCTTCGTTTTTCGGAATATATTAAAAAATACAACCGCAACTTTTTATAGAAGTAATTTTATTAAATACTACGAAACAAGACACGATTCAAATCTCTAAGAAAGAATACAAAGAACTTAAAGCATTAGAATCCTTAAAAGAACTTGATGCAGATTTGATTAAAAAACTTCTAAAAGCCCTAAAGAATTTTGAAGAAGGCAAGTTTAAAGAGTGGATTTAAGTTTGTTCTTAATTTTTTCCTTATATTTGCTTAATGCTAATTCAAAATGTAAGTTTTGATTATTTCTTTAAAAGAATTGCATTAACGATTCCGCTTCTGCTCGGTCTTGACATAACTTTTGCTAAGCCGTCTTCTGTTTCAATAACAGCACCCTTTGTTAAAACATTCATTCTAACAAAATGTCTGTTAGCAGAATTTTCTTTAACTGTTATTAATTTAGATTTTTTGAATTTGTTTACAGCCATTTGTAAATTTGCGTGAGTTGCTGTAAGAATTTGAGTTATAGTTTTTCCGCCTCTTAATTTCTTTGTTTTTTTAGTTTCTTTTTCAGAGATACGAGTATTAATCGGATCGCTACCTATTTCGTATGCTCTCTTTTTACGGCCAGGCCAGAATCTAGCTCCGCTAGCTTTCTTTCCTTGTCTTCCTGATTTCCAAATTGCCATATTTAGTCACTATTTAGCCGATTTATAAGGCTTTCCCAATTATAACCAGATATGTTCTTACCCGACTCAACTATGATATAAGAATTTATTTGATTTAGATTTAAGGGCATATCGCGTCTGAATAGTTTTGGTTCAGAGTATTTTATTTTATTATGAATTAAGCGTGTGTGTTTAGAATCTGTGTTAATGCTGACTCCATATTGGCTCAATAGTAATAATTCTCCTTTACTACTAATTCGTCCTAGCATATACGTTAGTTCACCACTTATGCTAGTTATACCATTTGCGAATATACGCGAACCTCTGTTTTTATCCAAATTGCGTTCAAGAGTATCAACCTTGTCGCATAGTTCAGTTAAGGTTGTATCTTTTATGTATTTATTTCGGGAAGTTAGGTAATTAACTATACTATCTTTATGGGTCGGCATTTTTGTATACCTTATACAAATGTTTATAAACGTACTACATAAGGCTGAATTATGGATGCAGAACGACCACTTGATGCTTTGAATGCAGCAAGAGGAAAGAGAGTACTTGTAGAATTAAAGAACAAGCGAAGAGTATCTGGCGTATTGAAAGCTTTTGATATTCATATCAATTTAGTTTTGGAGCAAGCCGAAGAGCGAGACGAAAACGGAGAAATGGCAAGAAAATTAGGCGACGTTTTCTTAAGAGGCGATATGATAGTTTTAGTTTCTCCAAGCGAATAAACTTTTAAAGCCAAATTTTATTGTACGCTATAATATAAAGGTACCAAGATATGACAAAAGGTAATGTATCAAAAGGACGAAGAAGCGGAGACCGCAATCATATTAGGTGCAGAAGATGCGGCAGAAGTTCATATCATAAACAACACGGTAAATGTTCTTCCTGTGGTTATCCAGAGTCTACAATGAGAGGCTATAACTGGTCTAGAAAAACAAGACTTGGCAAAAGAAAATTGATGCAGAGACAAAAGAAATAATTACAAAATAGATTTAGTTTGTAATGGATTCTGAATATTTAATCTTATTTGCGGTATACCCAAATAATCTTTTTTAGCAGTATCTATGTAGTGTTTTAATTTATCATCCAATTCTACAGGCATATTGTTTAAGTCTAACTCAGCTGTATCTAATATATCGTCTAATCTTAAGCCCCCTAGCTCTCGAACACACATAGCGACTAAATCTCTTATAGTTTTATCATTTTTATACAACTTATTATAACCCGCGTTGATAGAAACTAATCTAGGTCTTTTGTCGTAACCTTTAATTATGACATCTACACCGATAATTGTAATATCGTCATCTATAATAGCCATAAAACTCACCCACGTAATCTGTTTCTTAAACTTTCCGCTCTGTCTGATAATGTACTTTGACTTTTTCTGATATCATCTATTACTTGGGCATCCATAAATGGAACTCCCCATTCAGGTATTTCAATTTCATTTACGCGCGGATTATAGTTATTATTCTTTATTGTTATTTGCCCAGTTTTAGTTTTATACAAAGATATCTTAGCTTTTGCAAGTCCGATAGGTTTTTCTAACTTCAAGAATCTGGCAACATTAGCAACGTTTTTAGTATTTAATTTGCCACGAGATCTTTTTGATATGTATGTTTCCAGTAAGCTTTCTTTTGTTTTTGAATCTAGAGACATTAGTGTTTGATAATCTAAATTAGTTTCATAGGTTTCATCTTTTAGTAAATTTAGTAAAATATTATAATTTCGCGTCATAGCTATACTACGCTCTAAACTTACTAGTGCGGTATATTTCACCATTAGTTTTCCCCTATTGGATTAATTGAATTATTTATGTGTTTTGTTACATAATCTGATATGTATGTTATACTTGAAATTCCGGAAAATTCAAGAAGTGTTTGATCATAATGATAATCATCAATTATTCCTCGTTCTTTAAGGCGGTTCAAATTTTCTCTTAGTTTAAGTCTTAACTCTAATTGAGTTTGTATGTCTGATAAAACTTCATCTGTAATTAAATCATCGTAAACAACAATGGTTTTAGCTTTGTCAAAACATTTGTCAATTATTCCAGCTTCTTCTAAACCAATAAAATTATTGTCTGCCATTTAATTCATATCTCTTAATATATCTAATAGTGATATTTCAGCCAGAGTCAAAACTTTAGCTCTAGAGTTATTAACATTTCTATCAAGATGAATTAACATAGTGTCAACGTTATAATCTTGATTAGCAGGTATGTTATGTAAGTCGTAATTTTCGTTATCCATTTTAGGCCGCCAATGGTTTTAGATTTAACTTTGTAACAATTTCTTTATACCTATTTCGTATTGTTACTTCTGTAACTTCAGTTGCATCAGCAACCTGTTTCTGAGTCAAATATGCGCCAGTAAGCTGAGCAGCAATATAAAGAGCAGCAGCTACAAGTCCAAGAGGGCCTCTGCCATTATCAATCTCTGCTTTCTGAGCTTTCTTCAAAATCTCAACTGCTTTTGCCTGTGTTACAGGTTTTAATCCAATTAAGGATGCAAATCTTGGAATAAAATCAGTTGGATTAGATGGTGCCATTTTTAATTTTAATTTTCTTGATACAAATCTAAGCGTTTTACCAAAGTCTTTTGGATTTACTTTAGAAACTTCACAAAGTTCTCTGAAAGATTTTGGAATACCAAATGCTTTGCAAGCAAGATAAATAGATGTAGCAACAACAGCTTCAACAGTTCTACCTCTAATTAAGTTTTTATCAAGAGCCTGTCTGTAAATTCTTGCGGCTTCCTCTTCAACAGATTTAGACAAGTGCAACAGAGAAACAAATCTGTGCAAATCGTCAAAAGCATATTTTAGGTTTCTTTCAGTTTTTGTAGAAGCTCTAATATCCTGCTTTTGCAGTTTTTGATATGTTTTAGCTTTATGGCCTAATCTAGATAGGTCTGCTCTTGAGCCAATCATAGTTCTAATACCAGAGTCGGCTCTGCTTAACTGTAAAGGAGCACCAGCTCTTATTTTGTCTTCAGAATCTTCAGAAGCAACCCATTCAGCAGTGAAATCAATAGCGTTATCTTCTATAACAGCACCGCATTTTCTGCAAATAGTTTCGCCTCTATGTGAGTCTACTTCTACTCTTGCACTGTCGCAGTTTGGGCATTTATTTACCATAGTTTTAGTTGTTGACAGCTATAGCCTTACGTCAATAGCCACCAGTATATTACTATATAGTAACATTAGATTAGTATATAAAGCTTTTGTTTTATGAGTTTAATAGATATACTAAATTACGCCGTTACAATAAAGATAGATAGCCACTTCTTCTTAGCTTATAATTAACCTTAAAAAACTAATTTCTCTATTAAGTATTATGCCAGATTACTTGGTTGAACTTAATCCAAAAAAGAACATAGACCGCAAGGGTATGGGCCGACTAAAACATCCATTGCAAGCTATGATTGCTAAAGCAAGACGGTTTGGTCAAGTTAGTGTTAAGTATAATACAGATGAACAATCGCTGCTTGTCGCAAATTTTGATGGTGAAATAAGAGATTTAAATCAATTTGTTAATAAGCTTGCAGCTAATGCTGTTAATCACGACCCGCGTATTCCTATCAGCCCAGAAATTAGACCTATAAGCCCTGAAGAAACCCAATATCAAGCAGATACTTTAGAATTAACTGAAGAAATAGAATCCCATCAAGAAACATTAATAGAATATGAGAGTAGAATTGATGCTTTGGAAGAACAGAATAAATGGTGCACCGAGCAAATAGAACATCTGGAAGAATTCAGAGGGAAAGAACAAGAGATATCAGATTTAACTAAACAGCTCCATTCCGAGAAGACAAATCTTAGTGAAAGATTAATAGATTCTCAGAAAGGATTTAACGCAATCCAAGAAGAGTATGGCCGAATGTATGGCCGAATAAAAACCAAAAATAAAAAACTTCAAGATCAAAATAGTGATTTAGAACAAAAATTAGATCAAAGTCTTCAGAAATTTGTAACTAAAGATCCAAAACAACTTAGAATCGAAGAAGTTGCGGAGTCTGCAACAGCTTTGCAATATTATGAGCAAAAACTTCAAGAAGAAGGGCTTGAAGATATCACGGATGTTTTTAAGATAACAAAAATGACTTTAGTTGAGTATGTGAATTCTGAATTGCACGAAAATTTCCAATCAGAGGAGCTAGTAAAAGAAATAGTAAATATGCCTGCTTTTGAAGAAACTATTTTCTATGGCACTAATTTTGAAACGTATAATAATGCTTTGAAAACACTAAATTTTCTTGAGACGTTGCGTAATCAGGGATTAATCGAAACGTTGCCTTATGGTGCAAAGCAAATTTACGATATTATGGAATCTAATCTACCGGAATACAAAAGAACAATAGCGGGATTTGAGAGCGAAAGAAAGAGACACAACGACTTAAGAACTTCTGCATCGGAAATAACTGCAGCGATTAAAGATTATGAAAAAGCTATATCATTATTACAAATTATACAAAACCCGCCAATAGTTAATATGTATATTAGAATTGGTGAAAAAGAAGAACTTTTGTATATTCCATTTGGAAGCGATGATAGTATTCTTAGACACGAATCTTTAGAGTCTATGGGTGTATTCCTGCCGGAGCCAAAAAAAGAATCAGACTTTTCAATATATTCTTTAAACGTTGGAAAAGGAGCAGAAACAGCTATGACAATAAAAAAGAATATAGCATCTGTTTTACCAAAGTGCAGGATAATTGTTGAACAGGAATTATAAGGTATTTAGGTAGTGAAATGGGTTGATAACATTTTTAAACAATCTAACAACCATTTATATGTGGGCTCGTAGCTCAGCCTGGTTAGAGCGTTCGGCTTTTAATGTAGC
>JAGVWI010000016.1 GCA_018304345.1 Nanobdellati archaeon | reverse complement strand
CATAGAGCAAACAATAAAAACAGCCAAAGTTAGAGAAATATATGGCCGCATTGCAGACTAAACGAGGTGTCAGCCTTTTGGTTTACGCGATTATTGGAATTATAATCGCTGTACTTATGTTAACTTTTATGTCAACAATTGTTGGAGATTTCCTTTCTGAATATCCAACTGTTTCAGGAACAGTTATTCCAGATAAAGTTATTTGTTTCAGCGGAGGTGAGGATAACTCTGTGCATTGTTTGTGGAAAGTCGGCGAAGAATTAGCAGGACAGGAAGCATTTACTTTTACAAAAGCAAAGAAATGGAAAGCCAATATATTTTCTCCCACTCCAGTTTTGAGAGAAGACGGTTTATATTTCGCAGTCGGCAATCACGTTTGCGCATACAATTTGGGAGGTTCGCTTTGGAATAATTGCTATGTTTCCTCAGGCACAATAATTACAAATTTAGCAGTAAATAACAGGCTCGTATGCTTCGGCACGTCGCAGAAAAAATATGAGTGTTTGATTAGAGATTCAGGAATATTTGCATATCAAAAAGAAGCTAGTCCCCACATCGCGAGTTCCAAAACAGAATCAACTCCAAAACTGACAGAAGATTTTCTTTATTTAGCAATGGACCAGCAGATAATAAAACATAATGCTCTGACAGGCAGTGAGGTCTGGAGAAGTAATGCGGGCATAAACTGGCGAGGACAAAAATCAGGAATAGAAGTAGAAAATGGTGTAATTTGTTTCGAACCTAATGATAACGATCAGTCGTTTGTTTGTATGTCAGATGCAGATGGTTCTTATCTGTGGTCTAAGAGCGGAGCTGCAACGAATTCCAAACCAATAATTGAAAATGGTTTTGTGTATTTCGCAATTGACAGAAAACTATACAAACAACACACCATCAAGGATAATACTGGAGATTTTACAGATACAACCGGAGAAGCTACTGTGGATTTGTCGGCGGGCGTTTCAACAGACTTAGTAAAAAATGACAATTACATTTGTTCTGGAAATAATGATGCTTATGAAAATGGCTGGATATATTGCCACGATAAAAAGAGCTTAAAAGAATTATTTTTTATAGGTCCGCCAGTAAAAGATAATTCGTTATTTGATTGGGACTATCATAATGCACTTTCCACTCCAGCGTTTTCAAATAATTACTTATATTTTGGATTAGGAGATGGAGTGTGCGCTTATGATTTGTCTAAGCCAGTAGAATCTATTAGGGTTGCGGATAAAGATACAGAATGGTGTGCAGACTATGATTATCAAATTGAGAGCGGCATAGCTGTTTTGCAGGATAGCATTCCAGCCGAGGTCAAATGAAACTAAACAAGAAAGGAGTCGTAGAGCCGATACTAATAATTGGAATGATAGTAATGGCTGCAATTTTTATTTTGCTCGGAACAAAAATTTACGCGCCGTTATTTAAATCAACGCCAGAGACATTTGCTTTTGAAGGAAAGTTAGATGTAAATACGTTACTTGCAGCACCGGAAACAGCATCTCTCGTAGTAGATTTTCCTGAAGAAAGTTCTATTACTCATTTCGATATTAACGACGGCAAGGTTTGTGTATTTTCAATACCATCTTTTCCCAAGCCACCGTCTTACGATTGTTTCTCATACGTACGGCCAAGCAGTGGCGTAAAAATTCCTAATGTTTCACTTGAGAATGGAGATAAATTAGTTAAGACTAACGATGAGTTAAGAGGTGAAAAGTAATGGAGTGGCCGCAAGCTCTTATATCAACTGTATTTGCACTAATTTTATTTGGAATGGGTTTGTTTATGATGTTCAAGATTGCAGAACCAGTTATAACAAATACAGAATTTTTGACATATGAATTGGAAGCGGGTATTCTCGCAGCAAGAATTTATAATTCGCCTGACTGCTTAGCGTGGGAAGAAAATATAGGTGGGAAAATTGCAGTCCACTCTGGCGTAATTGACTTAAGCAAACATAATCCATCGGAAACTCTGGATGACGGGTTACGGATAAAAGTCAAAAGCTGTCTGCAGTCTAATTCTGTACCTGTAAATATCGGATTAACAGATTCTAACGGTAATGAAATTGTGACGGCACAAAAAATAATTTATAAAAATAAATATGTAGCACGTGATTATTACTTAGTAAAAATAAAACAGCTTGATGGTACTTTTACAGATGGCCGACTATTTGTTGAGGTGGCATTCTGATGGTAAAAAATTTGCTAATCATTTTAGATATGTGGGGTTTGCAAAATGAATAAACGAGGAATAATAGAAGATATGGTGGCTTTTTTAGTCGCATTTGTAATACTAAGTGTGATTTTTCTAGTCCTTTTGATAGCCATAACCATACCTTTTTTCGGCCAGCAAGCAGAGTTAAGTTTGGTTTTTGATGAGGATACTGGCTCAAAAGTCTGCCAGCAAAATCTTCTTAGTTATCTTAAAGCAACAGATTCATCCGGACGAGAATTTGCAAAACAAATTATTTTTGCAGACAAAGATGCGTCTCTGAGAGAAAATCTTGTAATAGAAACAGAAAAGTTTTTTGAGAATTACAAGCGCGGTATAGAGCTTAGAAACAGGTGGTTTATTCAAAGCTCAAAAAATAATGTCAATTTTTTTACAGCGGGCGAGTTAGTAACATATGAGCCGAAGGACAGCTGTTCGCAGTATATTCCAGGCCTAGCTGGAGAAAAAATATTAGTTACTTTGGGAGTTGAATACTAATGGCTATGAATAAACGCGGAACTTTTTTGGTTTATTTAGCAATTGTATTCATTATTTTAATAGGATTTTCCGCAATCTTTTTGAAGAATTTTGCGATAAAAGAAGTATTTGTAAAGGTTGGAGATAAAGAAGCTAATATGCTTTCCACTTATTCGGAAGCCGAAGCAGTGCGCGAATACATAAAGCAGTCAGCTGAAATTGCAGCAGCAAAAGCCGCCAAGAAAGCAAACATTAAAACTGGTGCTAATTGTTTTGCTGATCAGCAAATAAATCTTATAGATTTGCAAAGTGAATTTAAGAACTATTTAGATTTGTATAAATCGCCACGCCAAGATACTTTAATTACATTGCAGGAATCTAAGTTAGAAGCATTTATTGAAGCAGACAAAATATTAATTACTGGACGCGGGGAAGATATTTTAATTACATCAGACAAAGATAAGTTTGAATATTCAGCAGTGTCAGATTTCAAAGAAGATTTAACCTGCAGTGAGTATGAGACGTATTATGGACTACTGGCATAAGTTAAACAAATCAGGAAAAGTAGAGCAAAGCGTTTTGATATCGCTTTTGTTAGCAATAACTATTGGTGTTGTAGTTTTGTTAGCGATTGTTTATCCAGTTTACGGCGCCAGTAATACAAGCACAGGCGATGGATTATGTCATTTTAATACAGCCCTTAGAAATGCTATGCCCAAAGGCACAAAGGTAGCAATACCTTTGCTTCTTTGTGGCGAGAAAAGTGCAAAAATATATGCAAATGATTATTCAAAATGCCCAGCACAATACAAAGGAGATGCTAAAAACTGCGGAGCATATCAAATAGCGGTATTAGCAGATAGATGTTTGTATAGGGGTGGTGGTAAAGATTCTTATTTAGGTATTATGACATCCGAATACGATATTTGTTTTAAAGATGTTAAAGTTACAAATATAGGTGAAGGACAAAAAATTAAAGAACAGGATTTAAAACGAGTTGTAGGAGAAACGCAATCGCAGCTTCCACATAAATTAACAAAAGAAGATGTGAACTTTAAAGCGAGCGGTAACTTTGGCGACATCGTAGATATAGGTATTAACACTCCGTTTAAGATTAGGTTTATAGATGATAACAATAATTATATTTGTATAGGTAATAATATTTGTGTTTTATAATTCTTGATTAGAAATATTCTTCTTCAATATATTCTTCTGGCCGTTAGCTTTTGCATAAGCTTTATGTGCGTCGTCTTCTTGTCCAAGTTTCTCGAAATTGGCACCAATTTTATTCCAAACATAAAATTTTTGATTGATTTGTTTTAGAACTTTTAATTGCTCCAAAGATTTATTATATTCTTTTTTATCGAAATATATCGTAGCTAAGTTCCATAAGGCATCTTCATCTTTTGGTTCGCGAGATAATATTTTCAAATATTCTTTTTCTTCGTCTTCAAATTTATGAAATACATATTCGTCGCCACCTAAAAAATCATCTATAGTTACTTTACTTTTGGACTTTTTTGGTATTTGAGAAGTATAATCTAGATCTGTGTTTGTATTACTATACTTATCAAGTAATTCGTTTCTTTCCCAAGTAGATGTTAGTAAATATGCCGTATAGACTCCAGATATAATCATGGTGTCTCTAATTACATCAACCGCTCCAGTACCTCTACCAGATATGAAATCTCCTGATTTGTAAAGTATGTCAACGCTACCAAGTATAGCGGATGGTAAAAGTGCAACTAGACTGATAATTTTGCTAGTAGTGTATAACCCTAGTTTATCCATTTTTTTTTAGCTTAACCTAGGTCTTTTTAAAGTTTACTCATCGCTGAAGTCTGCAAAAGAAATCGCCTTACGTTGCCCCTCTTCTTCAAGACATTCTTCTGGAAGATTAGTTCGCTTGGTTTTAGCATCTTTACTTTTCTTATGTTTATTCATAAGATCTGATATCTGCGTTGTTTTTAAGTTAGAATTAATAACTTCGGGCTTAGGTTTGTTACTACTATCTACTTTTTCAGATTTTTTATTACGCACTAAATAAAGTATAGGAAGAGCTCCACCACCGATTGCGGCAGCAACCATTAGCTGTGTGTAGTTTGGGCTTTCATTGTCAGCATTAGGCGTTTCTGTATCTGTTACATCTAATTTTTTAATTTCGTTATCTCTAATGGTACCTTTATTTGTAAATGTTTTTTCAACTCCATTGTTGTACGTGCGCCCTTCAAGTTCATATTTTTCGTTTTCGGTGCCGGTTAATACAACTTCTATATCTTTATGGTCACCAATTATAATTATGCGCTCCTCATTTTCTATGTAATTTGACATTGGTATATCTTCAATCACTCTGCCGTCTCTAAATCCGGTGGCTTTGCCGTCTGCTATTACTAGAAGTTCGGGGCTATTTTTGATTTTGAATTCGCTTACAATTGTTTCAAGAGAATTACTTAATCTGATAGCTTTGTCGGGATCTTTGAATCTTTCCTGATCTGTTGGGAATTTACCTCT
>JAGVWI010000005.1 GCA_018304345.1 Nanobdellati archaeon | reverse complement strand
AAGAAATAAAACTAAAAGTTAACTATGATTTTGAAGTTATATCCGGCAAAACAATTTATGCCTTAAGAAATTCTGAATATGAAAAAATACTTTTGGATGGCGATGATCCATTTAATGTTTACAACATCGACAAAAAACACTCTTGGCAGACCACGTCTGAAGTTGGTGTAGGAATTGGGCTGCAAGGCGAGGCCGATATTTTTGGGACTAATAACAAAGAAAACATTGTAGATCATTATATTGGCGTAACAGTTGAGAACAAAGGCTCTGGAAAATTAGAAAAAATTGACAGCGTACTGCTTATAGCTCCTAAAGACATAGAAATAAAATCAGACAAAAGCGATTTTATAATTAACAAATGTGACAATCAGCTAAACACGTGCGACTATACTGTAAGCACCCAAAAATTAGATAACATTGAGCTTGAGCCTGGAAGCAAATATACGTTCTTCTTAGTTTTCCAATTCCCAGAAGACGGCCTACAGGATAGAAATTTTGAAGAGCAGTTTGTTATGGCGGATGTCAAATACCGTTATTCATTAAGCAAGTTTACAACAATACAAGTTAACGCGCCGCCAGCTTAGTGCCATAAGAATACCGCCAAATTTAAAGGTTAACCTTTATATTAGCAAACTTTAAAAACGGCTAAAAGGGCTTTAATTCTACAATGGTATCTGTTTTCAAGGTATCCCCGCAAAGTTTGGTAAAGGAAACTGCTGAAGAACTGAAAGGTAAGTTTCAAGCTCCTAGCTGGGCTACTTTTGTCAAAACAGGTCATAACAAAGAAAGACCACCAATGCAGCCAGACTGGTGGCATATTAGAGCAGCATCTGTGTTAAGAGTTATTTACAAAGATGGACCTGTTGGTGTATCAAAATTACGTTCAAAATATGGAAGCAGAAAAAACAGAGGTGTAAAACCTCACAAGTTCACAAGAGCTTCCGGAAATATAATCAGAAAAATTCTTCAGCAATTGGAAACAGCTGGATTAGTACAGCAACAAAAAACTGGTGTGCATAAGGGTAGAATTATAACTCCTGCCGGCTCATCATTGCTTTCCAAAATAGCGAAGAAGGTTGAAAAATAAACGATGAGCTCTAACAAAAGAAGTGGAGTAAAGCAAAGACTTGCCAAAGCCGGCAAACAAACTAAATGGGCTCCATTTTGGATAGTTCAGAAAGGATTAGGCAAAGGTAAAAAAGTTCATCCATCACGATTAACAACTATCAAAAGACACTGGAGAAGAAATAAAACTAAATTGAAACCTTAGGAGTTTACAAATGACAAATCAAAACATAATGAACGAAACTGTATATTTTGCTAATCATTTTAAATATATGAGGTTTGCAAAATGACTGAAAGAACATACACAATACCACTAAGACGCGGCTGGCAAAAAGTGCCAAGATGGCGCAGAGCTAAAAGAGCTGTATCTGAAATTCAAACTTACCTGAAAAAACATACAAAATCAAAAGAAGTAAGAATTGACAAATGGATAAATGAATTAGTCTGGGGCAAAGGCGCTAAAAATCCGCCTTCAAAAATTACAATAAAAGTTTCTTTTGACAAAGACAAAGCCATTGCAGAACTTACTGAACTGCCTGGCAAGGCGAAAAGGCTAAAGGAAGCTGAAAAGTCACTTGCCGATAAATTGAAGAAGAAATCCCTTTTGAAATTGGCGAAAGACGAAAAAACGAAAAAGGTAGATGAACACAGGAAAAAGAAAGAGCAGGAAAAAGCAGTTCTTGGGGAAGTTGACAATAAAACGCCTACCAAAAAGCAAGAAATGGCTGCAAACAAACAATAGTATTGATACTAGTTTTTTAGCGGTATAGTAATTCTTTTAAGCCCCGTTGAGACATATAAGTTATTAAGTAAAAATGGAAAGACACACAGCGATAATAAATGTCCAAGGCGATCCAAATGTCGGATTGTACGGACTCGCAACAGACAAGTTTTGCTTGTTAGGAAAGAGTATAAGAGAAAAAGATGCTAAAGATATAGCTAACGCTCTTAAAGTCCCTGTTTTCCAATTAAGTTTCTATGGAACTGATTTAGTTGGCTTGTTTGCAGTTGCAAACTCAAATACAATTTTATTGCCAGATATAATATACGACTATGAATTAAAGAAATTAAGAAAAGAACTTGCTAAATTAAATGTAAAGGTGGAAATTCTTGAAACTAATCACTCTGCATTCGGCAACAATTTAATTGTAAATGACAAGGCTGGTTTTATCAGTAATGCTTACTCAGAAGATGAAATTGAAAAAATCAAAAAAGTTTTTCCAAAAGTGAAGTTTGAAATATTAGATTTGTCAATTCCGGGTTCAATTGGTAAAGTAACAAATAAAGGCGGTATATTTGAACCAAATCTCCCAGATACAATAATTAAAAAAATAGAGAAATCTCTTGGTTTCGAAGTCGGCTTGGGAACGGTAAATATGGGAAATCCATTTATCAGTTCAGGTATAATTGCAAACAGCTTCGGCTTCGTAATGGGTGCTAACAGCTCTGGTTTTGAAGTTACAAGAGTAGATGAATCACTGGGATTTCTGCAATAAGTTTTTAAGGTTCAATGCGGGCTTATAATTATGCAAAAGGAACAAGAAATTCAACAAAAATATATTTTACTGCAAATGATAGATAATCAAATGAAACAAATAGATGCAAATATGCAGGAAATAGCTGTTAGAAATGAAGGTTTAATTTCATTGAAAGCTCATCTTGATGAATTGAATGCGACTAAATCAAATGTTAAATTGAAAGCTCCAATTGGCGCTGGTATTTATGTTGATGCAGAACTCAAAAACACAAAAGACGTTTACGTTAATGTCGGAGCAGGAATAGTTGTAAAAAAAACTATTGCTGAAGCAAAAAACCTAGTTGACAAACAAATTACTGAAGTAGAAAAAGCAATAGATCACTTAGGTAAGGGTATGGAAAACTTATCTACCAAAGCCCAAGAGACTCAGCACGAATTGCAGCACTTAATGGGTACTGAGCACGAGCATTAATAATGTTTAATTTCCTGAAAAAGGCTTTCAAGGATTTTACAGACAAAGCAGCAAAGCCGGAAACAGAATCAAAAGGCGTTAAAGCAGCTGTACCTGAAGAAATCTCTAAAACCTATAAAGAAGTCAAGAAATTTGATGCTAAAAAAAGTTTTCTTGATAATATTACTAAAGCTGTTACCGAAACAAAAATTTCTGAAGAGTATTTCGATAAGATATTTCAAGACTTGGAAATTGAGCTGACACAAAATAATGTTGCATACAGTATAATTGAAAAAATCAAAGCGAGGCTGCATAAGCAGCTCGTAAACAAATCTGTAAAGCGCTCTGAGCTATCCGGAATAATAAAAAAAGAACTGCGCACGCTTATTCTTGAAATACTTGAGCTTCCTGCTCCAATTGATATTCCCGAACGGATTAAAAATTCTAGAAAAAAACCAGTTGTAATTATGTTTGTTGGAACTAATGGGCACGGTAAAACTACGACATTAGCTAAAGTAGGACATCTGCTAAAAAACGAGGGTGTAAGCTGTGTCTTTGCCGCGGGGGACACCTTTAGAGCGGCTGCACAAGAGCAACTGCAAGAACACGGCGATAAATTAGGAATAAGAGTCATCAAGCATACATACGGCGCAGATGCGGCTGCGGTTGCATTTGACGCAGTTAAGCACGCTGAAGCACGAAAACTGGATGCAGTTTTGATTGACACTGCAGGAAGGCAGCATTCAAATTCTAATTTAATGGACGAATTGAAGAAAATAAAGAAAGTTGTAAAACCAGATATAACAATTTACATTTGTGAAAGTATAGCAGGAAACGATGCGTGGGAGCAAGGAAAAGCTTACAACGACTCTATCGGAATAGATGGAATGATTCTCACAAAATCAGATGTTGATGAAAAAGGCGGTACATTCATTTCACTAGTCTATGAAACTGGCAGGCCGATTATGTACTTAGGCACTGGGCAGGAATACGAAAAGCTTCAGCAATTCTCACCACAAAAGTTTATCAACAATATCATATAATAATCCATATTCTCGAGACACTAATTATATTTATACAAAAGTAAACTTCTGATGCTGGTGATTTAAAATAAAGACTGATCATTACCTAGATTCAACTATACTAATTAGTCTTATAAAAAATGAAAAGCGCGTTAGAGATTATCTATATAAAAATCTCGGAAATTAGCGATTTTTTAACAATTCAGAAATAGGCAACGTTAATAGAGGACTATCTGGTATACTAATTTTCAATTCTTCATTTAGTTTATCTAAATCTTCAAAGAATCTTAACAGAGCTTTTTCTTCTTTAGTTATGAAGTTATTATTGGATTTATAAAATTCTGCTAATCGCATACATACACCTTATACAAATTAATTCAACGTAGTATATAAATATTGTTTTACTACTATATTAGTAATACTTTAAAAGTACAATATTGCAATAAGCTTATGGCATTAGAGAACCTTGGAGAAAAATTAAGAGGAAGCTTAAGTAAGCTTTTCAAAGCTGTTAACATAGACAGCAAGTTAGTTGAACAGATAACCTCTGACATAAAAAAATCTTTGGTTGCCGCAGATGTAAATATAGAATTAGCAAATAGGATTACTGAAACCATAAAAAAGAGAGCCCTCGCTGAAAAGTCCTCTAAACTTTTAACTGCGAGAGAGCATACCGTAAATATTGTTTATGACGAGCTTGTAAAACTACTTGGAACCGAAGCCGGCAAAATTGATACCGAAAAGAAACCAACTAAAATTGCTTTACAAGGTCTTTTTGGTTCGGGAAAAACTACAACAGCAGGTAAGCTTGCTAAATATTTCAAGAAAAAAGGTTTGAAGGTTGCGTTAGTCCAAACAGATACTTGGCGGCCCGCAGCATTTGAGCAGTTAAAACAGCTCGCAGAAAAAATTAATGTTCCATTCTATGGTATAAAAGAAGAGAAAGATCCCATAAAAATAATAAAAAAATTTGAACCTGACTTTGACAATTTTAATGTAGTTATTCTTGATACCGCAGGAAGAGATGCGCTAAATGGTGAGTTAATTGCTGAAATAAAAGCTATAAAAGAAGCTTTTCAGCCGGATGAATCATTATTAGTTATGTCTGGCGATATCGGACAAACCGCATTCAAGCAGGCAACAACCTTCAAACAAGCTGTTGGTATTTCTGGAGTAATATTAACTAAATTAGACGGAACTGCAAAAGGCGGCGGAGCTTTGTCCGCTTGTTCTGCAACTGATGCGAAAGTAAAATTTATTGGACTTGGCGAGCACATAGAAGACTTAGAAGAGTATAAACCGAAAAATTTTGTTTCCCGTTTATTAGGAATGGGCGATCTTGAAACTCTTTTGAAGAAAGCTGAAGAAGTAATGGACAAAGAAACTGCTGAAGAATTAGGGAAAAAATTTCTCAAAGCTGATTTTACTCTAACTGATGTATACAAACAAATGGAATCAGTCAAAAAGATGGGACCGCTTACTCAAGTTATTGGAATGATTCCTGGCTTTGCGAATTCTATTCCAAAAGAAATGCTTGAAATCCAAGAAGATAAAATGAAAGGCTGGAAATATATTATGGATTCTATGACTCTAAAAGAGAAGGATAATCCCACTATAATGAATCCTTCAAGAATCGCAAGAATTGCGAAAGGTGCAGGCAAAAATGAGTTAGAGGTAAGAGAGCTAATTAAGCAGTATAATCAGATGAAGAAAGTTATGAAACAAATTGGCAATCCAAAGCAGCTTAAGAAACTTGAAAAACTAATGAATATGAGAGGTATGAAGGGCTTGCCGGGTTTCTAACAAACCTTTTAAACACAAAACTGGCGGTTTTAATATGGTACAACGCACAGGTGGCTATAGAAAAAAGTCAAGGGATAAGCTGTCTAAACACCCAAGAGACAGAGGCAAAATCTCAACTACAAGATTGATGCAGATATTTGAAATAGGCGACAAAGTTATAATAAAAATTGAGCCCGCAGTTCACAAAGCTATGCCTCATCCAAGATATAAAGGTAGAACAGGAACAGTAACAGAAAAGAGAGGCGATGCAGTAATAGTTACAATCAAAGACGGCGGAAAAACAAAACACTTGATTTCCGCACCAGTACATTTATTGAGAGCCAAATAATGGATACAAAAATATTAAACAAACAGGCAGTTACGCTAGCTGAAGTTGCAAAGATAGTACAGGGACTGGGCAACAAGCCAGACAGAGCGGAAATACAAAATAAAATTCTTGAGTTCAGCAAATCTACAACGAAATTAAAAATTGATGATGCTGAAAAACTAATAAAAGAAATAGAAGCATTAAACATTCCCTTAATGACGCGCGAGAACATAGTTCAAATCGTTGATGTTTTACCAAAAGAACTTGGTGAATTGAAATCCATATTTGCCGGTTCAAAGCTTACAGTAAGCCCAGAAAATATGAAGCTACTACACGATATTGTTTCTAAATATATTTAATTCTAAAGTATTGATTTATAGCATATAATAAGGTTTAAAAGAATACATTGCATTAGCATAGCAACCATCAACAATGGTAAAGCGAGAACGATATGGAAAATCAAAGAGCAAGAGAAGAGTATGTAGTAGTATTAGATTTCCTGCAACACGGATATGCAGACGACTCGCGACCATTGCATAGGAAAGAGACAATTGTTCAAGCAATAGGAAAGGATTTTTTCACGCTTTTAGAATTAGTTCCAATAGCAAATGTCAAACTTAAAGTCTATGATGAAGTCTATATTGGCGAAGGCGAAAGAGATCAGATTTCTTATATCAGGGGAATACTCTGGGCTAAAAAGCTGACACAAACTGCAAGAAATGAACTGCCATTTGTTGTAGAAAAAATTGTTGAGAAAAATGAGCAAAAGTTCATCAACTTTTTCAATAACGCTGGTCCGATTAGCTTGAGAGCTCACCAGCTTGAAATTTTACCGGGCGTCGGCAAAAGGCACGCAGCTGAAATAATTAAAATTCGGCAGGAAAAGCCGTTCACAAGCTTTGACGATATTAAAGCAAGAGTTACCGCTATTTCTGATCCTAAGAAAACCATAGTAAACAGAATATTAGAAGAGCTAGAAGGCAAAGACAGATTTAGATTATTTGTGCGAGCTAACTAAACAAACATCTTCTCCAACTTTTCTAATCTCTTGTATATCAAATTGATTTTCAACTTCTTTCACTAAGTCAAACTTGTCAAGATAAGTAATAATTAGTTTTTTAGGATTTAATTTTCTTAGCTCTGCGATTGCTTTTTTTATATCTGGTACATTTTGTAAAGCTGTAAAACTTAAAATTGTGCTGATATTTTTAAATGGCAAATTCTCCAAATCGGCTTGTACAACTATCTCCCCTCTTTCTTTGGCTTTCTTTAGCATATTTCTGCTAATGTCGCAACCAATTAAATCAACTCCTAGAAAATCTTTTAGTAAGCCCGTTCCGCACCCCAAATCCAAAAGTGGCTTTTGTAACTCTAAATCCTGCAAAGCTAAGTTATATTTCTCTTTTTGGATATCTGAATACCTTGAATCATAAACCTCAGCCGATAGATCATAATTGCGTTGTACTTTTTGTTTACTAGCCATAAATTTTTATTCTTTGAGTGCATTTTAAACTTATGCAAATCATACTTGATACAAACGCCTTAGTTTATGCCGCGAGGAATAAGCTTGATTTAGTTCAGTCTCTTAAAGATAAATTTGGGCTGTTGGCTATTTACATTCCTAATTTAGTCATAGAGGAATTGAAAATTTTAGCGAATTCGGCCGATAAGCAAGCTGACAGAGATGCAGCTTCTCTGGCTTTGAAAATAATAAAGCAAAAGAATTTGATTGAAATTCAGCTTTCTGGAGAAACAGATCAAGCTATTGCAAATTACGCAATAAAGCACAAATCCGGCGTATTAACTAATGATTTAAAACTCAAATATCTGTTACGCAGTGGCGGAGTTAAGGTTTATATGATGCGCCAAGGTAGTCACGTAGAAGAGTGGAGTTAATCCTTAATAGTATTTTTAGTTTTCTGCAAAAGCGCCGAGAATATAACAATATCTACAAAAAGTGCTAAAAGACCAAGCTCGGAATTTCCTATAAATATTAAACTTGCAAATATAGTAACTATACTTAAAGTAAAGGCGTTTAACGTAGCTCTATAATTCTCCAAGGCTATATCATAATCCTTTCTATTTATTTTGCACTTTTAACTATAAGAAAAACACCAATACCTATTAGTACTAAACCAGATAAAATTGAACCAGAACTTCGCGATAATCCTATAACTTCTGGACCAAAAGCGATAATAGCCCCTATGAGAACTGCTGCGGCGCCCGCAGGAAATTCATAGTCTGACATAACCATTACTAATCTAAATACTATAAATAAGTTACGCTCGTAAAGGTTTTTAAAGCCAAATAAATCAGCCTAAGCAGGTTACTATGCATTACAAATCAGAAGTAGAGGGTGTTGTCAGAATACCGCCGCAGCTATTCGGCGAAGAATTACTTACTGCAATAGAAAAGCAGTTGAAAACAGACTATGAAGGACGAACTTTCGCTGATTTAGGCAAAGTAATGGCTATACTGGAAATGGGTGATATTGGAGAAGGAGTATTAATTCCGGGAGATGGCGCCGCATATTATAGACTAAAGTTCACTATACTAAATTACACACCAGAGATAAATGAGCTTGTCAATGGCGAGATAAAAGACATAGCAAAATTTGGTGCATTCGTTGACTTTGGACCATTTGAAGGAATGGTACACGTATCACAGACAATGGATGACTACGTATCATTTTCAAAAACTGGTGCTTTGACTGGAAAGCAAACTAAACACGCATTGAAAATTGGCGACAAAGTTAGAGCAAGAATAGTTGCAATAAGTATGAAAGATCCAAGAACACCAAAAATAGGTTTAACTATGAGACAACCTTACTTAGGAAAACTTGAATGGATTGAAGCGGAAACAAAGAAGGAAGCTAAAGTAGCTACTAAAAAAGCTTCTAAGGAAAAGGAGAAAGAATAATGGCAAAAAAAGCTTGTAAGAATTGCGGAGCATTGGTACTAAAAGACATATGCCCAAATTGTCACGATGCAAAGCTAACAGAAAACTGGAAAGGCAGAATAATAGTTGTAGAGCCAGAAAATTCTGAAATTGCAAAAAAAATAGGTATTTCAAAAAAAGGAGAGTATGCTATCAGAAAGTAAAATGACAAAGCTAGATATAGAAATAACAAAACAGGAAGAAAATAAACTATTTGGAAGAAGAGAAATTTCTGGAGAAATCTCACATTTTGGTTCACCAACTCCTAAGAGAGTTGATCTAAGAGAAATTTTAGCTGCAAAATTAAATACCGATAAATCTCTTGTCTCAATCAGAACTATTCATTCAACATTCGGTGGCAAAACAAAATTTGTTGCTATGGTTTACGACAGCCAAGAAATGCTTAGCAAATTTGAACCTAAATTTGTTGTAAAAAGACACCCTGCTGAAGTCAAAACTGAAGTTGCTACAGAAGAGGTAAAAGCTGAGTAATGGCAAAACATAAACACAAACCAGGAAGTTCAACTAACAAATATTCTAAGTATAAAATAAACGGTGATAATTTAACGAAAGGAAAAACTTGTCCAAAATGCGGTCCTGCTGTTTTTGTTGCGGAGCATAAAGACAGAATTAGCTGCGGCAGATGTGGCTATACAGAAAAGCTTAAGCAATAATCATGTTGTGTCTCGGAATAGAATCAACTGCTCACACGATTGGCATAGGTATTGTTGATGACAAAGGAAACATTCTTGCAAACGAGCGAAGCACTTTGACAACAGAATCCGGCGGAATACATCCGCGCAAAGCTGTTGAGCATCATCATTTATTTTACAAAATACTTTTGGACAAAGCTCTTGACACTGCAAAAATAAAACCTTCTGATATTAATTTAATTGCCTTTTCTAAAGGTCCAGGTTTAGGCGGAACACTAAGAGTTGCTGCTTCCGGCGCGCGAGCATTAGCCACTAAATTAAATATCCCGTTAGTTGGAGTAAACCATCCTGTTGCGCATATTGAAATCGGAAAGCTTACTTCTGGATTTAAAGATCCAGTTATACTTTATGTTTCCGGCGCAAATACACAAATTATTTCGCTTGCGGCTGGAAAATACAGAGTTGTTGGAGAAACTCTTGACATCGGAGTTGGAAATTTCCTTGACGCATTTGGCAGAGGTTTAGGACTGGGATTTCCTCAAGGTCCAAAAATTGAAGTGTTAGCAAAACAAAGCAAAACCTACGTAGAGCTGCCTTACACAATTAAAGGAATGGATTTCTCATTCTCTGGTATTTTAACAAAACTAGAACGAATGAAAAACAAACCAGAAGATTTATGTTATAGTACACAGGAAACAATTTTTGCAATTCTTACCGAAGCGTCAGAAAGAGCACTCGCGCATCTAAATAAAAAAGAACTATTAGTAACAGGCGGAGTTGCTGCGAATAAAAGATTAGGAGAAATGCTAAATACTATGTGTGAAGCAAGGGGAATAAAATTCCATCAAGTTCCGAAAGCATTAAGCGGAGATCAAGGAGCTATGATTGCTTGGCTAGGAGTTTTAGAACACAAAGCTGGAAGAAAGCAAACTCTAAAGGAAACGGAAGTGGATAAAAATTGGAGAGCAGACGAAGTAGATGTTATTTGGAATTAGAGCAAATTAACAAAATAGCCAGTCATAGTTCTACCATACTCATACAAATGTTCCAGCGCAACTTTCGTAATATCTGGCTGGTAAAACAAGCCAAGTATAATTATCAAAAACACAAGTAATAGAAAATCTTTTAGCTGTCCGCGCTTCATTTTACACCCTTTCCCGTTTGGTACTTATGCTTCTCTTTTGCTCTTAAAACTTCCTTTTCTAAAGCTTTTGCGGCCCAGCTAACTGCAGCATTGAAATCAAAATCAGCCTGCTCTGCCGTGAAAGATGAGCCCGGAACTACTAAATAAAGATGAATAGAATATTTTGTTTTGCCGGTAGTTTCAAACGTCTTAACATAGCATTTGAATTCTTTAATATTGCCGTAAGTTTTGTCAAGCTTTGCAAGAACTTTATTCATAATGGTTTCAAGTTCAGCCTGCTGAAAAGGTTTCATATTTTCAACACCAGAAATATGAATTTTAGAACTGACTGCTGGAAGTGGATTTTTTGGCTTCTTAATAATTGTATCAGCAGATACCATCTATACTATAACAGAAACCCTTTTAAAATACCTTTTGGATGTAAAAATACTGCTTCGGCAGTAGCTTAGGCGAAACGTATGGAAAACAAGTCTTCCATCCCAGAGCTGCTGTAGCAGAACTCAAGGTATGGATAAATCTCAAATATTAGTTGCCCTAAAAAAAGCTAGGGAATCAAAGAAAAGAAACTTTGCACAAGGTTTTGATTTAGCTGTATCTCTAAAGGATTTTGATGTCAACAAAGAAAAAGTTGAGGATTTTGTAAAGCTTCCAAAAGGCAGAGGTAAAACTCTCAAAATCTGCGCGTTGGTAGGACCAGAAATGAGAAATGCGGTAGAGAAATACTGCGACCTAACAATTACTACTGATAGTTTTAACGAATACGAAAACTCACGAAAAGTTAGAAAACTAGCAAGAGACTATGATCACTTTATTGCGCAGGCTAACTTAATGGCGCAAATTGCAAAAACATTTGGTAAGTATCTTGGCTCAATCGGCAAGATGCCAAACCCAAAAGGTGGACAAATAATTCCGCCAAAAGCTAATATTGAGCATCTTGTAAAAAATCTAAAGGATACTATTAGGATTACTGCTAAAAAATCTCCAGCAATAAATTGTCCAGTCGGAAATGAAAATATGTCTGATGAAGATGTTGCTGAAAACATACTTTCTATTATAGATAAACTCAACACAACTTTGCCAAGAGGCGCAAGCAACATTAGTAAAGTTTACATAAAAACAACTATGGGAGGTCCAATAAAAATATGAAAACCAAAACCGTAGCTAAATGGAAAACAAAAGAAGTCAAAGAGATAAAAGAATTAGCAGAGAAATATAACACTGTTGCAGTTGTAGATTTGCAAAACCTTCCAAATAAACAATTACAAATTGCGAGAAAGAAGCTAAGAGGCAAAATAGTTTTCAAATTAACAAAAAAATCACTAATTACAAGAGCGTTCAAAGAAAGTGGAAAAGACCATCTTGTAAAATTGAGCGAAGATTTCAGCGGAACACCCGCAATTATATTTACAGATATGGGTGCATTTGAATTGTTCAGACTTTTGAAACAAAATAGACAATATACTGCGGCAAAACCAGGACAACTAGCACCATCTGATTTATGGGTACAAGCCGGTCCAACTTCATTTGTGCCGGGTCCAATAATTTCTGATTTAGGAAAACTTGGAATAAAGAACAAGGTAGAGGGTGGAAAAATTGCATTCATTAATGACACATTGATTGTAGCAGAAGGCAAACCAATTGACGAAACTGCAGCAAGTATTTTGAGTAAATTAGGAATAGAACCAATTGAAATAAAAGTAAAAATGGTTGTCGCTTCCGAGGGTAGCGAAATTTACAAAGCTAATGTAATGAATATAGACACAGATGTTCTTACAGAGAGATTAAGGACTGCCGCTTCAGATGTATTCAAATTAACAATTGGAATTGGATTAGTAACAAAAGACAATGCATCTTACTTAATTGCTAAAGCTTTCAGAGATACAAAAGCTGTTGCTGAAAAATCTGGCTTACTTATAAAAGAAACAGCTGGTGAGGTTTTATCAAAAGTAGAAAGCGAGGTTGACGCTCTAAAATCACAGATTAAAGAGGAGTAAAAAATGGAATATGTATACGCAGCAATGTTGTTGCATAAGGCAGGAAAAGGAATTACTGAAGACGCAATGGAAAAAGTGCTTACAGCTACAGGTGTAGCTGTTGACAAAGGCTTAGTAAAAGCTACTGTCAGCGCTTTGAAAGACGTTGACATTGAAAAAGTAATATCTGAAGCAGCCATAGTGCAAGCAGCCCCTGCAGCCGCAGCTACGAGCTCTACAACTGAAAAGAAAGGCGCACCAAAAGTTGAAGAGAAAAAAGTAACTGAAGAAGAGGCAGCAGCAGGTTTAGGCGCTTTGTTCGGATAATCCCGCGCAGATGCTAAACAACAGCCAAAATGGAAGAAGCAGAAAAGCAAAACATAGATGAACTTAAAAAAAAGATAGAACAAAATAGCGTGGAGCTTAAAAAAATAAACGAGGAAAAAGAAAATAAATACAAGGAAAAAAACAAGCTCGACAAATTACTTTTTTCTTTCATTAAAAAAGCCAACGAGATCAGAGATAAAAAGAAAAGAACCGATACAGACATATACCAGTTGAAAATATCTCGTAAGGGTTTAAACTCCGAGCTTAAGAATTTATTTTCTAAGTTTAAAGTTATCAAACAAGACAGACGACCAAAAGGTCCGGGTGCTGAACAGCTAAAAAAACAGATTGCCACTATTCAGTTCTCAATAGAAACCGAAGCACTAAGTTTTGAGCGGGAAAAATCTTATATGGAAAAGATAAATCAGTTGAAGAGCCAGCTTTCTGAAATTGAAAAAACTTCTGCTGATGGAAATCCAAAAGAATTCAAAAGAGGTTTATTTGACAAGAAAAAAATCGCTGATGAAACTCACGAAAAAATAATTACTCTCGCCACTGAAAGTTCAAAAGATTTTGAAAACTTGACAGACTTATCTAAAAAGATTTCGGATATAAAGAAAAAGAAATCTGAGTTGCAAAATTCTCTAAAAGATTATAAAGAAAAAATTGATAGTTTAAATCAAACATTGGAAAATTGCTTACAAGAATGGGCAAAAGTTGCTCCAATGGATGCATCAATAAAAAAGCCTGAAGTTGATGTTATCAGCAGACTCAAAGATAAAAGAACTCTAACAAAAGACGATATCCTTGAGCTACAAAGAAAGACATTCAGGAAAAGGTAAAATCTAACCTTGTAGAAAGTAATATAGTTATATTCACTATATAGTAAGTAATAAGAGATAAATAAGTGCTCATTCTCTTTTTTAGTTATGGATATTGATAAAAAGAAGCTGGCAAATCAATTTGCTAAGGCTTGGAAAACACACTACGACTTAGAAGTTTTCAAAAACAGGAATTTTGTTAGAAAAAAATGTGCTTCTTGCAAGAGATCTTTCTGGACAGCCGATAAAAATAGAAAAAAATGTGGCGATTCAATTTGTGAGCCTTATGGATTCATTGGTAAAAAGGTCAAAGGTGCAACAGATTATACTGGCACGTGGGCAAAATTTTCAGATTTCTTTTCCAAAAATGGCAGGACATCAATCAATAGATATCCGACAATTGCAAGATGGCGTGACGATACATTATTTACTCAGGCTTCTATTTATGCGTTCCAACCATATGTCGTAACTGGAGAAGTAAGACCGCCGGCGAATCCATTAGTTATGGCTCAACCGTGTTTCAGATTCAACGATTTAGACAACATAGGAATAACTCAGAGACATTACTCTGGCTTTGTAATGTTAGGACAACATAATTTTATTTCTTCAAAAACAAATTCCACTCATAACTGGAAAGAAGGCGATATGAAATTAGTACTTGATGCGATGAATAACTTTGGTATTCCTGATAAAGATATAACATTTTCAGAGAGCGTCTGGGCTGGCGGCGGAAATGCGGGTCCTGCATTTGAAGGATTTTACAAAGGAATGGAATTTGTAACAACGGTATTTATGCAGTATCAAGCTACGCAGTCTGGTTTGAAAGAGCTTCCCATAAAGACAATTGATTTCGGATGGGGCCTTGAAAGAATAGCGTGGCTGTTAAATGGAACTCCAACAAGCTATGAAGTTGTATTTGATCCTGTTGACAAAAAACTCGCAAGAGATTTGAAAGTAAATTTCAACAGTGCTTTGGTAAAAAAATATGTATTGAATTCCGCTAATATGGATTTTACAGAAGTTGATGGTGCTAAAGCTTGGAAAAATGTTGCGCGGAAAATGAAAGTAAGCGAAGATAAATTAAGAATAGAAATTGAAAAGATGCAGGCGTTTTATTCTATTTTAGATCACTCGCGAACTCTGTTGTTCGCTTTAGCAGATGGGGGTTTGCCGTCGAACTCAGGGGGCGGATATAATTTAAGATTTATTTTGAGGCGCGCATTAAGATTAGCAGAAAAATACGGCTGGAAGATAGATTTGAAATCTTTGGCAAGAGAGCACGCGCTGGCTCTTTCTGGAAATTACAATCCAAGAAACGTTTCTGATGTTGCTGGTAGGGAACTCCTTGAAACAGGACAAATTCCAATGTATCCAGAATTAGTTGCGGCTTTACCAGGAGTTGAAAAAGTTTTAGATATTGAGCAAAGCAAATATTTAGAATCACAGCAAAAAGCTGCCTCTGTTATGGGTAATATATTTGAAAAGAAAAATAAATTGACAACTGAAGATTTGATTACACTTTATGAAAGCAAAGGAATTTTGCCGGAAGATTTGAAAGCTCTTGCAGATAAACAAAAAGTGAAATTTGAAGTTCCTCAAAACTTCTATTCCATTTTGGCGAGCAGACATACTGAACAAAAGAGCAGCAAGCCAAAAGAGACAATTAATGTAAAAAGCTATCCGGAAACAAAAGCACTATACTATGACGATGAAAATCTTAGAGAGTTCAGTGCAAAAGTCTTAGGCGTAATTGACGGAAAATACGTAGTTCTTGATAAAACTGCATTTTATCCAACAGGTGGCGGTCAGCTAACAGATACTGGAACACTAAATGGTAAAGAAATTGTCGGCGCTGAAAAGGTTGGCGGAGTAATTCTGCACGAAGTCCTATCAAATACGTTCAGAGAAAATCAACTAGTTATCGGAAAAATAGACTGGGAGAGACGCAAGGCTCTAACAAGAAATCACGATGCAACACATATCATCAACGGAGTTGTCAGAACCTATTTAGGAAATCATATTTGGCAGGCTGGTTCTGAAGTCGGTCCTGATAAAGCGCGTTTAGATATTACGCATTTTTCGCCTCTAACGCAGAAAGAAATACAAGATATAGAAAAACTTGCAAATGAAGTTGTATTTTCAAATGCTAACATTACAAAAATAACTTATCCAAAAGATCGGGCGGAAAGGAAATTCGGATTTAGAATATATCAGGGTGGTTTTGTCCCTGGAGCTGACATAAGAGTTCTAGAAATTGAAGGCGTAGACGTTGAAGCGTGCGGCGGAACACACGGCAGTAGAACTGGCGAAACTGGTTTCATAAAAATTTTAGGTAGTAAAAAAATACAAGATGGCGTTGTAAGAATTGAATTTACCGCTGGATCTAAAGCGGTTGAAGAAATGCACAAGCGCGAGAATTTGCTTTATGAGTCTGCGAACACATTCTCAATTCCAGTAGAGCAATTACCAAAAACATCAAGCAGATTTTTTGAAGACTGGAAGAAGCAGAGAAAAGACCTTGAAAAATACAAATCAATTGTGAAAGCTGAGCAACAACACTTGCAAGCCAAACAAAAGAAAAACTAAATTATAATTTCTATTAGATGATTTATTTACGTGGTGGCGCTGCTACAGTTTCCGCACTTGGTGCTACTGGCGCCACTGCGGCTGCTGCCGCGGCTGCTTTCGCTTTCTCAAAATCAGCCTTTAAGACTTTGACTTTTGATTGCCATTCTTTTTGCTTTTCTGAATCAAGCTCAACTTTACCAGAATTTATTTCTTTGTCAAACTTGCCTTCATCTACTTGCTTGATAAAATCTCGTGGATGCATTCCTTCTACTTGAAATCCTAATGATACACAAGTGCCAGCTAATTCTTTAACAATATCTTTCAATGTATTTCCTAATGAAGTTTCTTGTTTGATTTTTGCGACTTTGATTAAATGTTCAACTGTTAGTGCAGATGCTAACAAACTTCCTGCTTTTCCGGAGCCTTTTTCCACATCAGCTTCTTTCTTTAATAAAGCTGAACTTGGCGGTACTCCAACTTTAATGTCATAAGTTTTAGCTTCGACATCAACTAACACTGTTACCGGAACGGTCATACCGGACATCTCTTTTGTCTTTGCATTGATATCAGAAACTATTTGACCAATATTTACTCCTTTGCCAGCTAGAGCTGGACCTAATGGCGGACCTGCACTTGCCTTTCCGCCTGTTACCATTAAATCAACTTTCTCTTGTTTTGCCATTTCAATCTGTTACCTCGTCACTGAAGGTGTCTTTTAACTCTTCCTGTCGGGCTTCATCGACGGCTTTTTGCTCTGCAACTTGCGCAGCTTTAGTAATTACTTTGACAGAATCTAAACCAAGCGTTATTGGAATTGGAACTGCAGCTTCTAATAATTCCAATACAACGTGTTGTTTCTGCAAGTCCACTCTTACAACTTTAGCTTTCTCGCCTTTGAATGGTCCTGCAATGACAGAAACAATATCTCCTTTGTTTACATCAATTGTTTCTGGCTTGAATTCAACTAAGTGTTCTATTTCAGCATAACTTGTTGGCGTTCTTAAAACACCTTTAACGTAAGGTACTCCGGCTGAAATGTGTCTAATTACATCTGGATTAATTGCTTCTACAATAATATAACCAGTCATTCCGTGAGGATAAATTAAACAGTATATACCTGGCATTTTCTTAGCGTTAGATGCTAAGAAGTCCATCACCTGGCCTTCCCTTCCTATTGCCGTTTTAACAATAAACAAGCCCATCAGATTAACCCCAATAGCTGCACTATCATCGTTATTACAAAACCAATTACACCTATAATAGTTATGCCTAAGCCTGTAGCTTTGGCTGTAGCTTTAAACTCAGCCATATCTGGTTTTTTAGTTATCATAATAACTCTTTGATATTCACGCAACCTGTTAATTAGATATGCAATTATTTTAAATTTTGAATCGTGGTTAGCAACTGAGAACTTTGGCATATTTATCTTTGGTAAACTAACATTTAGCTTCGGCGCAGCTGAAAGCAAAGCTTTCATCGCGCCACGGGGTAAACCTTCCGTTGGTCTAAAAAATCTCTTGATTTTCTGAACCACAGGCTTCGCTTCTGTTGGCAGGCTCATCTTCTCTTTCAAGTCTTTCTGCTCTTCAACTTTGTTGTTATCCTTACTTTCGGGAGAGCCCGACGTAGGCTGATTGATATCCATAATAAAATATAGGTAAATTATTGATTTAAAAGTCTTATTGCTACTTGTAACGCCCATAATAAACTAAACTAATCAACAAATTCTATACCTAAATTGTCTTCCAAATCTGATTTCCGTTTGTCTGAGAATGTTTTATGCTTACTAAATATCTGCGGGCTGTGCACTCCAGTAACTACTAGCATAACTCTTAATGTATTCTGCAAGTCTGGTGTTAATTGTGCACCCCATATAATATTTGCTTTTGAATCGAGTTTATTTGTTACGGCTTCAACAACCCTCTTGGCTTCATCCAATGTTAAATTTGGACCGCCAGAAACATTAATCAAAGCGCCTGTTGCGCCTTCTATGTCAACATCCAGCAAAGGATTTTGAATTGCCTTATCAACTGCTTCTTTAGCTCTCTGTTCAGAATCGCTTTCGCCCACACCTATCATTGCGATTCCGCCGCCAGTCATTATTTGTTTTACATCTGCAAAATCTAAATTGATAAGACCTGGTTTCGTAATTAATTCTGCAATTCCCTTTACTGCATTTGTCAAAATTTCATCTGCAACTTTGAATGCTGTATGCAATGGTAAAGTTGGAGCTAATTCCAAAAGTTTATCGTTTGGTATTACAATTAGAGTATCAACACTATGTTCTAATTTTTCTAAGCCTTCAATTGCATTAGTAAACCTTGCATAACCTTCCATAGTAAATGGTAAAGTTACTACGGCCACCGTAAGTATACCCATCTTTTTTGCAACTTCTGCTACGATTGGTGCCGCACCTGTTCCGGTTCCGCCTCCAAGTCCACACGTAATAAATAACAAATGTGAGTCTCTCAATGCCTCTTTTAGTTCCTGCTCTGATTCTTTTGCTGCGCCTTCTCCGATTTTCGGATCTGCACCGGCGCCTAAACCAGCTGTCAATTCTTTTCCGATGAGAATTTTCTTGTCTGCAACAGTTGCAATCAAATCTTGAGCATCTGTATTCACTGCAATTGTCTCAACACCAATTATACCAATTTCAAAAATTCTATTTATTGTATTATTGCCTGCTCCTCCGCAACCAATTACTTTTATTCTCGCTTTCCTGTTCGCTAAAATTCTATGTAACTCTTCATCTTCTTGCGAAATTATACTGCTCTCAAAATTTGCTGGTAAAGTAACCATCACACACCTATAGCCTTTGCTAGTTTGTAGTGATTTCTGACACATATATAAAGATTTGTTCGCTCAAATATAATTTTACAATACAGCAATAAGATTTAAGCGACGTCTACTGGTTTTCCCTTTATTTCTGGCACAAATTCTTCCAACTTTTTCTTCAAAACTTCTATCAGAGCTGGATTAGGCTTTGATGTTGCTTTCACTTCAATTTTGTCTCCAATTTTTACTTCCTTTACCTTGAAAAAAATGTCGGCTATAGCTTCAACCTTATCTTTTGTCTCTGTTATTTGCTTTCTAATATTGACAACATACGTCAAATATCGTCCAGACAATGGGTGATTGAAATCTAATATAACTCTACCACCAGAAACAGAGCGAACTGTTGCCAATGCGCCGTCAACTGCAAACCTCAAACCCGGAAATGGCGTCATATTTTTTTCCTTGAAAACTTTTAGCGGAACTAATTGTATTAATTTAGAATTTTTCGTACCAAATGCATCTTCGGGCTGAAGGCTAACTGTTACTTCATCTCCGACTTTGTGAGTTTCTAATGCGTGTTCAACCTTCGGAAAAACTTTGCCAGCACCTATACAAACTATTACGGGTTCGTATTTTCTTTTTGGATCAAAAATATTGTATTTTTTAGCATCCTCTGCACTTGTCAAATCGAAAATATGCTGACTATCTTTGATTTTCCCAACGAAATCAATCTCTACAAAGTCACCCTTCTTTAGCATAAATCAACTGCAAGAGCACGATTTTTAAGAGTATCTATACTAAATAGATTATGGATTATCACTCTATAGCTCTTTCTGGTCTTCCGGCATCAGGCAAATCTACTTTAGTTTCTAAATTATCGTTATCATTAAGGTGGGAGGCTAGAGGAATAGGTGAAATATGGAGACAGCGCCATAAAGAAGAAGCGCCACATATAAAATTTGATAAGTATTGGGCAAATTCTTCTATAGAAAAAAATAGAAAAATTAACGAGGCTTTCTTAGAAATAGTTAATGCAGGAAAAGTAATAGCAGATACTAGATATGCTCATATTTATTCTTATAAAACTCTGAAAGTTTTCTTGACTGCTCCGCTAACAGTAAGGGCGCTAAGAGCGTTTAGTAATAAAACAAAAGTTGAGTTTAGAGATATGAATCTTCCCGATATAGAAACTCTATTGCAGAAAAGAGAACAAGATGAAGTAGTTATGGGACAAAAGTTGTATGGACTTAATTATGATTATAGATCTCCAGAACACTATGACTTAACTCTTGACAGCGGTTTAATGAATGTAGAACAAGAGTACAATGAAATTCTAAAAGAACTTGAACACAAAAAATCGTTTAAGTAAAATGGGGCCAGCCGGATTTGAACCAGCGACACCACGAGTTCTAATTTAGCAAAATTAAATTTTGCTGTATCTTCAGTCGTGTGCTCTCCCAGGCTGAGCTACGGCCCCTATCAATAATTGTAGATGAGATTGGTTTTTAATGTTAATCCTTCAAGACTAATGCTACAACAGCGCACCCAAATTTATCTTTTATCTTAGGTGCGGCAGCCGCCAGAAATTTTATTCCCTCAAGTTCTGCATTTCTTTCTTTTGCCATATAATTTATTTCTGCGAGAGCTCTTTTTTCAGCTCCGGAAATAGTTCCGCCTTTTCCTTTTCCGATTAGCATTTTATCTCCGATAAAACCAAATCCAATTGCAACTGCGACTTCTGCTTTTGAGCAGTTGTTCAAAACCAATCCTTCAAACTCACCGTTCAAGTTAGATACTTCTTTTTTGCTTTCTATAAATTCGTTCAAAACTCTCAAGCCGTCTGAATTTTATTTTCTCTGTATGTGCATCTGACTGTGCATTCTTTTGTGCAAGTATTTTTGGTCCGTATCCAACTCCCCACGTAATGTATGCTTTCATAACATAAACTAAAATTCATAGTAGATAAAATTAGCGCCCAGGGCAGGAGTTTCAGCCAGAAACCCAGCGAATCGTGGATTTCAGCGCGTTTGAACCTGCAAGTCCCGAAAGACACAGGATTAGCAATCCTGCGCAATACCAGGTTATGCGACCTGGGCATAAACGGGCATCCTAGGTTGACAAAACAAACCATATGCTGCTAACCTTGCCGCCAGCTCCATACAGTATCTCACAAGCATACCATACTAAGGTTACCGTTGCTCCGTTCCCGGCCTGGCGGATTTCCAAAGCACAGCACCAAGCGAGGCTGTACTTCTACGCCGACAAACAAGACAACATATAGCTGACTTGCCGTCCAAGGACATTCAGCTCGGATAAAGACCGCTCTCCGATACAGGTGAGGCCTAACCACCCGCCTAGCCCTTGTAATTACAACTAACCTATGCTTTTAAAACTTAGTTACCATACTGCTTACATTGCTTTTATCATCTTGTTAATCAACGGGCTCTATATATTCTAAAAGTCCTTCTGCATATTCTGGATTCCTTTGCTGAATGAAATCAAAGTACGGCCAAAAATCTTTAGTTAGCCTATCAACAGATGAGTGCAATTTCTGAGTTGCTAATTCTGAAATAACTTGCATTTTTTTTCGCTTTGCAGCTCTCTGAAAAATGCTTAGCAAAACTCCAGGATATTTGTAAGAAACAAATTTTGGATTTGGAGTATTTTTTGCCTGCTGAACACCAACCAAACTTAATATTCTGGCGTAAATCAAAAACCGCCAGTGCTGTCTCAGTCTTATTCTTGCAAGAAACCTATCTGCTTCTGCTAACATATTATAGGCGTAACTTATTTCATCTTTTTTACTATATTCGTTTTCGAGATTTTCATCAAGCCAAAGTAGCAAATTACTTATGTCATCACTGACATAATTAGACGTCGTTAAAACTAAATCTGCATCAAAAGATTTGTAAACTAATTTCAACAGATTCATTATATTCTCTTCTCTTTCCCTACCCCACAATTTTATATCTTCAAGAGTTAATTTGCTTCTGCCTTCAGACATAATTTGCAAATCGTTAATAGCTGAGCGCAAATCGCCATCGGCAGAGCCCGCAAGTTTTCTCAATGCCGCTTCATCGTATGCAATTCCTTCCGCTTCACAAATTTGTTTTAGTCTGGAAATTATCATCATATCTGGTATGGGTTTAAATTCAATCAAGTCGCAATATTTTCTCAAAGTTTTTAGCTTGCTCTGAAATGCATTATTAGCAGTTATGATAATAGGATATTTTGATTCTTTGATTACATCTATTACTGCACCAACTCCGCCTCTATCTTTAACACCGTACATTCCATCTATCTCATCCACAAGAATTAGTTTTTTGTTTCCAAATAAACTGGCTTGCTTTGCAGCACTGCCAAGAACATCTATTACTGCCTGTTCGTTTCTCAAATCAGACGCATTTAATTCAACTAATTCTAAATTTAATTCGTTAGCTAAAGCGTAAGCACCAGAAGTTTTTCCCACGCCAGAACCGCCGTGCATTAGTATTGCTCTTTTTCTAACTCTTGGAAACTGGCTTACAAAAATATACATCTTTTTCAAATTCTCAAACTGTCCAATTACATCTGTAGCTTTTTTAGGAGTATATTTATGTGTCCAATATTCCATAATAAGGAATTACCAATAAGACTTAAATAAGGCTATCTCTAATAGACTATTATGGAAAACAAAACTAAGGAATTCACTAAAGAAGATGTTTATGAATACCTATTAAGTCGTGCGCCTTCAGGTATATCTAGAAGCGAAATAGTAAAAGAACTTAAGGACAAATTTGGCTTCAAAATGGAAGATGCAATAAAAATCCTTGATGATTGGATAACAGTTTTTGGCGGTGGTGGCGGATGCGGTCCAAGCTGTGGTTGCGTTTAATTATTATTTCTTAAGTTTTGCGAATTCAGCTAACAAAGCAGCCAATTGTACAAATTCATTGCTACCTTCTACCATTCTAAACTCAAACTCTCCGCAAAGGCGTATCAATTCTAATTTATGTCTCTCGTCAATATCAAGTTTCCACGCCTCTTTCTGAATTTGCTTAATTACATCTAAGCCAGATAGTCCGTGCCGAACAATAGTTTCATTCAAACGCTCTTTTGCTTTTATAAAATTGCCAGAAATAGCAGACTTGACAATCAGCTCTATTTCTTTTGGCTCTGCAAAACTTACAACCTCGCTTACTGCACTCCGCGTTACTTTTTTAGTAATCGATGCGCAGGCTTGCAATAAGTTTTCTGCTTTTCTCATATCGCCTTCAGATGCATCATAGAGTAATTCAAATGCATCTTCATCAATTTCAAAATGTTCGGTTTCTGCAATTTTTATCAAAATGCCTCTTACAATATCTTTTGGTAGAGGTTCAAATCTAAAAATTGCACACCTTGATTGGATCGGTGTAATTATTTTAGAGCTATAATTGCACGACATAATAAATCGTACAGTTCTAACATAATCTTCCATAATTCTTCGCAATGCATCTTGTGCTTCTTTTGTCAGTGCATCCGCTTCATCGAGAAAAATAATTTTGAAAGGTATATCTTCACGGATAGATTTAGTTTTTGAAAACTCTTTGACATCGTTTCTAACTACATCTATTCCTCGGCTGTCAGATGCATTCAATTCAAGAAAGCTATCTCTCCAGTGTTCGCCAAAAAGTTCTCGCGCTATAGCCAAAGCTGCTGTTGTTTTTCCGACTCCTGCCGGGCCAGCAAATAGCAAATGAGGAAAGTTCTGTGACTTAACAAAAGCTCTTAACCTGTTGGTAATATTACTTTGTCCCTGTATTTCTTCAAGCGATTGTGGTCTGTATTTCTCTGTCCAAACTTCTATCATAGTAAAGTTGGGTTGAAAACTCATAAAAAGGTTTATACTCTCCACCCTAAATTCTTTAAAGGGTCATATACAATCTTCAATTATGAAATTTGAGCCCGTTATATGGGAACCAGAGATACTGGATTTCTGGGAAAAAAAGAAGATTTACGATAAAATTAAGAAGAAAATCTCTAAAGGTAAGGTATACAGATTTCTTGATGGTCCGCCATATACAACTGGAAAAATACACCTTGGACATGCCTGGAATTATTCCCTAAAAGATACGTATAGACGTTATCTACGAATGCGAGGTTTTAATGTGCACGACCAGCCAGGTTTTGATACTCACGGACTGCCTATTGAAAACAAAGTAGAGAAAAAATTAGGAATAAAAAACAAACACGAAATCGTAGAAAAAATTGGTGTAGCTAAATTTGTCAAAGAGTGTCAGGATTTTGCATATGAAAATATGCATCCGATGATAAAAGATTTCAAGCGACTTGGTGTAAGTATGGATTGGGAACATCCCTATATGAGTTTGCATCAAAATTATTTAGAAGGCTCGTGGTGGGCGCTAAAACAAGCGTGGAAAAACGGCTATCTATACAAAGGTCTAAAATCTAATACGTGGTGTCCACGATGTGCAACTTCTTTAGCGAAGCACGAATTAGTATATCGACACACACGAGATAATTCTATTTTTGTAAAATTTCCGATTGCGAATAAAAAAGATGAATATTTGTTGGTTTGGACAACAACGCCTTGGACAATTCCATTCAATTTATTCGTAATGGTTAATCCTAAACTTGAGTACGTAAAAGCTAAAACCGAAAACGAAACTTTGATTGTTGCTAATGATTTAGCAGAAAAAGTTTTTGGTATGATGGATAAAAAATACAAAATAATTTCAAAATTCAAAGGTAGCAAGCTAAAAGATTTAAAATACAAGCATCCGCTGGTTAATCATATTCCTGCATTAAGAGATCTTACAAAACTAAAGAATGCTCACAAAATAATTCTTTCAGAAGAATTTGTTTCTGCGAAAGATGGTACTGGCTTAGTTCACGGCGCGCCGGGATGCGGTCCTGAGGATTTTGAGGTTGGTAAAAAAAATAACCTACCGCCATTCAATGAATTAGATGAGCACGGACACTATTCAGAAAAGATGGGAGAATTTGCGGGCTATAAAGCGAGGGAAGATGATGAGAAATTTATTGGAGCTTTTGAAAATCTTGGAATAATCGCGCTCCAACAATTATACGAACACGATTATGCAACTTGCTGGAGATGCAATACAGATGTAATCTACAAAGCTACAGACCAATGGTTCTTAGCAACAAGCAAACTAAAGAAAACAATGCTAAAGGAAAATACAAAAATTAATTGGAATCCTGATTGGGCTGGCAACAGGCAATTCAAAGACTGGCTTACAAATTTAGAAGACTGGAATATTTCAAGACAAAGATTTTGGGGAATTCCTCTGCCAATTTGGATTTGCGAGATATGCGATGAAACAATCGTAGTTGAGTCTGCACAGGAATTAAAAAAACTAAAGGCTAATGTTCCTGAAGATTTGCATAAACCTTGGATAGACGAAGTAAAATTAAAATGCAGAAAATGCACTGGCAAAATGTCTAGAGTTCCAGATGTATTAGACGTTTGGTTAGATTCTGGCTCTGCGCCTTGGGCTTCAACTAATGAACATACTTATGTAGCAGATATTATCTTAGAAGGTAAAGACCAAATAAGAGGATGGTTTAATTCTCTAAATTCTTTATCAATGGTAGCAAGAAAAAATGCGTCTTTCAAATCCGTATTTATGCACGGATTTATCAATGATTCGCAAGGCAGAAAGATGTCAAAATCAGAAGGAAATGTAATTTCACCTTACGAAGTATTTGACAAATATGGAGCTGATGCATTCCGATTTTACGTGCTTGGCGCAAGTAAGCCTGGATTAGATTTGAATTATAATTTCCCAGACATAGAAGTAAAAGTAAGCAACTTGATGGTTTTATGGAATACTCATAAATACCTTATAGAAAGTGTAAAGCTCGCGAAAGTAAATGTAACTAAATTGAAAGCTAACAAATTAAGAGTTGAAGATAAATATATGCTCTCGCGCTCAAATTCAACCGTAAAGAAAGTTACTGATTTATTTGAGAAACATTATTTTAATGAGATTCCAATCGAAATAGAAAACTTATTTTTAGAACTTAGCAGATGGTATATAAAAGCTACAAGAGAACGCGATGATTCTAATATAATATATGTGATGTACCAAGTACTTATGGATATACTGAAAATGCTTGCTCCTTTAACACCATTCATAGCAGAGAAAATATACCAAAATTTTAGAAAAGAGTTTGGACTGACAGAAGAATCAGTGCATTTACTTGAATGGGCAAACGTAGATGAAAAAATTATAGACACAAAACTTGAAAACGAAATACAATTGCTGCAAAAATTAGTATCTGACATTCTCGCGCTCCGGGAAAAAGTAAAAAGAGGCTTGAGATGGCCGATAAAAGATATTTTGATTGTAACAAAATCTGTTAAACTAAAGAAAGCTATTGCATCACAAAAAGAGTTAGTAAAAGATATGACAAACGTTGTTAATATTATAACTGATATAAAACTTCCAGAAGGTGTGACAAGAGACATTAAGCCCGATTACAAAAAACTTGCTCCAAAATTCAAAGCTGAAACCGCAGATGCTATTACAAAGCTTCACAGGTCAAGCCATCAGAAGATATTTGAACAATTAGATTTGGAAGGATTTTACACTTTCAAATTCCAAGACACCGAGTACGACTTGCCGAAAGAAGATTTCATAATAGAAAAAAAGATGCCGGAAAATATGACATCCTTAGAAGGAGAAAACTACGAACTATTCGCTTATACTGATGAAACTGCTGAAATGATTGCTTCTGGCGCATTAAGAAAAAAAGCGGGTTTGCAAAAGCAGGATAAAATTCCCGTCGTAGTATTTGCCAGCACAAATGTCATAGGAATACTTCAAAACTATTTGCCTGAGATTTTAAAGAAAACGAGCGCCAAAAAGCTTGACTTTTCAGATAAGCACGATATTGAGTCCAAAAAGCACATAAGTGAAATAAAGATAAGAAACGAGACTATCTTAATCGGCTTGTAACAACTTGTAAGCGCAATATTTTTAAAAGCATTTATAAAGGTTCTCTTGTATTTAAAAGGAAGTTGGAGGCGCATATGGTGAAAGCAAAGAAATCTGTCGGTCGCACTATAAAAACTGCTCAAAAGCCAATAGAAGGTGTTTACGCAAAAACGCAAAATGTAGTAGTTTCTGCATCAGTTAATAGAGATTTACCATTAGAAAAGCTTGCAACTAAATTAGACAGGGCAGAATATAACCCAGAACAGTTTCCAGGACTTATTCTCAAGATGGATACACCAGTAAAAGCATCTGCTTTGTTGTTTAGCTCAGGAAAAATAATTTGCACTGGAACTAAATCACTAAAAGATGCCAAAAAAGCGATTGGCGAAATTGTCAGAAGACTTAGCTCAATCGGATTAAAAGTTAAAGGCGATACAAATATAGTTATTCAAAATATGGTTGCTTCAGGTTCTGTTGGCGGCAAATTAAATTTGAATGAAATAGTCTTTAAATTTGAAGACACAGAATATGAACCAGAACAGTTTCCGGGTTTAGTTTACAAACTTCCAGAAACACCAGAACTACCTGGGGCAAGAATTACATTCTTATTATTCGGAACTGGAAAAATTGTAATTACGGGAGCGAAGTCCGAAAAAGAAATTATTGAATCGGTTTACATACTGCGAGACAAACTGAAGAAGGGCGGAGAGCTTCATTAATGAAAAGTCTCAAAGATGTTCCGTTGCAGGAAATAACTTTGAGAAAATATGAGGAGCCTTCAAATCTTTCCGGTAGAGAGCTTACTAAAAAATTTCTTTTGTCTATTGGCTTAATCCAGCCTGGCGAAAGCAGAGATATCGTTGTTGATATATTTCACACTCTTATACTTGCTAGAAACAAAAAAGAACATATCGACATCCCGATGCTATCTGAAAAACTAAAAAATAAGCAGGGCGCTTCTATTCCAAATATAAATCGACAGCTGCGCAGATTAAAAAATATGAAGTTGATTGAAAAATCAAATGATGGTTATAGAGTAACGGAATTCAGTTCGCTGCAGCCAGTAATAGATAATTACATAGTTAATTATTTAATCAATCCTGCTGTTGATAGAATAAAGCAGTACGCAAAACATCTTGATAAATTAGAAAACTAAAAGATATACCACTATTAGACTCGCTATCAGAAGCTCTAATTTTCCGCCGGTTTTTACAAAACCTCTGATTTTGAATTTTGATATAGGATGAAATAATTCCAAGCCCCCAATTGTTAATGCATCCGCCGCTAAATGAGAAACATATCCGAGAAGCAAACCATACGTAAGCACGTGAGGTATATCCACAAACTTTGGTATCAAATAAAAAGATATTAAGTAAATTGTGACAGGTATTATTATAGAATGCATTATTCCTCTGTGCATACTTACGGCTCTTACTAATTTTGATGCTGTTGGGTGTTGTTTTGAAATGGTTGCGTTTTCCGAGTCTAAATCGGGTAGCATCGCACCTAAAAGTAAAAGGGCTGCAAATAAAATCTGGAGAAGAAAGCTGTCTGTTATTCCGAAGTATTGTATGTAAATACTTCCAAATAGAATTGCGAATAGTGCGTGAGTTGTGCCTAACATAAATAAAAAAAGATAAAGTAATAGAAATACTTATTGTTGCTGTAATAGCTTCTTTTCGAAAGTCTTATTTATGGAATCGAAGAGATCCGCAACATCCTGTCCTCGTTTCGTCAAAGCAACAAGTTTCAGACGGCCTTGCTTCTCAAATTTAACCAAGTCTGCCTTTTCCATCTTCTGCAGCAAGTGCACAGTGTGCGAGTAAGTGCATCTTGAGTCTTTTGCAAGCAAAGATGGATACTTCTCTTTTACGTTTCCACGTGTCAAACACATCAAAAGCTCTATTGGCTTGTCGCGTAAGAAAATCTTTGAACCTTTCATATTTTCACTCCTAATCATTTGTTTAGTTTAACGAACATTAGGTTTATATATCTTGCTAAAAAAACACCGATAATAAACTTACAGCGACCTTATTTGTAATATTGTTAACATCTTTTGGCGGCGAGACTTCAACTAAATCCATACCCTTTATCTTACCGGTGCTTTTCAGGAATTCCAGAATTTTTTTTAGCTGTTCTGGTACGATTCCATCCTTCTCTGGCCAGCCAGTGCCTGGCGCATACCTAGAATCTAAGACGTCTATATCAATTGAAACATAAATTTCTTTCAAATCCTTGATAAAATTCTTTATTAGTTCTAAATTTAGTTCTCTACTTACAGCTAACTTGTTCTTTTCGGCAAATTCTCTTTCTATTTTATGACTCTTTCTTGCGCCGAGAAGCAAAACTTTACTGAATTTGTCGTTCTCTATCAAAACTCTAAGCCAATCTTCGTGAGTTGGTGGATAAAAGTTATCCATACAATCAAAATGAGCATCAAATACTATAAGTCCGCCTTCTGGATGCTTTTCCAAAAATGCTTTTACCAATCCATAAGATATAGAGTGATCGCCACCTACACCGATTACAAAATTATTCTTATCGTATTCCTTTTTAGCAGACTTCCTAATAGTTTCAAGCGTATTTGCAAAATCTCCTTCGTCAATTTTCACGTCTTTCCAAAGTCCTTTTCCTAAAAGGAAGCACCTCTACGATGCGATTCCACTATTGAACTATCATAGGGAATCTTAAGTATAGTTATCATATTAGTAGGCTAAATTATATAAATAAAAGCGTTATCTATTACCGAATGGCGGCTAAAAAACATAAAAAAACAATGATATCAAAACATAATTTTATTACGCAGCTAAAAAGGTTTGAATACGGCCACATACAATTTACAAGAATTCTTTCACCAATATCTTTCGTTATGGCTGGTCTAACATTACTGAAAGTTTACGAAATAAGCTTTTCAGTTAAACAAATAGCTACGTTAGCATTTGGAGCTTTAATCGGAATGTATACGTTGGGACTAATATGGGATAAGACTGGTTTAGTGGAAGAAGAAATTGAATACATAAATGAAAGGAACAGGTTCGTCAGGGCTATGCTAAAAGGTGGCTGGATGAGAAAGCTAAGCAAAGCCACGATAAGAAGATAAAACGTCTGAAGAAGCGCAACAAGAAGTTATTAAAATACTTGAAGATAAGTTTAAGTTATGAACTTCCTGCAAGAGAAAAGGAGAGATTTCTATCATCGGCAGGCAAAAGAACAAAACTACTTAGCCAGAAGCGCATTCAAATTAATAGAAATACAAAAGAAATTCAATTTGATAAAACCAGGAGACAAAGTTATTGATCTCGGAACCGCTCCCGGAAGCTGGAGCCAAGTTGCTCTTGAAATAATTGATAGTGGCAGAGTAATAGGAGTAGACAAGCAAATTGTTTCTAAGCTACCTGGGAATTTTAAATTCGTTCACGGTGATTTTACAGAGGAAAAAACTCTTGATAAACTACAAGAAAATTTGAGCGGTAAAGCTGATGTAATTCTTTGTGACGCCTCTCCTGATTTTACTGGAATAAAATCAATGGACATAGGTATAAGTTTAAACCTAAATGAAATTGCTTTTGAAATAGCTAAAAAATTCTTGAAATCTGGCGGTAAATTTGTATGCAAAACGTTTAGAGGACCGGGCTTTCAGGACATATTACAAAAAATTAA
>JAGVWI010000008.1 GCA_018304345.1 Nanobdellati archaeon | reverse complement strand
GTCTTTTACAATAACTACGCCGCGTTTAGATTTTGCACAAACGGAATTTATAACTTCTAAGAATGCCGCACGCGTATAAATTATCGCAGTATGTTTTTCATCGCCTTCTAAATACATCATAAACTATCAAGCGGACTCTGAATCTTTTTAAGTTCTGCTGCACTGACCTGAGTATATCTTTGAGTCGTTGAGAGGTCTGCGTGTCCAAGTAATTCTTGTATTTTTCTAACGTCTACTCCAGCTTCTAACAAATGTGTTGCAAAGCTGTGACGGAGTGTGTGCGGCGAAACTTTTTTTCTTAAGCCAGCTTTTTCACTCGCTTTTGAAATAATTGACTGAACTGCTCTTACTGTTAGAGTTCCAGTCCGTCCGAAAAACAGCGGTTCGCTCGGACTGAGATTTTGTATTTGTGTTTCTAATTTCGGCTTTAGTTTTTTCGAAATCAAAAAGAATCTATCTTTTGAGCCTTTTCCACTTCTTACCCAGCCGATTCCATCTTCCAATTCCAAATCACCGGATTTTATTTTCACAGCTTCGCTTACTCTTAAACCAGACGAGTAAAGGAATTCTATCATAAGTTTATGCTTTTTATTCTCTGCAGCATCAATTAGTCTTGAAACTTCGTCTTTACTCAAGACAACAGGAATCTTTTTTGGTATTTGTACTCCTTCGGGCAAGTCAACACTTTTTCGTAAAACTTCTTTGAACAAAAAACGAATATAGTATTTCTGCTATAACCTCGTAATTTCAATTCAATCCCAATTTTATCGTAAATTGACATATTTATTATTAGTGGGCAGAGTTTAAGAAATATGTGTTGCAGTAAGCCTTTTAAGGCGCAGTTTAACTGAAGTCCTATGGTTGAATCTTGGGTAGATTTAGAAAAAAGAATTACCGATACAGCTATCCTAAAAATAAAAGATAATTTACTAAGTGATGTTGACTATATATTAGACAAATTTGGTACTGTTGGACAATACTATAATGAAACTAATCCATCTTCTCCAGAAATAAATAAGAGACTATTGGAATTCCGTAACATTAGGGTTGTACTGACAGGGCAAGAAGATGAAGCTTTAATGAAACAATTATATATGGAATGCAGCAGAGCCAAAGAAATTATAGAAGAAGATTACCAAGCATTTTATGTAGCTTTTTACAAAGGTTTGGTACTGCCATTTTATGGAGATACGGTTGGCGAAACGCCAGGATATTTTGGCGCATATTCTTATTTTCTAAGTAACCTATGGACTTTAAAACAAGTATTAGAGACAGGAAAAAATAGTGATGCGGAAGGTAAGTTTGATGAATATTCTAAAAACGTAGCTGAAGCACATAGTAAACCAAAGAATAGTGATCATTACCATTGATAGCAGAAGTTAAATTACTTTGTTCTTTTCTCATAATATGAAAGCTGTGATTATGGCTGCTGGCAGGGGCGTAAGAATGCTGCCTTTGACAAAAACAATTCCTAAAGTTTTAGTTGAAGTGAATGGCAGGCCTTTCCTATGGTATGTAATTGACAATTTACACACGGCAGGCATTACGGATATTTGTTTAATCGTCAGCTACAAAAAAGAAAAGATTGCAGAATTTCTAAAAAAGTATGATATAAAAGCTGAAATGATTGAACAGAAAGTTCCGCAGGGTACAGGTCAGGCCGTAAGTTTGGCAAAATCTTTTACAAAAGATGATGATTTCATTGTTTTGGGTGGAGATAATCTTTGGAGCCCCAATGATATTAAGAGAATTACACTACAGAAGCAAGCCTTATTAGGATTAAAAGTTGCAAATCCTGAAAAATACGGGGTTCTTGTCGTGAATGACGGAAAATTAGTGAGAATTCACGAAAAACCAAAAGAGTTTGTTGGCGATTTGATTAACACTGGTTTGTATAAATTTACTTCAGAGATATACAATTGTCTGGCACAAATAAAATTATCTGAGCGAGGAGAATACGAATTGACAGATGCTCTTGGATTGCTGGCACAGAAAGAAAATGTTGCAGTAATTACGATAAAGGACTATTGGTTAGATTTAGGTACGATTGCTGACATAGAAAAAATTGAAAAATTTTTGCGAGAGAAAGAAAAGTAGTATCAAAATATTAGTTTTATTTTAGTTCATAAAAGAATAAATTTATATAGTATAGCTAAGTGTACAATTAAAATGGCACGACGAGGAAAATCACGAACCACAAGGAGGAGTACATCACGCAGTGTCGGGGCAAAAGTAATTTTCTCACAAGGAGCTCCGCAGGACAGTTTACTTTGGTTACTGCTCGGACTTGGAGCTCTTGTTGCAGTAGCTTATTTACTATAAGTTGCTAGCAACATTAGCACTCCGAACAGAATAGGTTGGTGAATAAAATAAATTAAAAGCGATTGCTTTCCTATTTTCGAAATAATATTATTGTAGTCCTTAATTTCTTTTAATCTGTTTCCGTTTTTGTAGATTATGTTTCCAAACGCCGCTCCGATTAAAATTATGCCGAACCACGGCAGTATTGGATAGTAATCAAATGTGGCTAATGGTGTATAGAAGCCAAGCCATAGAAGATACGAAAAATTGAAAGTTAAAGTTTGAAGATAAAGACCAGTGATTATGAGACTTAAGCCTAAAATTAAATTAGCGTAAATTTGTTTTGCAAATGGAATTGCTAAGATAATACTTACGCCGATTAGATGTAAAATACCGAAGTAAATTAAATTTTCTCTAAAGAATATAAATGTAAATGCTGTGATTAGCATTCCCAATCCAAATATAAATAAGCCTCTTTTTAGAAACCAAGTTTTGTAATTCTCGTGTTTGTTCGCACTTAAGGTTAAACCGATGCCGACAAGAGCAAGAAAAGTAACCGCAATAACTTTTTGGAAGATGCCGAGCCAACCAGAGTAAAGATTTAGTGTAGTGTAACCAAAGAAGTTTAAATTCCAAAGAGCGTGAAAAATTATCATACCTATTACTGCTAATCCTCTTGTAAAATCTAATTCCCAAAATCTATTTATGGAATAATTCATTTTGCAATCTATTTTTGAGATCCTGTTCGGCTTGTTTGTAAGAATCTACTAGGGCAGCTATTCCAGTAACGCTATAGTTTTCCGGTCCATAAAATTCTAACGTTCCCGTGAGAACTGGTTTACTACCCTTGTCTGAATGTTCAATTAGGATGCCAGTAATAGCGTAACCTTCTCTGCCTGCTGATCTTATGTAGCGTTTTTTGAGATTGAAAGTAAGATTAGGATTATCAACAGTATAGTCGCTTATGAAATCTTTTACAAGTGGTTTAAGTCTAGAATCTATCGAATTAAGAATAGGATCTATAGTATCCATATTTCTTTGATTAAATACAGTCATACCGAAAAAGCACTTATTTAATTGAAAAGCTTTTCTGTTCATTATAGCAATATAATTGCAGTCAATACAAATCATTTTATATCATTTGAAGCACTTCTAAAATTCTATGGATGTACAGACTTTTACCGAGCAGCTAACGGAGAAATTCCGCAGATTCATAGAGATGTATTACTATGAAGAGCTTATAAAAAGCGTAAACAAGAAGCGCGGCTATCTTCTTGTTGATTATGATATGCTTGCTAAGTTTGATTTTGATATTGCTGATAGGCTTATGATTGATTTTGCCGAAGTCAGCGAAGCTGCAGAGAGCGCCGTAAAAGAGTTTGAATTCCCAGAGCTTGACTTTCCAATAAGAGTTAGGTTCATTAATTTGCCAAAATCTGCAAAACTTTCTATTAGAGATATTAGAAGCAATCACATAGGGAAATTAATTTCAACTGAAGGACTTATTAGGCAAGCATCTGACGTTCGGCCGAGAGTTGTTTCAGTAACTTTTCAGTGTCCTGCCTGCGCCGAAACAATTTTTGTTGAACAGACAACTTCTAAATTAAGAGAGCCGATGTCGTGCAAATGCGGTAGAAAAGGTATGTTTAAGATGCTGGACAAAAAAATGGTTGATGTACAACGATTAGTAATAGAAGAGGTTCCAGAAACTTTAGAAGGCGGAGAGCAGCCAAAGAAAATTTCAGTTTTCCTGGAAGCAGATTTGTTAGTTCCCGAATTAGAGTCAAAAAGATATCCAGGAAACAGAGTTACTGTTGTTGGTATTGTAAATGAAATACCAATACCATTGAAAACTGGAGGACAAAGTACAACTTATGATTTGGCACTTGATGGTAATAGCATAGAGTCTCAGCAAGAGGATTTTTTAAGTTTGGAGGTTAATTCAGAAGATATTATAAAAATTAAAGAATTTGCAAGCCGACCAGATATATACGATAAAGTTGTTGATTCTATAGCACCTTCTATCTATGGTTATAGAAAAATCAAAGAAGCAATCGTATTGCAGTTATTCGGCGGCGTCAGAAAAGTAAGAGATGACAAAACAGTTACTAGAGGAGATATCCACGTTTTTGTAGTTGGCGATCCTGGATCTGGTAAATCGCAGTTATTAAAGTATGTTTCAAATCTCGCACCAAAAGCAAGATATATGTCTGGTAAAGGCTCAACCGCAGCTGGTTTAACTGCAACAGTTGTAAGAGATGAATTTATGCGGGGCTGGGCTCTTGAAGCGGGAGCATTGGTTCTCTGCAACAAAGGAATTGCAATGCTTGATGAATTAGATAAAATGGGACCAGAAGATTCGAGCGCAATGCACGAAGCACTTGAGCAGCAGTCTATTACGATTGCAAAAGCAAACATTCACGCTACTTTGCGTGCAGAAACATCTGTATTAGCAGCAGCAAATCCGAAATTTGGTAGATTTGATAGATATAGTCCAATACCAAAGCAGATTAATTTGCCACCAGCATTACTTAATAGATTTGATTTAATTTTTACAGTTCAGGATATTCCAGGCAGAGAAAATGACGAAAGAATTGCATCGCATATTCTAAGAATGGCAAAAGACTTAGAAATAAGTTCGCAGGTAGAAATTAGTCAGAAACTTTTGAGGCAGTATATAGCTTATGCGAGGCAGACCTGCAAGCCTAAATTATCCGCCGAAGCATTAGACAAAATCAAAGAATATTATGTTACGTTGAGATCGAGCGCGATTGGATTTGAAGGCGAAGTTAAATCAATTCCAATTTCCGCAAGACAGCTTGAAGCCCTTGTGAGATTAGCTGAAGCGTCCGCAAAGGTAAGATTATCAACTATTGTTACAATTGATGATGCAAAGAGAGCAATAGATATTTTAGACGCTTCGCTGAAAGAGGTTGCATTTGATTCAGAAACAGGACGCTTTGATATTGATAGAGTCGCAACTGGAATAACAGCATCACAAAGGAGCCAGATAGGTACAGTAAGAAGACTTATAGAAGAGCTATCCGAAAAAATCGGAAAGATAATAAGCCTTCAGGATTTAATAAAAGCAGCCGCAGATGAGGGTGTAGACAGAGATAAGCTTGAAGCTATCCTTGATCAGCTCAAAAAACGCGGCGATATATTTGAACCCCGTCCGGGCTCAATACAATTGATAGGTTGAAAGAAATGGTAACATTACAAACAAGAAAACGTCTGCCGAGTAAGAATATTTGGATTAGAGATATAATTCACGGAGACGTAATAAAAGGAAGTGGCTGGGATCCAAGCTACATAGAGCTCAACGGCCAGAAGATTTCAAGAGTAAATATAATTGCAACTGTAGTCTCAAAATTTATTTCTGAAGATGGAAATTATGGTTCTGTAACATTAGACGATGGTTCTGAAACCATAAGGGTAAAAGCATTCGGCCCAGATGTTTTGAAAGTCGAAAACATAAATGTAGGAAAATTAGTTAGATTTGTTGGAAAGATAAAACAATATAATGAAGAAAGTTATTTGTCACCAGAAATAATACGAAGTCTTGAAGATCCAAACTGGCTCTTAGTTCACAAATTGTCTGTGGGCAAACCAATTACAGAATTAAATCAGGATGAATTGAAAATTGAAATATCTTCTGATAAAGCAGAAGAGCAAATAAAACGCTCCGACGAAAATATTTCAAAAAGAGTTCTTGACGTAATACGAGAAATTAGCAAAGATGACGGGGCCTTGTTTGATGATATTCTGGATCAGTCTGGTTTGGATGCAGAAGAGGGTAAGAATGTTATTATTAGTTTATTGAAATCTGGTGATGTATACGAGCCGAAAAAAGGCAGACTTAAAGTTCTAGATTAGTATTGCTTTGTTAGAGAAGCCATACAACTACAGCGAAATATATTATTATAGAAGTCATATCTGAAGCTACGGTAGCAACAGGTCCTCCGCCTAATGCAGGATCAAATCCCAGTTTCTTAATTATTAGTGGAATAAACAAAGCAGTAAAACCCGTTATTATTAGAGACAAAAATGAAGCTGAAGCTATAACAAAAGCGATAAACGGATTTTTCCAAAACAGAGATATAAATGCGAACATTAAGATGCTAATAACCACCGATGTTAGAGATGCTATGCATATCTGCCGCAGAATATATTTTCTCAAATTAAGATCTTTTCCCAAAACCGCTAAATCTCTTACAAAAACTGTTTGCAGCTGCGTCCCCATAGCATCGCTTATGTAAACAATTGCTGGAATGAAAAGCGCAATAATAAGATATTTTGTAAGGGTTTCTTCAAATAAACCGATAAATACAGCCATAGACATGGCGCCTATGAGACCGAATATAAGCCAAAATAATCTGTCTTTCAGTACTTTGAAAATTGGTATTTCTAAACTATTCTCAAAATCCAAATGAGATTTATGAACTCCAGCGAAATGAAATATATCTTCTTTTAATGCAGTATTTATAGTAGATAGAATTTTTCTTGAGGAGACTACACCGAGAAATTTTCTTGATTTTGCAACAGGCATTTGTTTCAAATCATATTTTAATGCTAGATGCGCTACTTTTTCTAAAGATGTTTC
>JAGVWI010000010.1 GCA_018304345.1 Nanobdellati archaeon | reverse complement strand
ACTTTATGGGTTTCCTGCGCCGATTCTCTGTTTATGAAGCGAAATATTTATATGACATGGGGAAAACATTCTTGCTCAAAGGTGGATTTTAATGAGAGACTCTTACATTAGCTATCTAAAACAAAGCGTAAAAAATGGCCAGTATTCCGCTCCGTTTAGAAGAGCATACCAAGTTATGGCTCTGAAAGCTAGTAGAAAACTTAGTGCGCCTCTCCCGGGTGCGGGACCTTTACACGGCTCTATTACTGTAACTTACAGATGCAATCTAAAATGCGGAATGTGTTATTTATGGAAAGGTCCAAGTCAATACGGACTGAAAGGTATAGGCGAGGAGCTTAGCACAGAAGAAATGAAAAAAGTTATTGATGATTTCGCAGCCATAGGCACCGCCGGAATAGGTTTCACTGGTGGTGAACCTATGTTGCGAACAGATATGCTTGATTTGATAACTCATACTAAAAAAAGAGGTATGATAACTCATATGTCGTGCAATGGTTTCTTGACTGCTAACAAAGAACTTTGCAAAAAGATTATAGAAAGCGGTCTTGACGCGATTGGATTCTCCTTAGATGGAGTAAGCGCTGAGACTCATGATAAAGTTAGAGGTCGGGATGGAAGCTACGACCGTGTTTTGAAATCCATAGATAATTTTGTAGAGCTACGCAAGGAACTAGGCAGAGATGTAAAAATAATAGTAGTTTGTGTAGTTAGCAACTATAACGTAAACGAGTTAGTTGATTTGATAGCCCTTCTAAAGACCAAAAACGTTGATCACATAAGTTTTATGCCGTTCCACGATATCGGTTTACTTGGATTCAAGCCAGAAAATTCTATGGACTTTAGAATCAAAGAACGAAATTTAGAAAAATTAAATGAGGCTATAGACAAAATAATAGAACTAAAAAAGGTTGACAAAGTTATTGAAAACTCTATGGCTGACAAAGTTATTGAAAACTCTATGGCTTATTTGAAGTTATTCAAGGATTGTTTTGCAAATAAGAAATGGCCAACACCTTGTTACGCTGGCTACGGTACACTTGCAATCGGCGCGTGGGGACACATTTATCCTTGCTTCCCGAGAATGGAAGCTGAAGTCGGCAAAGGTCCAAATGTTAGAAACATTTCCATAAAAGAATTTTGGACATCGCAACAAGCTAAAAAAATGCGGGGAGAAATAAAAGAATGCAGAGAATGCTATTGGAATAACCAAGCTGAAATTAATTTATTACTTCATGGCGCACCAAAAGAAGTCAAAGATAAAGAAGCGGTATTAGCTAAAACCTAATTTCTTTTTGGGTTTTTAGACTCTTAAGAACTGCGAATCCAAATCTAGCAGAGCGGACGGCTTGATCTAAATCCGCGAAATCTGTTTTTTCTCCGTTAAGCGCTTTGCTAACAGCTTCAATTTGCTTCTTATAACCTCTATCATCATTAAATGTTAACCTTGATACATTGTTATCTTTAGAAATTTCTAAATCTTTGAATTCATTTACAATTATTTTTTGCGAAGGCATTATTATCTCGGCGCATTCCCTGTAGTTCACATCACTGTATGCGGTTGCAAACGTCAAATTAAATACAGAACCATCGCTAAGTTTTGTTTCTGCTACAAAATTATTTTCAGTTCCTGTTGCCTTAACAGATGTTACAGTGGTATTAAGCAACCAGCAGACTAAATCTATATAGTGGCAAGCTATCCTTATTGCGCCACTTATGCGCTTCTGTTCTCCTGGCTGCAAAACTTCGTTAAAAAACCAATTAATCTTTATTGGGCTAGTATTATTTTGGAATTCGGATTTCAAAAACTGCGCGAGTTCAGAGTGTCGTCTGTTCAAACCTAATGCAAAAAATACGCCGTTCTTTTTTACAGCTCTCATAATTTGTTCGCACTCTTTTTCGCTGACTGCGAGCGGTTTTTCCAAAAATATAGCTTTCTTAGATTCAGCGGCAAGTATCGTGTGCTGTGCGTGTTGGAAATCTCCAGACGTAATATACACTAAATCTATTTTATCATCCGCTAATGCGGCTTCTAAATCTGTGCTGCATTTGTTAGCTCCAAATCTAACTGCTAGCTCTTTTGCTCTAATACCAGATTTACTTACTAAAGTGTATATGTTAAAGAGGTTTGCACTAATTATGGCTGGCAGATGAGTTTTTTGCGCAAATTCTCCCAGACCAATAACAACTAAATTAGGTTTGGACTTACTATCAGACCTAAATATTATTTCTTTGTTCATTTGTGGCGCTTCTGAATATTTCAAAACTGCACTGCATTTTTCTTTTTCAACAATACTTTTGAAAGCATCGTTATAATTTGTAAAATCATACGTTGCTTTCATATTTGAAATATCTAATTTCTTCAACAAACTTGCAAACTCTTGCATATTTTTTCTAATTTCAGCGCCCTTGCCCGCCGATCTGGGCACCACAATATTAGATTCGCTAATCAAAGCCGAGGTATAGTCTATATTTATGGGTATATTTCCGACTAAAGCTATGTCTCCTCTGGTCTTGCAAACAGAAAGGGCTAATTTCAGTGGCTCTGAAGTTTCGGATGCTGCAGTCACTATTACTTTATTCGCTCCGCCTAGCAGCGCCAGTGTTCTAACAAATTCAGTTTGGTTAGCAGTAGAAACCATATTTCCTTTTGATAAAGAAACGCGTGCTGATTGCAAATCAAATCCATAAACGTAGCAGCCTTTCGCAATTAATATTCTAGATACAAAATGACCAAGCAAACCAAGTCCAATTACAGCCACTCTTTGATTCTTTTTTACGTTAGCTGACTTCACGGAATGCAATGCGATTGCTCCAATAAATGTAAATGCTGCAGATTCTATATCTACACCTGCTGGAAGTTTAACGAAATTATTTTTTGGTACACGAATTATCTCTGCGTGGCTTGCAATTCCATAACCTCCGCATGCAACAATATCGCCAATCTTGACGTTTACTACGTCTTTTGCTTTTTCTAAAACAATTCCAACAGAACTATAACCTATTGTTGTAAGTTTATTTTTCCTATAGGTATATTCTTTCAACGCTTCTTGAAATCCATATTTTGAGAATTCTAAAACCTTTTTTATAACCGCTTTTGGAGAACGAAATGTTTTATTTGTGCTTTTTACTAACTTTGTTTCCGTACCAGTACTTACTGCAGAATACAAATTTTGTACTAATATTTCACCTTCTGAAATCTCTGGCGCCGGGACTTCATCTATAACTAATTTTGAGCCTCGCTTGAAAAGCTGCTTCATCTCTATTTGGCTATAAACAAATCTTTTATAGCTTAGTCTATTGCAAACAAATCATGCAAAACAAGCTTCTGTCAAGCCTAATTAGTAAAAATATTTCTTGGCTGCAAACAATGAAACAGCCAACAGGGTATTCCGGTCCAGTACCGCATTACTGGGAAGACTGCTTCAATTACATAGGTCCTGGACGAGACTGGAGATACGAAGGCGTTATAATTTCATATTTAACTTTATACGAAAAAACTGGTGATGAAAAATTCCTTGATTTGGCTAAAGAAGCTGGTAATCATTTGACAAAACACCAATTAAAAATTGGCTGTTTTTATAATTCTGGTTTTGACGGAAATCCTTCTATCGCGAGAGGCTCTATGCCCCACGACACCGCAGCGAGCATCGGTTTAGTTAAGCTTGCATTGAAATTAAAGGAATTAGGGCAAAATTGGAAACCTTATTTTGAGGCTGCAAAAACAAATCTAGATGTATTTCATATAGGTTTACTTTACGATAAAACTGCAAACTCTTTTTTACAAAACACCTATGATAAACAAAAGTATCACGTTCCGAACAAGTTAGCAACTCTTGCCGAATTATGTTTACTCGTATACGAAATTACTGGTGATGAAAAATACGCAAATATAGCAAAACGCAACGCAGAGTTAATAATTGAAAACCAGGACAACGCCGAATTTTTTGGCGGAATATATCAAGTTGATAAAAATCATAACAAATTAATTAGTCTTTACATAGCGAGATGTATTTCTGGTTTAATAAAAGTATATGAATTTACAAAAAATCCGAAATATTTAGAATCTGCAATAAACGCTGCAGATTTCTTGAAAACTCTTGAGCATAAATCTGGTGGTTTTTATTTCGGGTATCAAAAATACAATACTGAATGGAAACTCTACAAATATCCTATGTGGATTGCCGGCTCGGGCGATATAGTAAGAGCGTTCTTATTACTAAAACCTTACAAAAAGTATAACGTTAATAAAAATATAGAGTGGATTACGAATCAAATGCATAAATCTGGCGGCATACCAACAAGTTATGGTTTAAATTTCAAAGATAAAATCATTGGTGAAGATTATACTGGTTTACCAAGTTGCAGAGATTTAATTCCCGCGGTTGGCTGGAACGATAAAGCACTAAGAGTACTATGCGCGCTCTACAAAAAGGGTGATATTAAATTCTTGCGGACGGAATCGGAAACTAAGACTTGTTCCGATGGGGTATATTATGAAAACGAAAATATGATAAGAATTTCAGGTGATTATCCGTATGAATTTAACAAGAAATCTGTATTTTCATCAAACGAAAAACTTCAACGCGGGGTCTTGGGTTTGAAAAGTTTGGCTTTGACGTCTTCGACCTTCGCGAGAACGAAATTAATTTCTCCTTTCCCTATAAACTTAAACAAAAATAGCAAACCCAAGTAAATTCCTATTACTATTAAAGATAAACCAATTCTAACAAATAGGTTTTCATAAGAACTTAAGAAATAACTTAATAGTAAAATTCCGTTTAATATTACTAATGAAAATATTAGTTTGCGCAGGCGTAAACCTATTGCTTTTTTCACAATATAAGAGTACGATGTTGCCAAAATTAATGTATTAATTACAAGCGCGTATGCGGCGCCGTTAAGTCCAAAGTTACTTATCAGTATAAAATTCGTAACTGTGGCTATACCAACCGACAAAGCTGTTGCGTAAATGCCTTCTTTAATTTTGTTTGTACCTAGAACAAAACTTTGCATAATTATAAACATAGAAAAATAAAATGCCCCGAACAACATTATAGCTAATGGTTCAACTGCGGCTAAATAATCGCTGCCGAATGCTAAAGCAATACCCTCCCTGCGGAAAAACATTGCAGGAATTATTGCTATTCCGACGAGCATATTATAGTAAAGCAACACCTTTTCCATATAATGTCTAGCTTCTTTGTATTCGCCTTTCGTATAAGATTCAACTACATACGGGAATACTGCATTTTTCATTGAGCCTGGAAGAAATAAACCAAGGAAAGTTACAATAGTAATTGCAGGCACATATAATCCAACTATTTCCTTAGTACTTATAACTCCTAAAATAAATTTATCTATACTAGTAAATACAGTGATAAATGCGGACATTAAAGTTATGCCTAAACCAAGTTTGAAAATTCGTTTTGCTTCTGGCCAGAAATCTTTGTTGAAATATTTTCTGTACCTAACATATACAGCTATAGCTATTATTCCAGGGGCAATAATAGCCGCGGCGATTGCGCCCATTATGCGCCAGCCTAGTGCCAACAGGAAGAACAAACCTATACCAAGCATTATTGCCTGCTTAGAACTTTCTATTGTTGCGTACGACACAAATTTCTTCATTCCGCGCTCTATGCCGAGAGCGGTGTGGAAAATTACAGTTCCGAAAATTATCAAAGATGCAAATTGTATATATTTTGTTAATCCCGTATCGTTGTAAAACGTAGTTGCAACGAATCCGGCAATAAAAAAGTGCACGATGGTTGCTAATACCGCGGCCGTTGTACCTAAAAATAGAGATGCTGTAATTGGTTTTGATATGTCTATCTTTTTTGCCACATATTCTGAAATCAATTGTGTAGATACAGTTTGCACGGATAATAATGCCACTATAGAAAACCACGAAACAAGCAAAAGCGATAAGGTAAATGCACCCATTTCTTCTGGACCTAAAATTCTTGCTAAAACTAACGTATAAGAAACCGAAAGTAGTTTTGCGATAAGTACACCGATGCTAAGATACATGCCGCTTTCAATTATTCGTTTAAGCATCCATTCAGGGTTAAAGAAAGTTATTTAACTATACGGGTCTGCATTGATGAAAGGTTTTCCTTCTCGTGTTTTCACTTTCATACTTGGTTTCATATCGTAATGCCTTCGTAAATCACGTTTAGTATGTATGTTATACAGCCTCTTGGCGGCCCAAGGTAAATCTTCTGGATGAGTTATGCTACTTCTCAAAAACTTGGCTATATTACTTGGCGCCATTATTTTACTTCTCATAACCTCGTCCATCATTTTAATGGCTTCTTCGTAAGCTTGTTTTCTTTGCTCCCTTGTAAATTCAGGAGTTTCAAATTGCGGTTCCGTATGGTCATGTTTAAAATTAGAATAATTGACGGGGTTGGCGCTGCGTGATTCCAGCCCGTTGCATCAAATCCTGCTTCTTTTGCGAATTTTATTGTATGGCGCGCATCTTCAAGCGTTTCTTCTTCAACACCAATCATAAAATGTCCGCCGACAAAAGGTATACCCGCTTCGTGCGCCATTCTAACTGCTTTTTTAATTAAATTTTCTGTTGCGCCTTTGCGAATGGTTTTTAGCATCTTATCTGTACCTTGCTCAACACCAAACCATAAACTTACGCAACCAGCTTTCGCTAATTTTTGATAGAGTTCTTCGTGCGCACTAGTAACGTGTAATCCATTTGTCAAAACAAATTTTATATTGAGTTTTCGTTTTATTAATTCGTCGCAAATTCCAATTAATCTTTGCTTATCAACTGCCGCATTTTCATCGCTGAATGTAATTGTTTTATTAATTCGTCTCGCCGTTTCGGGGTATTTATTTAGTAAAAAGTCTATCTCATCTACAACATTCTTCGGACTTCTGCCTCTGAACGTTGCGCCAGTTACAGGCCGTGAACAAAACGTACAGGCGTGCGGACAACCTCTGCTACCAAGTAAAATAAACGCACCGTGGTACGAATCTAAATCAATTATATCTCTGTCTGGCCAAGGAATATTATCTAAATTCATTATTGGTGGAGTTTGTTCAGTCTTAATTATTTTACCAGATTTATCTCGGTAGCACACACCCGTAATTCCGGACAAATTATTATTACCTTCTTTTTGCAGACTCTCCATTATTTTACAAATAGTTTCGTCTGCTTCTCCATAAACAACTACATCAATATATGGAACTTTTTCTAAAATTCTTTCTTTGAAAATTGTGGCATGCGAACCGCCAACAAGAACAGTTTTCGTATGAGGTCGCGCCATCTTTGCTATCTCTAAAGCTTCGGTAAAAGTTGGCGTAGCGCCTGTTATCAAAACTGCGTCTGGTTTCTCCTCTAATTTCTTTTCCAAATAGTCCCAAGTACGAATTGGTGAAGTTACATTAATATCGAATCGTAATAAATCTACTAAAGCTATGTCTGAATAACCGCCTTTCTTTAGCACCGCCGCTAATAAACACAAACCAAGTGGTGGCTGCGTTGAACCATAAGGTTGTATCAGTAATATTTTCATATTCTTAGACATAAGCTACTAAACTTAGCAAAAGGATTAGTGATATAAAATTATCCTTAAGCTTTTATTACTATTCTTTAGTGCTAATGTATGCAAATACTATATTTAACGCATCATTTTACTCCAGATATAATTGCTGGTGCATTGCGCGCTTACAGAAATTCAAATATGTTGGCTGAATTTGGTCATAACTTAAACATTATAACGAGCGCATCAGGAAACTCTCTTGTTGACGAAAAATTGTTTCCATTGCATAGCAATTGTAATGTTCAAAGAGTTTCGGGATTTCACATACCATACTTTCCCGATGGCTACGGCTATGTTAAAAATTTTGTAAACGCTGGAAAAGTTTTAGCTGAAAACAGCGATGTAATTTTCGCTACATCTCCAACTATATCTACAGGTATAGCTGGGTACAAAATAAGTCAAAAAACTAGTAAACCATTTGTTATTGAGATGCGAGATCCTTGGCTACGCAGCACCGGAGTAAAAAAACTACAAAGAGGAGGCGCACACATAAACGTAAACAGCGTTCAAGGAAGATTATTTTTTAGTATCCAGAAGAAACTACTCGCGGGCGCTAAAAAAATTGTTGTGACAAATGCTGAAATCATAAGGGAAATTAGAATATTGCATCCAGAATTAAATGAAAATACGTTTGAAGTTGTGTATAATTCTGTTGGGGATATTAAGAAAAGCGAAGGTGTAAAATTCTCAAGACCAACTATATTCTGCTCTGGTGTTTTGTATAAAGAAAGGGGAATAGACGTTTTAATAAAATCTATGCAGTACAACGCAGATGTACAATTACTTCTGGCCGGATTCGCTCCAGATGAAGATATGCGATATTATGAAAAACTTATCTACGATTTAAACCTAATAGATAGAGTGCAGTTCTTGGGCGTAATTCCTCCGGAAGATGTTACCAAATACCAATTAGGCGCAGATATATTATTTGCCGGCCAAACAGATCCAAAACTTAACTATAATTTACCAGCGAGAGTTTTTGAATATATGGCGGTTGGCAAACCTGTTTTAGCTTTAGCTATTAGAAATAGCGGTTTGGATAACTTAATTACACTACACAAATGTGGCGAGGTAACTTATTCTAACGACCCTGTTGATTTAGCGCGGTCTATCGGAAACCTAAGCAACAAGACTACGGCGTTGGCTCTCGGCAGGGCTGGTAAACGAGCGGTCAAAACAACATTTAATTTAAGAACACAAACTAAGAAGTTGGAACACGCGCTATTTAATTGAAAATTTTATCTCTGTTAAAACACGCATCGTTGAATTCGCAGTATTTGCAAAGCCAAGTAATTTCTCTTCTCGGAGGATTTTTCATTTTCAAAGACTGCACCAACATTGCAGCCCTACCTTCCATAAATGGCGTAATATCTCTTTGCTGAACCTCATACGCTTTTACTTTACTCAAATTCATATAAACTATTTTTATATTCTCTATTTCTTTCTGCAAATTTTCGTCCAAAAGAGAATAATAACCCTGCACTTGCAACGTATGATGCGACTGCGGCGTATCTGGAATATTCGTTGTAGTTTTGAATTCATAAAGTATATTATTATACATGGCGTCGATAAAGCCTATAATATCAAAATTATTGAATTTCTTTGTCACAAATATTTCTTTCTCTGTCTTTGGTGCTAAAGTTTGTGTCACGAATTCGTGCAGTGCGTGTCCCCTGGAAAATATCCATAATTTCTCTAAGTCCAATATCTCTTCTTCTGTCAGTTTATAGTAAGACTGCCTCAAACAATTACTTGTTAACGTTCCGACTCCAAATCTCGGCCGATCGTGCTCTTTTTTCTCTTTTGAATTTCTGTTTAGCAAAGAGTGTAAAACTGGTTTTGTCATAAATTCAATGCAGTTCGGACAGGTGCGCGTCTCCTCTACGCTGTGGTGCAGTCCTGTTGGACATTTTATCTTCATAGTATATCCTATTCGTTCAGCGAGTTCGCGTTTTATTATTTTAACCAATCGCTGAGTGCGATTTGTTTTGTAGTATCTTTTCCGAAAACCGATTCTATTCTCTCTTTAAGTAATTTCATAGACTGCCGCATATAGGGGGAAACACCATCTATTTCTGAAAGTTTCATAGTTGCAGCTAGGTATTTCTTAACAGAGCCTTCTGCAATAGTAAATAATAATTTTCCCTTGCAAGAGGTGCAGGTACCCGACAGAGGCGGGCGTCTATATTTTGCATTACATTTAGCGCATCTAACTTGCTGCATTGTAAACTTTCTCAAATTACCTTTGATATCTCTTATGAAATGTCTATCAATAACTAATGACGCAACACCATCTAAGTCTGAAGCTCTAATTTTAGATGCTAACTCCAGTTGTCCTTCAAGTTTCTCTACCATCGTCGGAATAGATTTGTAAGCCGAAACTCTTACACCCATATTAAGATCTGATGCCTGGTGTGTAAATTTCATTCCTTCATACTGCGTTTCTTTTCCAAGCACATCTTTTACAAGTTTTATTTTTACCTCCCACGGATATTTACACTCCGAGGCTGCTGTGTATAATTCAAGTGGATATTTATCAACAATATCCATTCCATGAACTTCTGTATCAACTTCTTCTGGAACTAAAATAGTTGTCAAAACAAGCGGCGCATCCATAGAACGTCCGCCTCTCCTATCGGGCAAATAGCGTCTTGAGAAATTCAAAAACGCGTCTAATCCTAATATTACGCAAGTTTCATCTCCGTCAAAATTTCTGCGCTGCGCTGCGTGCCAATAAGGATGCGCAAAACACCCAAGTGTTTTAGAGAAACCTATAATTCTGCCGACAATTCCTGCAGAGGTATGAGGAGCTAAACCAACTATTATGTGTCCTATCAGATCGTCTTTTGTTTTTGCATTGTAATAGCGCGGTAAGTTGTAGAGTTTTTCTAATTCATCATCAATAAAATTACATATGCGAATGAAAGCGTCGTCTGCTGTCTCGTCTGGAGTTTCTGGACAACTTGGCAAAATAACATCTTGTGGCAGAATTTCTATAAGCTGTTCATCGGTTTCAAGTTTAGCGCCGTTGATATCTAAGCTATAGCCTAATTCTCTTAACGTTTCAACAGATGTTCCAATTTCCTTGGGTTTAAAGTGGGTCAAACCCATTTCAGTCATATCGTACCTTATTGTGCCATCTTTATTTACCGCTAAATTATAAGACGCGCGTAAAATTCCTTTTGCTAGCGGTTCTACAACTTTATCTTTGTTTGTACTTCCACGAATCCCCTTAACAAGATGTGGCGAATATATTCCAATAGATTTTATGGCTGCTTCGTAATATCTATTGATATCCAGTCTCTGTTTTCTATAACCTCTCGTAAAAACACCGCAGCATTTTTCGTTCGTGGAAACATTTCTACATTTGCTGCAAACCCGTCTCCAAATAGTTTTTGTTTTACAAACTTCGCACGACGGATAAATTGTCGCGGTATTGCAGGCCGGACATTCAAACGTAGCGAAATCCGCAGTGACTATTTGTTTTTCTATTGCATCTTGGAAACTTCTTAGCCTGCCACCTTCCCGTCCCACAGGAAACAACACGACGGGCGAACCTTTCATCTTTCTTAGTTTAGATTTTTCTGGCCGCCCCATTCTCGTACCGATAAATATGCCTGACTTGTCACGCAACTTTACTATTGAAAATGAATTAATCTTTGCTAAGGCGGTTTCGCCTATTGCGTTCTGTAGTGTAACTAACATATCTAAGACGTATTTTGTATCGCTGTCGACTACAACTTTGTTGTCAATTACGTTATGTTCGCAACCTATAATCTCCAATATCCTTTTTTCTGGTGCGTCCGCCTGCAAAGTTCCAGCGGTATACCACTTACTAAGTGCGGTGTAATCGTCTCCTGAAATATCGTTCCAATAATGAGTATATTTTGGATGCAAAGGTGTATTTGTTTTTTCCGCAAATTCAAATGCTTTTTGCGCCGTGTTTAGATCTAAAACTTGTAGATTTGCTTTTTCGAGTTCCCGCTCCCACCACTCTTCGTTATAGCCACACGGAACTAATCTTTGTCCGCTTTCTGAGAAATCTCCATAATTAACAAGTAAATCACCTAGAAATAATATTTCTTTTATTTGAGATTTGACTTCTTTTGCTCTAACCTCTGTTTGGAGTTTAATTACACTACCGTCGTTTAATTTAACAATAGGTCCATCAATTGAGTCACACGGCGAAAATACGGTGGCCTTGCCTGGACGCTCCATTTTGATTTGAGTTCCTGTTGCGACATAGTCATCCAAAACAACCATTGTAGCGGGATGTATGGCTGTTGATGCGAAACCCGTAAACCTCGAGCGCCCGTATCTCAATCTAAAACCACCGCGCCGTAATGGATAGCCAAAAATAGGTCTACCAGCCACTATGTCCTTCAAATAACTATCAACGGGTTGGACTTTTGATATGGCTGCTGTATCTTCAACTCTCGCCTCTGTCTGATGTAAGCTGTGTTTCAATCTGATGAACTCTTTAAGCCAACTCCAATCTATTCCGAAATCTTTGCCCCATTTATCGAGTTGTTTCCAAAGCTTTTCTGCTTTTAGCGTCGGGCCCTCTGTCAAAACTAACGCCATACCACCACGAATTACGTTTGTTTCGACTCGCTCTAAATATTTTTGTTGCGATACTTCATAAATTTCTGTTGGGTCGCCAGTTATTTCTATACCTATATTAGTTACGACGAGCGCTATCTCCTCGGCTGTTGGAGAATACTGCCTGTGCGCAATCTTAGTTAAATAATCGTCAATTTCAACTTGGTAGCGCTTTATTTCTTCTGGCAGAATATCGTAACTTGCAACACCCAACATAGTTCTAACATAATCTACTATTAGTACGGAAACGGCGGCGGCTGTTCCACCTGCAGCTCTAATCGGACCGGCAAAGTATGCGGCTACATAATCTCTACCATCTTTTCTTTTTTTGAATTTTATTTCAACTAAACCTTCGAGAGGCGCTGCTACAACACCAAGAGTGATGTATGCTAAACCAACTCTTGATCCAACTTCAATCGCTTCGCGCAAATTAGCAAACTCGCAGAATTTTTGCTGAGCTACTTCTAATGAAATTGTTAGTGCAACTCTCCAATCACCAGCCGCATATTGTTTTTCTAACTCATCGATTCTTTGTGCGACACCCGAGCCCATCAATTGTGGCGCTAAACTAGCGACAAGCGCCTCAGAACGTTGCGCAACGTTTGTTGCAAGTGGAATATCTACAATTGGTTCTGGATCAAGATTAAGCGTCCGTGCTTTTTGCGCAATTAAATAAATCTCTTTAGTTCTGCTGTCAAGCACATCAAAATATTTCTGAACTCTTTCAGAGCAAACCGTCATTTCTACTGCACGGAGTAACCGTGGTACCGCTAAAAATTAAAGCTAAGATAATTAAATAATAATGTTTAGTCCAGCACACACAACCATAAGGTTTATATATTTACTATATTGACTTTCAACATGGCGAATAAAAGAGGAAGAGTTGTTGGCTCATTAATAAGAGATAATGTTGTTGAGCTTCTATATTTTATGGAAAAATCTCACGCGTATGAGATTGCTAAAACTTACAAAAAAGTCTTCGGTCCAATTTCAATACGCTCTGTTTATTATAATTTAAAAAAAGGACAGGAACTTGGTATTTTCGAGGTTAAAGAGATACAAAAAGTTGAAGGAAATTTTAGCTGGGGTTCTACTGCGCAAAGAATTTGTTATGGGTTAACTGATAAAGCTGAACCTAAAATAAATCCAAAACTCAAAGATATTATAACTAAAGCTCGTTCTAATTAACTTATAACTACATATTA
>JAGVWI010000009.1 GCA_018304345.1 Nanobdellati archaeon | reverse complement strand
TAGGAGGAACATCGGCTGGATTTTTGAGCACACCTGGCGCAGGATTAGATATCAGTACAAAAGAATTTAGATTATCTATTGCGGCTGGCTCTGCAGGCAACGAGTCTGTATTGTTAACCAATTATGCGACAGTTCCTATAGAAATAATCCTCGCCAAACACAGCCTAGAAAATATACCTATAAAAGTATCAGAAAGCGTTCCTGAATTATATTTCGCAAACGAACCAACTGCGAAAAGCAGGCAAATTGAATTAAAGGATTCGGACTTTGGATTTTCGGAAACAACAATAACTTTGAATCCTAGTGAAACCAAGCAGCTAAACGTATTATTTGAACCTCTTGAAAGAGGCGTATACACTGGAAGCATAATATTGAAATGGAATTTAGTAGGTACGCCAGCATACCAAACTGTTGAAATCCCGGTAATATTAGAAGTAGGACAAGTCGGAAAATTATTTGATATTAGTTTGAACATCCCATCTACATTCAAGAAATTATTTTCCGGAAATACTTTGAGAACTCAAGTAAATTTGCTAAACGTTGGTTCATCTGATGAGATGAAAGATGTTACTATTGACTACGAGATTAAGGACTTTGAAAACAACATATTGCATAAGGAATCTGAAACGGTAGCAGTAGGTAGGGAAAAATCATATCTGAAATCAATTGAGCTGCCCGAATTAGAACCTGGTAAATACGTCTTAATTGCAGAGCTTACATACAGCGGAGAATATGCCGCTGCATCAAATACTTTTGAAATCGTAACTACCGGATTACTGCCGGCAATAATGCAGAAGCCCGAATATCTCGCCGGATTAGCCGGACTAATCGTGATAATACTCATACTTGCAAATATCAGAATAATTAACGCGAATAGACGAGTAATAACAAATAAGAGGAAATCAAAGTCTCACAAAGCGCCACATAAGCATTAGCTTATGTGCTTCTGAGATATCTGGCGCGCTCACACTCCAATTGAGCCGCCATTCATACTCAAATAACACCTATACGGTATAAACTATGAATAAAAAACTATAAAAACAGCAGATACGTGACTTTCATATGGCCATCGACAGAGTGCTATTAGCGGTGTTAATTTCATCATTATTGATAGTACCAGTAAGCGCTATAAATTTCTCAACAGACCAAGTCCTGCTTAAAACATTAATGAAAACTGGCGAATCAACGGTAAAGGAAATAAAAGTCACAAATACCGACTCTCAAAACGGAGACGTCTCTGTAACATTTGTCAGTCCGCAAAATATCATAGATATAACTGAAAGCGAATTTACTCTGACATCCGGCCAGACAAAAAGTATACCAGTAAGATTTTCTACATATAACATAGATAATGGTAATTTAATGCCAGGAGTTTACATCGGCAAAATAAACGTAGTTTCAAACGGCGATAATAAAATACAAAGAATTCCAGTAATAACTGAAGTAGAAAGCCAGGATGTAACTTATGATACAACACTTAGCGTAGCTCCAAAATACAGCTCTATTCCANNNCTGCTCAAACAGAAACTATAAGTTTAGACTCTGGAACAAAATTTAGCAAAACAATAAAACTGCCTTCTAATTTACAAAAGGGCACTTATGTTCTCGCTGTAACATCAGAAGTTGATGGCATAACCGGAACATCAACATATATATTTGAATCAACTGGCTTAATTGGACAGATTGGCGCATTAGAAGATTTTGTAAACAAGCACTTCTTCGTTTTGATAATTGCTATCGCAATTTTCTCGCTAATCATAACTATTGTTGCAACAAGAAGACCAGCTAACCACGTAGATAATAAATATAAAAAATCAAAAAGGAAATAATAGAAATTACTGAATTTCTAAGACTCTGCTTCAAATCTGCTGTTAGTATTCCTAATGTAATTCCAACGGCTAATAAAACTAATACGAGCTCTTGGTAATGTCTAAGCAAAGGTAGTAGAAACAACCCTATAAACATAGCAGCTCCGGGCGATATTGATGTCAACAGCTTACTTCTGAACGGCTCTATTTCTTCTTTTGAGAAATGATAAATCAAATAGCCAACCAAAAAACTAGCAGATATTATTGCTCCAACTATAACTTCCCAAAGCGTCATAACAAAGTTGTTAGTTGTATAAAGACTTTTAAACTTTATAGATAGAGTTTCGCCATGGTAGTAATAGATGTAAGTTTAAGTTCATTGTTCTTCTTTATGCTTGGATTCTTCGCAGCAGTCGCTATGGTTGTTTTGCTGGCAATTGTTTGGGTATTATTTCCAAAACTCTCTGAAGCAAAAAGATTTTTTGACTTTTGGCGCAAGTTAAACGAAAAGGAGAGTAAGAAAATCTAATGTCCGAATTAGTAATACCAAAGCACATTGGAATAATATGTGACGGCAACAGAAGATTTGCACATACACTAGGCGAAGCAATCTGGATGGGGCACGAACACGGCGCAGAGAAAATTGAAGACGTTTTGAACTGGTGCAGACAAATCGGAGTAAAATCTCTTACATTATGGTTATTCTCAACTGAAAACTTTTCAAGATCCAAAGAAGAAGTAGATATGATTTTCAAAATCGGGGAAAATTTCGGAAAGAAATTTCTAGAAGACAAACGTGTTTACGAAAATAAAATAAAATTCAATTTCATTGGCGACCTGTCTTTATTTCCAGAAAATATACAGACTCTAATGAGACAAATAAAAGAAAAAACTAAAGATCACAATGGAATAAATTTCAATGTAGCTGGTGGTTACGGTGGAAAACAAGAAATCATTGATGCTGTAAAATTAATTTCTAAAAAAATTGAATCTGGCGAAATAAAATCAGAACAAATAACAAAAGAATTAATTGAAGCTCATATGTATTCTTCTCAAGTGCCCGATGTAGATTTAGTAATTAGAACTTCTGGCGAAAAGAGAACTTCTGGTTTTCTAATGTGGAAAACAGACTATGCTGAATATTTCTTCAGCGACAAATACTGGCCGGAATTTTCAAAAGAAGATTTATTGAAAGCTGTTATGGATTATTCCAACAGAAAAAGACGTTTTGGTAAATAATTATTTTGCTGATATCAATGTAGATGTCTTTTCAACGCCATCTATTCTTCTTACTTTTGACAAAAGGAACTCATTCAAATCAGAGATTTCTTTAACTTTTATCTTAGCTAAAATGTCGTATTCGCCGTAAAGGATTTCAGCATCCTCTATTTCCTTATATAGTCCAAGCTCTTCAACAACCTTTTTTTCTGCGCCAGACTTAGCAATAATCAAAACATATGCTGTAATCATAGAGGTTTTAGGGCGCGTAATTTATTAAATCTTTTTAATGTCTTAATACTACAGATTACTATGCCAACCAACGTAAGTTACGAGTACATAAACGCTGAAAGAGATTACCTTAATGCTAAAACTTCTGCTGAAAAGATAATAGCTCTCCAGAAACTAATCTCTGTTGCGCCCTCGCATAAAGGAGCAGAAAACCTTAGAGCTCAATTAAAAAAGCGTCTTGCAATTCTAAAAAAAGATGTCCTTGCGGCGAAAAAATCCGGCGGCAAAACTGAGACCATAATTAGAGAAGGTGCGGCGCAGGCTGCAATTATAGGTTTGCCGAACTCCGGCAAGTCAACACTTCTGCAAGAATTATCCGGCGATAAAGTAAAAATTGCAGAGTATGAATTTACAACAACAAAACCAGAAATTAGAATGATGAGATTTGAAAATATCTGGCTGCAAGGCATAGAACTACCGGCTATTTACAATGGTTTTATAGAAACCAATCGGCAGTTTACTGCTACAATAAGGCAAGCGGATTTTATACTTATCACACTTGACGGCTCAAAAGACCCGCAGTCAGATTTTGATTTAATTGTAAGAGAAATGAAAAAAGCGAATATAAGTCTTGATGCTAATAACTCTGCTATAATATACACAAGACAAGTTACTAAACTGAAAACTAAAATCCCTCAGTTGTTTTATCTCGACATAGAAAAAATACTCGCAACAGTTTGGTCGCACTCGGATAAAATAAGAGTGCAAACCAAAACACGTGGTAAAGTCGCGCCGAAGCCAATAATACTAAAAAAAGGCTCTGACATAAAAGCTCTAACTGAACGAGTTCACCGCGACTTATTGGTAAATTTCAAACACGCGAAAGTATGGGGCTTAAGTGCGAAGTTTGCGGGTGCGCAAGTTGGTATGAATCATATTCTAGCAGACAGCGACGTAGTAGAAATATTTACGAAATAGAAATTTTAAATACAACCTATAACTTGTTTTTGTATGAGCAGACAATCTAAAGGCTCAAACGCGGAAAGAGAATTAGTAAAAATGATGTGGGGAACTAATTTAGCTGCAATCAGGGCCGCCGGTTCTGGAGTTAATCAAGGATTCTATTCTCCCGATGTTCTTGCATCAAACGGCTCAAGAGTTATCGCAGTTGAGTGCAAGTCTACAAAACACGAATACCAATATTTTGACAGGGAACAAGTACGGCAATTACAGGAATTTGCAAAAATATTTAATGCAGAGGCTTGGCTGGCCGTTAAATTCTCAACCGAATGGAAATTCTTCAGGCCAGAGGATTTAAAAATTTCTGGCAAGAGCTTAGTAATAAAACAAAACAGCGAAAACGCTAAAATATTTTCAGATGTTACTAAGAGTTAGCTATTGCGTTTAATTCGCACTCTAAACTTCTTCATTTTCTTGTATGGTTTTTTATGCAAAAAACTAAGCAAAACTAATACTGCGAATAAAACTGCTCCAAGAATTACTGGAAGCATAATAGCATAATTCTGCGCCGTTTTCCACGCCAGATAAGATAAGTAAGAATATACTGCCAATACAGCGGCACTAAAAATAATCACAGCTATTCTAGTTAAATTTGCGTTATGTCCGCTCATATACTTAGACTGTGGTTTATGCAATACCATAATATACAAAAGAATAAACTATTATTTATAGTTTAAGATGTTATTTTCTTTAATCCGAGTTCCTTCAAAAACGACACAGCTACCAATAATATAATTGGTCCCACTATAAATCCTGCTGGACCTAAGAAAGCTAATCCGCCAAATACACCCAAAAATATCAACACTGGGTGCGCATTTGACCATTTGCTTGCTAGATAAGGTCTTATTATGTAATCAAGAACGCTTCCAATTATGAATCCATAAATCATAATTCCAACGCCAATTATGGGATTACCAATAGAGATGTAGTATAGTCCAACTGGAAAGTAAAGTGCAAAAGGTCCGACTGAAGGTAAAATTGATAATATACCCGCAAGTAATCCAGCTATAATTGGATAAGGTATACCAAATAAGTAAAATCCTAAAGTAGCCATCAAAGCCTGTACAGCTCCGATTGCAAGCCAAACATTTACGAATGCGTGAATATAGTTTTTGATATCTCTGAAAATTTCTTTCTTGTTATTTATCGGTAGCTGCAAGTTTTTCTCTATCCACGTTAAAGCTTTCTCGCCGTCTCTGATGAAAAAGAATAACGTGAAAATGAAAACTGCAAATGATACTATGATACCTGGCAATCGCGATATAAATGTAGATGAATAACTAATTACTTTCTGGAACATAAATCCAGATATAGCTTCAAATGATGCTGCTAAATCAGCTCTTCCGGGGAAGATAGTACTAAAATCAAAACCTATAAAGTAAAAATAAACGTTGGCAATTTCCTCAAGTATTATTTTTGTTCCTACCGCCAGCAGTATAATTACAATTGCCATAGAAAAGAATGTAAGCAGTCCCGCACTCCAAGTTTCATTAATATATTTTGACAGATATTTATGAGCTGGATACAAAATTAGCGCAAATATCATTGCAAATATAAGTGAGTTAAAGAAGGGTAATATCAATAATAGACCTGCGGCTATACCAATTAGGAAAAATATAGTGTCATACTTTACTGGTTCTGCCATATTTGTTATTAGCTGTTCGCTCCGTAATTTTAAAGCTTCTCATAGTATATTATAGTCTGTCAAATACCAAATCCGGCAAATCTGCAACTGATTTTAAGATATTAGTGGGTTTAGCGCTGAAAAGCTGTTTGCTTGAATGCTGGCCACTAAGCACAGCTATTGTTTTAGCACCCGCTGCTTTTCCGGCCTTGATGTCATAAACGCTGTCCCCAACTACGTAAAGGACTTTTGATTTTAAATCCCGCTCAACTTTTAGAATCTCATCTGCATCCGGCTTCGGTTTCTCCACTTGGTCAGCTGAAACTACATCATCAAAAAAATCACTCGGAAGTTTTAATGTACTTAAAAGCAATTTAGCTTCTTCGCTGTTTGAGTTTGTAATTACCGCCAGTCTAAAGCTGCCTTTCAATTCGCGAAGTGCTTCAACTACACCTGGGATTTGTTTAGCATATCTATACGTATCATTTATTACAAATTGTACTTTATCGGCAGATATTTTTTCGACTTCTTTTTTGCTTGCCTTTGGGAAAAATCCTGAAATTATTTTTTGGGCTGGAATACCAAACTTAGCCATTATCTCTTTGTTAGATTTAGAAGGATAGCCGTTCTTGGTAAAAGCATCCTGAAATGCTTTAACGTGACACAGTTCAGTAGAGATTAAAGTGCCGTCTAAATCTAGACATATAACTTGCTTAGCCATATAAAAACTTCAAGCACTACAATTTAAATCTTAGTAATGCGCCAATTCCGCCAAGCCCATCTAATTTATCTCCAGCTTCATTATCCTTACTGATTATATTGACTTTACCACCTTGCTGCTCCACTGCATCAATTAATTTCTCTAATTCTTCAAACTTGCCTTTCTCCCTATACTCCGCAATTAAGCTGTCAATAATTAGCAAAGTATCAACAGCTCCAGACTCAACTGCATTTTTAACGTTTGCAAATTTATAAGCTGCTAAACCTTTATGAGTAATTTCTATAATTAGCTTCTCAACTAACTTAAACTCCTTCTGAAGCTGTGACTGCTTTATTATTTTATCAAGAACGCCTTGATGCAAAAGTTCGACAACACCTCTTCGCGTTCCTGCACTCGTATTTTCCAATTTTATTTTATTTACAATTTTAGGATTTTTTTCCTGCAATTTTTTAACAAGTTCATCTTTCCAAAACAACGGCGATGCAATCAAAATGTAATCCGGCTTTGACTGTAAATCTAATCTTATAAGTTCATCAACCAATTCGTGCATTTTTTCTTTTGCTTTTTCGGCGTATCTTTTTTTCGCTAATCCTAATTGAAACTGGCCGAGATAATTTATTCCAATTGCAGTAATTGCTGCGAGTGTTGCCTGCTCATCATCTAAAACACAAATCAAAGCCTTAGGAGCAGAAGCGGCTTTTTCCGCATCTTTTAATCTTTTGATTTGATATTCCTTCCATTGCTTTTCTATTTTTATTTCAAATCCAACTTTAACATCAAGGGTGTGAGAACCTTTGCTAAGTTCATCAGAGCCTTCTGTAATATCGCCTGTAACTTTTAGAAAATTTGATTCTAATTGCACTTTATTTGCTCTTACCCGCGCGGTATAAAATTTCCGTTCTGTTTTCGCTCGTTCTTCAGAGCCGCTGAATTTTACTTTCCGCTCTATCCTGCCCGTAACTAAATCATTAGGCTCAATTATCTTTGATAAGTGCCAAAGATCATCAAGCAAGTTTATCTTGATCTTAGCTACCCCATCTTTACGATTAAAAGATATTATTCTCATAATAACCTTTATATACAAACTTAAGCGTATTTAAAAAGATGGCCATAAGACTAAACAAACGGGGTTATGAAGAATCAGTTGGCAATATATCTGGCTTAGTTATCATACTAGCAATAGCTGCGGTAATTATTTTTTACGTAGTCAGCGTAACGCCCGCAGAGCGTGCAGAATTAGGTATAAGCGGATACAGCAGAGTAGCTCTTGATACAACTCCCGGCGAAATAATGGGGCAGGCTGGGACAGAAATAATAACATTTGAACGAAAACTAATTTCATTTGATTTGAAGAATACTCCCGAAGAAGAATCCAAAAAACTCTCGTCTTCTACTTCTATATCGCGAAGCATATCTCAAAATAATTTTGTGGATTTTGATTTCTCCGCAGATACAGAAAAAATTTCGGAAGCTGAAATAAAATTCAAAATTGCTGATAAATATGGTTCTGGCGCACTTGTTGTAAGTCTTAACGGCGATAGAATTCAAACTACAAACGGCAAAATAGGCGATGAAATTACTGCAGTCATTCCTGTAAATAAATTACAAACCGAAAATGTGATAAACTTTGAAGTAACAAGTCCGGGCTTGGCATTCTGGCAGTCAAACAGTTATCTCATAAAAGATGTCAAGTTGATTTTACAAAGCTATGACTCTACAAGTTTCACGCACGATTTTATTTTAACAACAAGCGAATTATCAAACGCTGGAAGTGCAAAACTTACAGCTTATGCAAAAACTAATGGGGAAAATGACCAAATACAAATTTTGAATTAGAAATACCTACTCAGCACTTCAACAATAATAACAAATTAGTATGGACCGCAGAAAGAAACGGCGATTACTCAATTAGTTTTCCAAAACTTGATTTCACTCTTAGCATTCAAGGCACAGAAAAAGTTTTGAAATTTAATATAGCCTCAATTGAAGCTGATGCAATAAAGTCTAAATTATACATAACAAAGTTAACCATATTAAGACACGAAAACTCATATGGCGAATTGGCTGTAAAAGTAAATGGCAACAGGCTCAAAACGCAGTTTGACAGCGAGGGTCTATATTCAATAGACATAAGTGACTACGTAATTGCAGGTACTAACAGCATAGCTCTTTCTTCTAATAATGACATTACAATCACGAGACTGCAAGTAGCAGTTAAAGAGCAACAGTAATGGCAAAAAGACGCAACAGAATAAGAAGATTACCATTAAAGACTAATCCCAAATTAGCAGATATAGGGCCAGATAAATTTACAAAGATAATATCAACCGCTGTGCCTGAAGTTGAAATTGCGAAAGCTTTGGCGAGTTCTAAGAAAACAAATAAACAAACAATAGGTAAAGGACTAAGATACCTATTTCCAATAATTCTTATCGTTTTAATTGTTGCTGCGGTATTTTTACTCGGTGGAAGGACAGATGTGCAGCAGGCAATTGCAAACTTTGGAAAAACTCAAACAGAAATAAAGGAGTCTACTCAAGGAGCACAGGGTTCTATAAACGTAATTAAACAGCTAATTAGCGGCAATTACCAATTTGCTGAAACATGGAAATCTGATACTCAAAAAGTTAAATACGAAGGTCAGGAGGTCGGAGTAAAACTTGAAAACGTTGAAATACTTCGTGATTCTATTTTCAGTGGAGATAACGCTATAGTAACTGGTACATTAAAGAGTGCCAGTTTACCTGCAAGTGCAACAGGAATTATACCAACATTTAGCGCAGATATAAGTGCAAGTCTTACAACTCCTGGTTTACTTGGCGGAACAAACGAACAGGATGCAATTTGCGCACCTAATCCAATAAAAGAAGAAAAAACATTTTTTGACAGAATAAGCTGTGAGTTCGGCAACGTAAAATTAGCCGACGAAGGAAAAAAAGTTGAAACAAAAGAAATAAAACTAAAAGTTAACTATGATTTTGAAGTTATATCCGGCAAAACAATTTATGCCTTAAGAAATTCTGAATATGAAAAAATACTTTTGAATGGCGATGATCCATTTAATGTTTACAACATCGACAAAAAACGCTCTTGGCAGACTACGTCTGAAGTTGGCGTAGGAATTGGACTGCAAGGCGAGGCAGATATTTTTGGGACTAATAACAAAGAAAACATTGTAGATCATTATATTGGTGTAACGGTTGAAAATAAAGGCTCTGGTAAACTAAATGCAATTGACAGCGTACTGCTTATAGCTCCTAAAGACATAGAAATAAAATCAGACAAAAGCGATTT
>JAGVWI010000019.1 GCA_018304345.1 Nanobdellati archaeon | reverse complement strand
GTGGTAGCAAAGTCTAATTTAGTCATAGTCAAAAAAGCTCTCACTACTCTTTTAAGCTTTGATTAGTGCAAAAAATTACTCTTCTGTGTAGCTCGGAGCTGCTGCTTTACTTACAATCATCACATCACCAATTGACTTAACTAATTGGTGCGGAACTATAACGCCTTTTGCGCCGCCAAGTGCTTTTGATAAGAAACTGTCGCGCGTTGCTCTTATTCTCCAGCTCTCAACTCTGTTTTTAGCTAATATGGCTTCTTCAACATCGCCGAAGTACAAACCATCATCGCTGTAGACTTTTATTCCAGCAGTCTCTGATATCTTCTTCATTTGTAACATTATGTAACCTCTACGTCAAGGGACAGCTTTATAGATATAAATATTTCGTTTTTAGACTATATGGGTGTAAAAATAATCGGTACCAGTCATATAACGCCAATTTCAGAAAATAAAAGGTACGATATCATTGCAATTGAGCTGGATAGATCCAGATTTGAAGCTCTAATGAGCAAGGCTCCTTCTAAATTTAACTTTTCTGACGCATTAAAAATTGGTTTCGGAGGTTATATTTTCGCTTTCATCGGCGGAATTTTACAAAAATACTTAGCAAATAAACTTGGTGCTGTTCCTGGTGAAGATATGTTATCTGCAATAAAACTGGCTCAGAAGAATAAATCCAAACTAGTTCTTATAGATCAGCCAATCCAAATAACTTTACAAAGATTTTCTAGGAATGTAAGCCTATGGGAAAAAATTAAATTTGTTCTTTTCATATTAGCCTCGCCTTTTCTAATGCGGGATAAAATAAACCTAAGAATAGTGCCGGAACAAAAACTTGTTGATAAATTAACTTCTGAATTACGAAAAGGTTTTCCGGGAATATACCGCGTTCTAATTAGTGACCGCGATAAATTTATGGCTAATAAAATAGTTACACTACGCAAAGCTTTTCCTGATTCAGCTATATTAGTTGTTGTTGGCGCAGGTCATATATCGGGATTAAACGCGGCCTTGCAAAATATATAAACTAAGAGTTTTACACAACTATATGTCTATTACTAAAGACGATATGCTAACTGTGGCCTTAGCAACCATAGTATTAGCTTTCGCATTTTCATTCAAAATAGACGGTTCAGTTACACTACAAAACTGGTTTGCTGGCTTTATTATCGCTTTTGTACTTGTATTCATTTCGCTACTCTTACATTTCTCTGCACAGTACGCTGCGGCGGGAAATTATTTAGTTGATATGCATATGGGCCCTTTCGCACTTGGCTATATTATTACATTAGTGTTAATGCTGGTGAGCGGAGGCTGGCTAATATTTGCTGCTCTTTGGTCAATTAAATTGAATCCAACAAGTTCTGTAGGTATGAAATTTAGAGCTGATCCGTATAAACTTGCTAAAATAGCATTTAGCGGTGTTGCCGCGTCTTTGATTTTAGCTGTAATTTGCGGAGCGCTCCGCACATATTTAGGTTCATTGGCTGATAAGTTAGTTTTCATTAACGTCTCATTAGCAATTTCAAACATAATTCCGTTGTTAAGTTTGCTACCAGTAGTAAAATTCCATAGTTCCGGTAAAAATGCCAACCATTATGCAACAGGCGATTATATTTTCTTCGGCTCACGCCCGCTATGGATATTCACATTCGTGTTTGTACTAGCATCTGGTATGGGCTTAATATTATTTAGTTCAGTATATGTATTGTTACTAAGTTTCTTCATAGCAGCGGGTTTTTGGCTAGCTTGGATGTATTTTTTAGAAGGTCACAAACCGCAAGTTTGAAATTCCTTTTACATAATAAAAAACTATGTTATTCAATAAAGACAAATTAAATCTAAGGTTATATCAGCAAACAATTCTTAATAGCGCTTCCAGCCAAAACACACTCGTTGTATTACCAACTGGTTTAGGTAAAACGCATATCGCCATAGCATTATCTAATTCTAGATTAAAAGACGCTTCAAAAATTCTAATACTTGCGCCAACTAAACCACTTGCACTACAACATATGAACACATTTAGTGAATTCTTTGAGCCACAGGAAGAACTATGTTTGCTAACGGGAGAGGTAGCTCCTGCGGAAAGAAAAGAACTATGGAGTAACTCTAAAATAATTTTCTCAACTCCGCAGACAATCCGAAATGATATGATCTACGGACAAATAAATTTGAAAGATGTTTCTTTAATTGTTTTTGACGAGGCGCATCGTGCAGTCGGCGATTACGCCTACGTATTTATTGCTGAAAATTACGTTAAACAAACCCCGAACAGCAGAATTTTGGCTCTAACCGCGTCTCCTGGCTCTGACGAATACAAAGTAGACGAGGTATGCAAAAACTTATTCATAAAAAAGATTGAATACAGAAGCAGAGAAAATATAGAAGTAAAAGAATATGTTAAAGAAATAGAAGTAACTTACAAATCAGTTACCTTACCAGATGAAATTATCGCTATAAAATCACGATTGGAACGAGCTGCGCAGGAACGCCTTAGTAAACTAAAACAATATGGCTTCGTTAAAACAGACAAACTTGATGGCGTAACTAAAAAAGCTCTTCTGTATTTACAGCTAACGCTACGCAAACAATTCCATAGCAAAAATTTCGCTGTGGCGAGAGGTATATCTGTATGCGCCTCAATAATAAAGCTAAGACACATGATTAGTTTGGTGGAATCCGAAAGTCTTGCGGCGCTAAATAGTTACTTTGAAAGTATGTGGGAAGAAGAGCGCACTACGAAAATTAAATCTGTAAAAGATGTTGTAAATGATGTTAATGTCAGGGCGGCATATACGCTAACGCGCAACGCTCTTGAAAATAATTTAGAAAATCCAAAATTAGAGTTGCTAAAAGAGATAGTGCAAGAACAAATGTCGTTAAAGGCGGCATCTAAAATTTTGGTATTTACAGAATATAGAGCTAACATTCCTAAAATTCTTTCAGTTCTTAGTGATTTGCCTATGGATACACACCATTTCATAGGGCAGGGGAAAAAAGGTATGAATCAAAAAACGCAGGCCGAAGTAATTGAAAAATTCAGAGAGGGCTACTTGAATTGCTTAGTTTGCACCTCTGTTGCGGAAGAGGGTTTAGATATACCACAGGTTGATTTAATTGTACTTTATACGCCTGTACCTAGTGCTATAAAAAACATACAGCGGCGCGGTAGAACGGGCAGACAAGAAATTGGAAAAACTATAATTTTAATGGCTAGCAATACGGCGGATCAGAGATATGCATTTATTGCTAGGCGCAAGGAGAGGAAAATGGATGATATAATAAATACGCTATCTGAAAATAAAAAAACCTTTGAAAAAGTTCCGGTTGCCGAAACTCTTGATAATTACACTACACAAAAAACAGCGCTCGTATTTGCGGATAGCCGAGAGCACGGCGCCGTAATAGACCACTTATATAAATCCGGAATAAATGTAAAAGTTGGGCAGTTAAAAGCTGGTGATTTTATAATTTCTGAAGATATAGGGGTTGAAAGAAAAACTACTGGAGATTTTGTTAATTCACTAATAGACAAAAGATTATTTGAGCAGGCGCAGAAAATGAAACAAAACTTTGTCAAGCCTATTTACATAATAGAAGGTAAATCTGAAGATTTATTCTCTGTTAGAAACGTTGACAGCCGAGCTATTCTCGGCGCAATGGTATCGCTAATAGTCGACTGGCAGCTGCCAGTAATTTTTTCTAGAAATCCTGAAGAGACGGCAGACATAATTGCTAATTTAGCTAAACGCGAGCAGTTTGACAGAAACAAAAAAGTTTCTGTTAGGTTTGAGCAGAAACCCAAAATACTTACAGAACAGCAGCAATATTTTATTGAGGGTTTGCCGAATATAGGTCCGACTGCAGCGCGCAATCTGTTGAAACATTTCAAAACTCCGCGCAGCGTAACTAACGCTAGTTTAGACGGCTTAAAAGAGGTTGAGGGCATAGGCACCATACTGGCTGAACAAATAAGAAAACTACTGGATGAAGAGTACAAAGATTAATTACACTCTATACGTAAGAGTTACTTTAAGGTAGTCTAAACTTGCGCAGTCTGGCGTAAGAACATTACCATCTCCTTTTACAAATCCAATTACTTTTTTGACGCTGAAGCCAGGCGTATTAAAAGTGCTCTTAGCCGTCCGGTGAGCATCAACAACACCTGTGTTTAGGTTGTTATTTTGTACTACCCCATCAGCTCTGAAAACCGCTGCGTTAATTCTTCCGACGCAGAGTTCACCGCCAGGAATGCCCTCTATAGTAATTTTATCTACGTGTGTGTATTCCTTATCAAAAATAACTGTAAGAGACCTTACGCTATTGCCGCCAGCTGATGCTGAAACAGTTTTAGCTGTGGCGCATTTAACTTTTGTAAATGCTGTACCTGGACCCGTAGCCACGCCCTTTTTAGGATATGCGGCAGTACCACTCCATTTCCATCTATCTCCTTTAGGTTCGTGATAACAAGAATCTACACTCACGTAACTTTTAGCTATACAATAATTATTTGCCCAAGTTTTACCTTTGTCTTGTGTTGAGCAGTCTCCCCAGCCCGCGTAACCCCACGCATCAACTGGAAAGGGCATTGCTACTACCGTAGCGGTGGCGGCGCCCGTAAATTGAGTTGGGCTTGCTGTAAAAAAGATTGATGCAGATATTATACCAACTAATGCAATAAGCATTACATTTGATAGCGTTGTCTTAGATTTGCTGGCCATCCTTAAGTTACTTGAACTGTATTTAGAACTTTAAATACCTTGTGCAAAATTTCTTATTTAAAATGCAGCATATTTGTTTCCCACGTTCTTAAATTTACAATTGGCACCGCGCCAGGCGTTGGAGTATGTCCTACTCTCGTCTGGAATGTAGTAGTATCTTGCCAGCAACTTCCAGAGACGGTGACAACACCTCTATATTGTCCTATTTTCGCTTTGTGAATATGGCCAGAGCAAACTATATCTGGCACGTGGCGAATTAGCAGAGGATCTGCTGGATTTGGCATTACTGGATTCGCGCCGTATGTAGGTGATAGATGTCTTCGCTTCAATAAATATTCCCATAATTTATCAGAAGCATCATAACCTCCTGCCTTTCTAAGGTATTCAACTGAATCAATAAAATAATCAAAACTATATCCGTGATAAATCATTACATCTACTCCGGGAAAATTATCACTCTTGTGTAAATTTACGATACTCGGGTTTGACGTAATAATAGCATTCGGCAGTTCGTATATTTTCTCTGCGTAAGTTTTGTAAAGTGCTGGTTGTGGTTCCGCCAAGCGCATTGCATCGTGATTTCCTGGTATGATTATTATTTGTTTGTCATCGGGAATTTGCTGCAAAAACTTGAATGCCTCGTCGTATTGCCTATAGATATCTGTAATTCTTAATTCTTTATTTTGTTCTGGATATATACCAATACCATCTACGACGTCTCCGAGAACTATTACATACTTTGTTTTCTTTGCAATCTCTCTTTGTGCTGGTGTTCCGGACTCTCCCTTAAGCCAATCGGTAAATTTAGTGAACTCTTTTGGCAAAAACATATTTGAGCCAGCGTGCACGTCGCCGCAAAATACAACATACACATCTTCTGGAGCCTTAGGCTTATTCTTGAAAGGTATGTCTGGCCAGAATAAATCATTCACGAAAAATGTGCCACCGTTATAAGATCCGCTAAACGCTAATACCTCATCAAATGTTAGCTGCGGAAGCTTGTCCGCCAATTCTGGATCTTTAGTTGTAATGACTGCTGTAACTTGTCCGGATAAATCTTCTAATACTAGTTTTGTAGTTCCGGTTGGTAATTTTTTAATATCCATAATCATGGCTATTATTGTTGCCTCTTCTCCAGAAACTAACTTAGATATAGATGTCATTCCATCAACGTCAGCTCGTTCGTAAAAAATTGTCTTCAAATATGAATAACGATTGCGGAAACGCGCTACAAAATCTTGGAGTCCAATCTTTTTTGTAGCATAATCAAAATGCTTAACTATTTCGACTGAAGATGTATTTGTTACGAACTTTTTCTGTTTGAGATCAACGTGTATTAGGTCTTCTATTTCCGACGACGGGTTATAAATATCCTCTACTGTCGGTAGCTTACCCGCTGCTAACATTTCTCTCACTCTGTCTTGGCTTTCCATTACACCTCTAAATCCGCTTTTAATTTATCGCGAATTTTCTGCACCATATCGTCGGGTATTGTTAGATAAATTTGTCTTGTTCGGCCGTAGCGACCTTTTGAAATCACTTTAGCATTAATCAGTCCAATCATATCTAACTCGCCTATTAAATCAGAAACTCTTCTCTGCGTTAAACCTGAAGAACCGGTTTGCCTGCATAACTGCAAATATCTCTCGTAAATTTCCCCTGTTTCAATTTTTTTACCGGAGTTAGGCATCAGTTCTAAAATAGAATACAAAACTATTTGTGACTGTTTTGGCTGCGCAACAGTTATTTCTAAAACGCGGTCGCGCTCTATTCTGTCTTCCGCTCTATCTATGTGTTCTGGTAAAATATGCTGCACGCCTTCCCGCTCCGCTATTTCTCCGGCCGCTCTTAGTAAATCCAGAGCTCGCCTTGCATCGCCGTGTTCCTTAGCCGCATACGCAGCGCATTTTTCTAAAACTCCACTGCCTATTGCATTAGCTCTAAATGCGGAGCTCGCTCTTTTTTCTAGAATTTCTTTTAGCTCAAGTGCATTATAAGGTGTAAATACGATATCTTCTTCGCCAAGACTGGAGCGCACTCTGGCATCAACATTTTCTATAAATCTTACATCATTCGATATTCCCACAAGAGATACCTGCGCTTTTTTGAGTTCGGAATTTATTCTCGTAAGATTGTATAAGATCTCATCACCAACTTTACTAACAAATCTATCTATCTCGTCTAATACGACGATTACAATTTGTGGTTCTACGTCTATTGCCGCTAAAAATTTATTCCAAACCTCGTCTGTTGGCAGACCTGTAGCGGGTAAATCCTGCCCCATACTTCTTGCTAGCTCTGTTACAATCCTATACTCTGTGTCGGAAACTTTCTTGAGTTTGCAATTAACATAAATTGATTTGATTTTTAAATTCCTACTTTCAGCGGCCCTAGCTAACATATCTAATGTGTGCTGAGCAACAAGTGTTTTTCCAGTTCCAGTTTTACCGTAGATAAAAATATTAGCTGGTTTTTCTGAGCGTAATGCGGGCGCTAAAATATTCGCTAAAAATTCTAACTGTTTCTTCCTATGTAAAATTGCGTCAGGCATATAATTACTCTGCAGAACTTTTTTGTTAACAAATATTGGCTCTCGCTGTAAAAATTGTTCGAAAAAATCAGATAAGCCAGATTGTCCAACCATATTAGTTTATTCTCAAATAAAGTCTTGCTAAATATATTAATTCAAACTTAGC
>JAGVWI010000018.1 GCA_018304345.1 Nanobdellati archaeon | reverse complement strand
ACATATATCTCTAACTCTTTGCTCTTCTGTTGTGAAATTTACATCATCAAAAATTATGCTTCTTATTCCGTATTTCTCTTTCAGCATTTTAATTTCAGCAACTATATTTTCAGGACTTCTGTACCTCGTACGCCTTTGGAATGTAGTATGATCTGCACAAAAAGTGCAAGTAAATGGACAGCCACGCGACGAATTTATTTGCGTTGTTATTTCGCCCGGCTTGCAAACAAAACCAAATTGTACTGTACCAGCATATTTTTTCAAATCAATCAGATGTCTGGCTGGAAAAGGAAATTTATCAAGGTTTTCTTCTAATGCGCGAGGATTATTTTTATGTATGGCGCCTTTGTCATCTCTGTAAGCTAAGCCATCTATTTCGTTTAGTGGTTTACCTTGGCAGTATTCTAAGAATGTCCACTCAGATTCGCCAAAACAAGCGGCTTCGCAATCTAATTCTATAATGGTTCTCACAGGAATAGCTGATGCGTGCGGTCCGCCAGCAATTACTTTGGCGCCGTGTTCGTGTGCGAAATTAGATAGATAAATAGAACGTTTGATACATGGACTTACAACCCCCAAACCAACTACATCTGGCTTGAATTTCGTTATAGCATCTTCGTATATATCGCCAACCATTTCGTCGACGACTTTAACCTCAAATCCGTGCGCCTCAAGCATACTAGCTACATAAAGCAGCCCCAGTGGCTGATGCCTACCACCTACATTTTTCATATTACCTAGCACGTCATTATCAACGCGCACTAACAAAATTCTCATTTGGTTTTACCTCTTCGAGCCAAAGCTTTAAACCAGTATCAAAATCCAATGGTTTAAGATTTAAATCCTTCTCTGCCAGACTTATATCTAATTCTTTAGTTTGTGTAATACTTAAGTATTGTTCATAAGTCATTAGCCAACGTTTTCCAAGTGCCTCGTTAAGTTTTACTATTATTTTAAATGGCCAAGATGGAAAACGAATAAATCTCTTGTTTCCGGTATTTGTTATAGCCGCAACTTTTTCCATATATTGTTTTATAGTTAGTTTAGATGCACCGCCGATATAATATGTGTTATTTAACGCAACTTTGTTCGTTAGACTATTTAGTATAGCTGTGCAAACATCATTAACGTAAATTGGACGAACATATGCGTCTCCAATTATTGGTATATTTTTATTTTTAGATAAAAGTTTGTAAGACAAACTTAGTCCTTTATCGCCGTGACCGTAAATTGTTTCAGGTCTCAAAATTACATAAGGCAAACCTGAATTTTTTACGATTGATTCGGATTGCAACTTGGTTTCGCCATACATCCCTAGCTTTCCGAAAGTTACATTTACAGAACTTAAATGAATTATTTTTTTAATATTATTTTGTTTGCATACATCGACGAGATTTTGTGTACCAACGACATTTGTTCTGTAATTTTCATCTTTATCTATAGACTGAACAGATGCCCCCAGATTTACAACATAGTCTATATTTTTTGTTGCCGAAATTAAGCTATCTTTATTTAACAAATCACCATAACGAACATCTAATTCAGGAGGTAAAATACTTATATCGCTTGTTTCTCTCGCCAAGCAAATAACTTTGTATTTTTTCATAGCAGCTTTTACAAAATGCTTGCCAACAAAACCTGTTGCACCAGTAACTAATATTGTTTTCATAAGTTTTTAATCACCGTTGCAATATATCGCCAACCCATTTTCATTATATTAATTCCGGAAGACCCGTGCTGTCGCTTTAATTCGTGGCTCGGAACTTCTATTATCGTGTAGCCCTTTTTGTAACATTTCATTACCATTTCAGTTTCTATGTCAAAAATATCAGAAGTCAAATCCAAATCTTTAGCGACATTGGCTTTGATTGCCCTGTATCCATTTTGAGTGTCACCAATAGCTGTTTTGAATCTCCAGTTTATTATTTGTGCTATTGCCATACTAAGGAACATTCTTACAAATTTTCCAAATGTGCCGTGCAATTCTTCGCTTCCGCCTAAAAATCTAGAAGCTATTACCATATCAGCTTCGTTATTTTGTAATGGTTTGATTAGTTTAGGCATATCTTTTATTACGTGTGAACCATCAGCATCAACGAATACTATTATTCCATCTTGTAGCTCGCGAATAGCATAACGCATACCAGCACCTTTGCCTTTTCCATTATCTCTAATTATTCTAATACCTGTTGATTTTGCTATCTCTTCAGTTTTATCTTTAGAGTGCTTAGACAGGACAAGCAAAATTTCGTTGCTATATTTCTTACAGCCAGTAATTACATCAGCGATTGTTTTTTCTTCGTTGTGTGCGGGTATAACCACCGTGACTTTATGCTTAGACATAATTTCGGTTTAAAGCAAACGTATAAAACACTAGCGTTATGGACATTCTAGTACTTTGAAATCGCCTATGTCTGCCCCCGTTATATCAAGTATAGCGCTGTTCTTTACTTCTATAGCGGAATTTATTGGCTCTCTGTAGAAATTACCTCTTTCTACGTAATTTTTGGAGAAATGTCGTTTATCTATTACTATGTGGCTGACGCCGTTTTCGGAGCAAAAGTCTTCTATTTTAGAATTCCCATAATACATATCAAAGAATTCACGTATCTGTAATTTTATTTTAGCATAATATGTTTTATAATATGGTGGACTTAGTTCGTCCATAAACAAAACGTTTCTACCAGAGTACAGCGGAATGCAGTTAGACGTATTTGGATGCGCAGCTATAAGCGAATCTTTTGGCAGTGTTTCTAAATACGCATAAAGTTCTTTGTCGCCGCAAGTTTCTAATCCGTTTCTTATTTGCGGCGCATAATAGATTGAGGTGGTTAATATCACTGCTATCAAAATTACAGATTTAATAATTCTGGATTTATCTCTTAGACTAATTTCTAAACCCTTGCAAATATACCAAACAGCTATTATCGGAAAAGTAAATACAATGTAACGCGACGGTAAATATAGCTTAGAAAAAAATATAAAAGCCAGCACAAAAAATATTATACTAGATATTATCAATGATTTTAGTTCGCTCGGTAGCGAGAGTTTCTTCCAAAATAAGATCATAACCAATAACGCAATTATACCTAACAGAAAAAATGCATCAAGATATAGTGGCGAGCTTACATTAAAATTGTAAGAATTGAAAATAGAATGTAAAATATCTGTTCTAAATATAGGTGCACGGCCACCGGTATGAAATTCTACCATATTCCACGCTTCCATTAAATTAACTTGCGAACCGAATTCAGTTATTTTCGGAAGTGTAAAATATAAAAGTCCAAGCGGAAAAATTATTGGACTTAGTAAAGTAAACTCTATTTTTCTATTCATAAATTCAGCACACAATAAGCCAGCGGATAATAGCAGAATGGGCGGATAAATCAGCGCTTGTAATAACATAGTTATAGTATATGCGACTGTGTTACGTTTTACAAAGAAATAAAGAAACGCAAGAAGCAGCGGGAATGCAAAACCTCTTGATTGGCCGCCGCTGAACACCCAGAACATTAGTCCGGTTTGTAGTGTAACTAATAAGCTGAATAGGAAAGAATATTTTAGTTTAAGCTCTTTTGCTAATAAATATGAAAATAATGTAACTAACAAATACAAAAAAATTGACATAAGTTTAGTCGCTAAAACTAAGTCTACGTAATTTGAGATTAACGAATAAAATGTGCCTAAGCTGTGCGTAACTGGAATTCCAAGTTCGGTATATGATTTCAAATAACTATCTGGCAAATCCCTGGCCTGAAGCATAGCTCTCGCATCATCGCCAACAGCGTAACTATCTGCTAAGCCGCTAATCCAGCCATTACTAACCAAACCGATAATTAAAGCAATAGCTAATAAAATTATTATTCGTGAATATTTCATATGCGATGCTGGTTGAAAAGCATTTTAAGAGTTACTTAAGAGCTACTTTGCCGACATTGCCTAAAATTGTTTGGTAAGCTTCACAAGGCGTCCAGCACTGCGGACATTTTAGGTTTTCCGCCATTTTCTGGAGTTTTTTAGTTTCTTCAAGTTTCCAAATTTCCTTTAAATCGTAGTTAAAATCTCTAACATTCCCAATTTTTTTACTCCATATCAAACAAGGATAAACGTTACCCTGCGCATCAATAAAGCAGCTTGAATTTAGAGCTTTACAAGGTAATGGACTTTTACCAGTTTTTACCCAGTCTTCAGCGAGTTTCAAATATTTATGCTCCAGAAATTCTACCGCAAAATCATTTCCGCGTTTTATCGTCCGCATTTTTCTTAATTCATTTAGAACTTCTTTATCGTATGCGTCTTTATCTTTTAATTTTATATTTGTGTAATAGTGATTAGACGTATGAAACAAATTCATATGGAAGTGCTTCGGATCAATTCCGTGCTGTTGCTTTAGTCCGCCCATAGTAGTCTCCAATAAACCCATATTATTAGGAGATGATGTGTAGCTTATGAAAACGTTGAAGTTTTCATTTTCTAATACTCTAAGCTGACGGAATGTTTCCATTGCGTGCTTGAACGCATTTGGAACGCCTCTTATTTCCTGATGCTTTTCTTCTAACCCATCTATGCTTATTGAAACTACGAATCTTGGTATTCCCAACGTTAGAACTTTTTTAACAATGCTAACTATATTTTGTGTAGTGTAACCATTTGTCGTTGTGTGTATGGCATAAATGTCGGGGCTGTTATCTTTAATCTCTTTAACAATATCGTAGAAATCTGTTCTAAAAAAAGGCTCTCCACCGGTTAATTGAACCCACGAAGCGTTGCAGCTTTTGAACATTTTTCCTATTTCTTCCGGCGTCAGCTCGCCTTCGCGAACCGCTTTAGGATTTTCAAGATAATTTCTGCCAATGTTGCAGGTTGTGCATAAGAAATTGCAGGCATAAGTAATAGCAAAAGTAATTTTAGCAGGCGCATCAAGTCTAGTTACGTTAGACTTCAGCATTTTGCCAGCAAGTTTAGCAGCAGACATAGGTCTGTATAATGCTTAAGCATAGTTATAAAATACTTATCAAATGAAGTACAAGATAATTGGTATTACTAACACACCCATTGCGTGTATTCTTCTAGCCCCAGATAACGGCGCTAATAAACCAATAGCAGTGCTTACCGATAGAACCAGTAAACCCATAAAGCCAGATATTATGAATACTAGAATGGCGATGAATGCAATAATTATTATGCTGGTTTTTCTATAATTTATTTTCGAGATTTTATTAGCCAAAAATTTACCGAGTTGCAAAGTTAATATCGCACCAATAACAGCGGCTATAATACTAACTATAACAAGGTAAAGATAAGATTGTAAATCAAGTGTAAGGACATTTTTCATTACAGCTATGACGCCAGTTCTTGCTCTGTCTATTGCGAAAAGAGTCGTAAGTACGAACAGAGCCGAAGCGGTATTTATTCCGCCGACAATTACCAGAAAACTTTCGTGGTCTTTTTCTTTTGTAAAACTTTGAGCCAGAATTGTTGCCTGCGCAGAGCCCAGCGCAGGAAGAACAGACATTATGGAGCTTGATAAAATTGATTTAATGTAATTTATGAAATTCTTCCAGTCAAGAATCTTCACATCTTCATCTATTATTTGTTCGGGAATTTTAGAATTAGCACTCATACTAACTATTAGCGTAGATATTCCGAACAAACCGGAAAGTAATGGAAATAGCGGTTCTTTTAACGGCAGACTTTCTAAACAAACTATACCTAATACGCCAGACAAAAGAAAAATTAAGAGCGCCCAGCTTTTATTGCTGAAAGATTTCTCCGTAAGGATGAAATATGCAGACGTCAAAATTAACAGAGGTAGTATTATTTTCTCTAAAAGGTAATAGCCGTTTTTTACAGCGAACATAAACATTGGTTGTAAGAATAATCCCATTGCGAATGAGCCTAAACCACCCATAACAGTTAACTTTAGAGCTTTGTAACCTTGGCCTTCTAATAGCATTTTGTGTCCAGGCAGAACTCCCAGTGCAGTTTCAGCCTCTGGCGCTCCTAAGAAAATAGTTGGAATGAAATCTACAAAACTATGAACAACCACCATAGATGTAAGAAAAATTCCCAGAGATAATGGAGAAAAGTAGTGTAACAAAACTGAAAGACTTGCTAAGACTAATGCAGCGACCGTATTGGTGTGGATGCCAGGAAGTAAGCCCGTAATTATACCAGCAAAACATCCGAGAATTAACACCATAGTTATTGATAAAAGTTCAACCACAATCTATACACCTAATTTCTTTAGCTATTATTTCAGTCTTGCGTTCGTATTCTTGTATTTCACCTTCAACTTGAATTATGTCGCCCTTAGAAACTTTGAAATTAGGTTCATCAAAAAATACAATTTGTATTTTTCCAGTTACGTCTCTAATTGTAATAAAATTTACAGAATCCTGATACGAAGATTTTACTACACTACCTATTACTATTACATTTTCATCAATTTTATTTGTGGCATCAGAAATATTAATTGTGGGTGGGGTGTAAACTAAACCAATAGAGAGTAATAATGTTAAGCCTATTAAACTCCAACATAACGCTATTACTAATATTATATCTTTGCCCATCTTAATTTAGCGAAGAACTCGTCAATACGCACGATGGCATCGTCTAATGTTTTATATGTCGGCCGAAGCTCTCTGCCACATTTAATTGAGCTAATAAAATAAATCGTGCGCTCTTTTGTCATCATACTTCTTACGATATAAATTATTATATAGATTTGTTCTGCTAGGTATATATTATGGTTGATAGTAGATATACTGAAGATGAAGCAACAATACTACGTCACTTCTTTACTAACATAAGAAGTGATACTTATTTTCTCAAAAACTTTCCAGATTTTGAAGTAGCAGCTTTGTTCGTAGCATCTTATTCAAGAAATAAGAAAGAACTGAGAGATATGTTCTTAGATACAATACTTAATTTAGATGTAATAGAACCGCATAATAAAGTAATTAAAAATAAAATTAGAGGACTTAAGAAACAAAATCCTTCGCAGCAAACAGAAGACGAAATTAAAAATTTAGAAAGCGCATTACTTCCGGACAGCGCCACGGAGCTCCGCGAAAAGGAACAAGGTTTAGTTAAATTATCATTTGCAAAATGGGCTGAAAAAATTACGAATGTAGAAACGAGCAAAGACAGCAAAGAACTTATGGAAATGCTTGGACCAAAGGCGCAAGGATTATTTGCTATTTGGGCTGATAAATATGGCCACGATTCGCTAAAAGATATGGCGCACGGTCTTGGTTTCGCTTGCGAAGATGTAAGTAATATTTTTAGTGTAATATTGGAAGACCATCCGCTAGGAGATTATCAGGAAAAATCAACACGTTACTTAGAATTTTCTGAAGATTCTGTAATGGTTCCAAAAGAATTTTTAGGAACGGTGTGGGAAGAGAAGCTTAACGAAAATACAAGACTAGTTATGCAAACATATAGAGAATCAAAACAAATATTGGACAAATTTCTAATGCAAGAACATTAGCAGAACAATTATCAGAAATGTTAGCTAACCCAATAGCAGAAGTTAGGGAAAGAGCCGAACAGATAAAACAAGAAGCAGAAAAAGTTTTCCCGACATTGTTAGCCAATGTTTATGTAAATAAATATCAACAAGAAAATAAAGAAAATATGCATCAAATTGGTTTAGTTTTAGAAGACAGACTAGACTTAAGAGATGTCGCTGGAAATTCAGTAAAGCTTATTGATTATACACCAGATATAGAAAATAGAGTTATAGCAAGTATGATTTATGAATCTGTATCAGTAAAGCACAGTTGGCTGAACTGTTATACTTTGGTGAGTAGTATGTCTGCTGAAGAAAAAACAGAAATACTGGATACATTTTTTGCAAATAGAGTTCAAAATCATGATAGGCGTGATGTGATTACTAATAAGAATGAGCGTAGACAATTTAAGCATCCCCCAACGCACGCATTAGACGGTGGAAGATTGAAATTTGAAATTGTTATGGACTATGGTGCGTTTAGAGATGTGCATAGACACAGAAGAGCAAGCCAAAGACGGCAAATTTTTACTACAGATTTGGGATACGAAATACCAAGAGCTGTAGAAGAAATCGGCGGAGATACGCTGCGTAAATACACTGAGGCGATGGAACACTCCAAAAAACTATATGAGCTTTTGAAAGACTCAGGAGGACTCCATAAGGAAGTTTTACAGTATATCCCTAATTTCGCTTTCAGAATTACAGAAACTTTTGATATTGATGTTTGGGAAGCGTTTTATTGCATCGCATTGAGGACAACGTCGCAGGGACATTTCGCATACAGAAAAATCTTTCAGCAAATGTATAGTGAGCTAGAAAAAGTAATGCCTCTAATCGCACAGCATATAAAACCAGATATGAAAGAATACGAGCTAGGACGACTAAAACAAGAGCAAAGATATTTTGAAAAAGCGGAAACTCGCGGCCTGGATGAAGGCCAATTAATTAAGCCTGACTGATTAAACCTTAAAAAAGTATCACAGACACATTTCTGAATGAGCCTGCTCGGAACGTTCTTAGCAATCATAGATATAATAGCCGCAATAATGATAGCTCTCACTGATTTTGCATATATTGGTTGGTTCAAATGGATTGTTGTGGTTGCATTATTGTATATGGGTATTACGTCTCTGTTTTTACAGCCCAGTTAAACAATAAATTAGTTAGATAAAGATATAAATCGCAATAGCTTCTCTGCGTTATGGTCGCTAAGAAAATAATTATAGGTATAGCTGGTATGCCTGCGTCAGGTAAAAGTCTTGTAGCAGACTACATAGAAGCGAAATACAAAGCACAAAGAATACATATGGGTGATTTTGTCTGGAACTTTTTGAAAAAGAGAGGCATACGACCGAGCGAAGAGATGGGCTCAATGGTCGGACTTTATTTGTGGGCAGAATATGGAGATATACCTATTTCAGACTGGGCAAACAAACAAGTCAAAAAAAGCAAGGCAAAAATTGTCATATTAGATTCTATAAGAACACCAGAGGAAGTTACATTTTTTAGAAGACAGTACGGAAAAAATTTTCAAGTTGTAGCTATTTTAGCTGCTCCAAACGTTAGATTTGAACGTATGAGAAAAAGAGCTAGATTTGGTAATGTACCAAAGATAACTTTCAAAATGCGCGATGACGATGAATTAATAAGAGGCGTAGGCGACGTAATGGTATCAGCCAATTACGAAATAGATGGAAACAAAGGCAAGGCAAGCGTCAAAAAGCAGACAGAAAAAATAATGAGATCAATTAGGGGCAAATAGTTTTTAAGCCATAATGGTGCTGTGTTATTATGCTAGATATCAGATTGTTTAGGGATAAACCCGATGCAATAAAGACTTCCCAAAAGAAGCGCGGCAAATCTGTCGAATTAGTAGATGATGTTATTAAATTAGACAATGAATGGCGCAGTATATTAAAAAAAGTTGAAGATCTAAAGCATAAGCGCAATATTATTTCTGAACAAATTAATACGGCGAAAAAAGAAGGCAAACAGGCGACAGCTGAAATTAAGAAAGTCAAAGCTATTGCTGATGAAATAACGCAACTTGAGATGCAAAGCGCAAAAGCTATGTTAGAGCGCGATAGAGTGCGCTATAAGGTCGGAAATATTTTGCAGGAGGATGTTCCGCTTGGAACGACTGTACAAGTTATACGAAACTGGGGCGAACAAAAAACTTTCAATTTCACGCCAAAGGGTCACGCTGATTTGATTGAAGAGCTCGGCGTAGCAGATGTAAATAAAGCAGCCGAGATAAGCGGCGCACGATTTTATTATTTGAAGCACGAGCTAGTAAAATTAAATTTAGCACTTATTAGTTTTGCATTTGATAATTTGATTGAAAAAGGCTATACGCCAATGTGGACACCCTATATGCTTCGCTATGATGCTATCGCAGCCGCTGCAGAGTTGGAAGATTTTGAAAAGCAACTTTACAAAATAGAAGGCGAAGAATTATTTTTGATAGCGACAGCAGAGCAAACCTTAGCAGCATTCCACTTAAATGAAGTTTTAGACGAAAATAAACTGCCGATTAAATATGTTGGTTTCTCAACAAATTTTAGAAAAGAAGCAGGATCACACGGCAGAGATACCAAAGGAATTTTTAGAGTACACCAGTTTGATAAAGTTGAGCAATTCATATTTTGCAAACCAGAAGATTCAAATAAAATACACGAAGATATGGTTAAGATTACAGAGGATTTATTTCAGAAATTAAAACTACCTTACAGAGTTATCAGTATTCCAGCGCAGGATTTGAATGATAATGCAACAAAGAAATATGACATAGAGGTGTGGTTTCCTGCCCAGAAGCTGTATCGCGAACTTATTTCAGTTTCTAACTGCACAGACTACCAAGCAAGAAAATTAAATGTTAAATTTGGACAGGATAGATATACAGCTCATACGCTTAACGGAACAGCAATTGCAACAGAGAGAGCGATATGTGCAATTTTAGAGAATTTCCAGCAAAAAGATGGCTCTGTAAAGATACCGGAAGCTCTGCACAAGTATACTGGTTTTACTGAAATAAAATCGCACAAAAATAAATAAATAACTTTTATCATATTGATAAGCCTTTTAACATCTAATCTTGAGTTATAGTTATGAAAATCTTAACAGTCGGCGATCTCCACGGAGATGTAAGTCAAGCTAAGAAATTAGCCGAACAGGCGAAAAAAGAATCAGTAGATCTAGTCGTAGTTAATGGAGATTTTACAACTATGGGTAATCATACACCTGGTTTATTTCAAGCATTTTCCGGCGTGAAAAGTTTAGCAATACTTCCAGGAAACCACGAATCTTCTGCAGTGTCAGATGCTATGTCGCAGAAGTATGGAGCGATACATTTGCACGGCTATTACAAAATTTTTGGCGATGTAGGTATAGTTGGCTGTGGCTCCGCAAATATCGGAATATTTCAATTACCTGAAGATGAAATAGAGTATCTGTTAGAACGTGGTTTTGAGCGCATCAAAGACTGCAAAAAGAAGGTAATGATAACTCACGTTCATCCATCTGAAACAAGAATGGAAATGGGTTTGTTTGAAGGCTCACAAGGTGTAAGAAATATTATTGAGAAATTCCAGCCAGATGCAGCAATTTGCTCCCATATTCACGAAGCTGATGGTATAGAAGATACTATCGGCAAGACAAGAGTAATTTGTGCAAGTAAATCGGGCCGGATTCTCGAGATTTAATCTTCCTCATTTAATATATCTAATAATTCAATTACTGCTTGACCTTCGTATAATTTCCAAGAGCCATCTGATTGAGTAATGAGACAATGCTGTATACCATCAATTGGCGCAAAAGTTAAAGTAGGATTTTCTATTTTCGTAATTAAGCTATATAAGTCCACACCATCAATAAGTTCTGTTGGGTCTCCTATGTGCGCTAAATCCAAACCCACACTTAATTTTAAGCTTTTTTCTAGAGCGTTTCTATTAGCTTTTTTATTTAGCTGTAATTGGTATGTGATTTAAAAACTTTATGCACATAAAGTTAATAATTAGTGAAGCATCGCATATTGTATGTCTCACACGCTGATTATAAGCGAAAAGCCATCTGCTGCGGAGAAAATAGCTGCCGCAATAGGTAAAGTTTCACGCAAAAAGATTGGCTCCGTGTCTTATTACGAAGTTTCTGATAAGGGTAAGAAAATTATAGTCGCGCCAGCGGTTGGACATCTTTTTACATTGCGAGCTAAAAACAAAAAAGATTATCCAGCTTTTGATTTAGAATGGCATCCGACTTACGAAAATAAGGCTTCCGCATTCTCAAAACCTTATTTTATTGCGTTGCAGAAACTTTCTAAAGACGCTAAAGATGTTATTGTCGCGTGCGATTATGATATAGAGGGCGAGGTAATAGGATTGAATATCGTGCGATTCATCTGCAACAAAAAAGATGCTAAGCGAATGAAGTTTTCTACGTTAACAGCACAAGATTTGAAAGAAGCATACGCTCATTTAAGTCCAACTTTAGATTGGGGACAGGCTGGTGCTGGAGTTACGAGACATAATTTAGATTGGCTGTGGGGTGTAAATTTATCCAAAGCTATTACAGAAGCGCTTACTTCAACAACAAATCACTATCAACAATTATCAATTGGTAGGGTGCAAGGTCCGTCACTCGCTGTTTTGGCCGAACGCGAAATAGAGATACAGAATTTTAAACCAGAGGCGTATTGGAATGTCAGTGCATTGTTCAACATAGGTAGTAAAAAATTTGAAGCGCTACACGAGAAAGATAAATTTTGGAAGAAGCCAGAAGCACAAAAAATATTTGATAAAATAAAAAACAAGTCTGGAAAGGTAGACGACATAAAAATATCCGTACAAGCAGTTAATCCGCCATTTCCTTTTGATTTGACATCTTTGCAGACAGAGGCGTACAGAGTTTTTAGAATTACACCAAAACAAACACTACAGATAGCTCAACAGCTCTATACCGATGCATACATCTCTTATCCGCGAACATCATCGCAAAAACTTCCGCCGCAATTGAATTACAAACGATTGATATCGGATTTAACTAAACAAAAAGAATATTCAGACTTTGCATTTGAATTACTCAAGGGTAATTTGAAACCTAACGAAGGTGCTAAAACTGATCCGGCGCATCCAGCAATTTATCCAACCGGAGAGGTTCCAAGAACAATTTCATCTTACCAAAAGAAAATTTACGATTTAATTGTCAAGAGATTCTTATCTGTTTTTGCCGAAGCTGGAAAGCGTGAAACTACGAAAGTTACATTTAGTATACAAAATGAATTGTTTAATTTATCTGGTACAAGAACTACTGAGTCTGGCTGGCAGCGTTTCTATATGCCTTACTCAAAACGCCAGGAAATAGAATTTCCAAAAATTTCGGTTGGTGAAGATTATTCACAGAAATCTAATTTAGCAGAAAAAGCAACAGAGCCGCCAAAGCGCTATACGCAGGCTTCTTTGATTAAACAATTAGAGAAAGAAAATTTAGGGACAAAAGCTACGCGAGCTGGAATTATTGATACTTTATATCAAAGAGGTTATGTGAACGACAAGTCAATAAATGTAACTAAGCTTGGTTTAGAAGTCGTAAAAATATTTGATAAATATGCTCCAGATATAATGGATAAGAAACTAACGCGAAAGTTTGAGAGTGATATGGATAAAATCCGCGAAAACAAACTCAAAAGCGAAGTTGTTTTAGCAAATGCAAAGAAAGCTCTTACAAATATTACCGACGTAATAGAAAAAAACAAAAACAAAATTGGAGAAGAATTAAGCACAACGCTGCATGAAATGCGTATAGCATCAAATTTCCTTATGAAATGCAATAAGTGCAAAAAAGGAAATGTTAGAATTGTGCATTCAAAGAAAACTGGCAAGCAGTTTGCCGCCTGCGATGGTTATCCAGAATGCAAGAATACTTATCCGTTACCGCAGCACGGAGCTGTTGTTAGAACTGATAAGATTTGTGAGCAGTGCAAATTCCCGATGCTTAAAATTGCGGCTAAACGGCATTATCAAATGTGTTTAAATCATAAATGTCCGAGCAAAAAAGACTGGGGCAAGAAAAAACCTATTGAAAAAGACTGAACTTTTTTCTTGGTGTATATTCATACAAACCTTTATCGGCAATTTCAAAGCGAATATATTTGCCGTCTGGAATGGATCTATGCTTTATGATTGTTGCTTTCCTATGAGCGTTTTCAGATTCTAATTTTATTATCGCTTTGCTCCAATATTTCAACAAGTCGCCGCCAACCATTTTGAAGTTATTTTCGTGCTTGAAATCAGCATAAACTTGATTTGTAACTAAAATAGGAATATTTTTCTTTCTCGCTACTTCAGACAACTGCGAAAGTTGTTTTGCAAGTTCTTTATTCGTTGTTCTAATTTCCTCATCAGAACCCTTTTCCAATCTGTAAAGCATTGTTATAGAATCTACGATAATTAGTCCAACTCTATCTGCATTTGCAGCGTCGTTTAATTTCGCAAAATGTTTTTTTTGCTCCTCAAAATTAGTCGGCGCGAGTAGAATAATATTTTGCATAATTTTTTCGTATTCAACGGGAAGAAGTTGTTTCATTCTCTCTGTTGAGAAACCACCCTCAGTATCAACGTAAATTACACTTTTACCTTGTTTTATTACTGATGCAGTCGCAACCATAGCAACATTAGATTTACCAGAGCCGGCAGGACCATACACTGTTGTGATAACTTCTTTCTCAAATCCGCCGTTTAGTAGTGCATCAAAGACTTGAGAGCCCGTTGACGTTTTTTGCATACTGGGCAAGAACTCGCAAGGTTTAAAAGAAGTAGTAGTATAGACCCGCTATGGTTACTGTGCACAAAAAACAATATATGAAAAAATATAATAAGCGACTTGAAGTAAAGGCAAAGAAAGCCGCCTATATGCGTGAAGTAAGAGCAGAAAAAAAAATCAAAGATGCTAAAGATATAGTGAGATTTCTATTAAATTCCGGCTATGAAAATATGGCATTTGACTACGCAAAGCAATATGTGCCAGAGATGTTGGTAACTGCCAAGGCAGTTACGAAGAAGTAAAAACATTTTTAAGACTATATTTTTAGCTTCTTTTAGAAATGGCAACAAATGTTCAAACAGGAACTCTAAG
>JAGVWI010000015.1 GCA_018304345.1 Nanobdellati archaeon | reverse complement strand
GGATACAGAACAGTTATGATTACGGGAGATAATGAAAGAACCGCACAAGCAATAGCCAAACAAGTTGGAATTAAAGATGTAATAGCAAATGTTTTGCCGGAAGACAAAGCTAAGAAAGTAAAAGAATTACAAAGAGATGGAATGGTGGCTTTCGTTGGTGATGGTATAAATGATGCTCCGGCTCTAAAGCAAAGTAACGTAGGAATTGCTATGGGAACTGGTACAGATATTGCTATTGAAGCAGGAGATATAGTCTTAGTTAAGGGATCTCTTGTTGGTGTTGTTCAGGCTATTAATCTCTCAAAAGCAACATTTAGTAAAATTCAGCAAAACTTATTTTGGGCTTTTGCATATAATGTTATAGCTATACCGCTTGCAGTTTCAGGCATTATGCCTCCAGTTGCCGCGGAAATTGCAATGGCCTTATCATCTGTTACGGTTGTTATGAATGCTAATTTACTAAGGAAATCCAAAATTTAATTTTGATACAGCACTAGTAAATCGGCGATATGTTTTTAAAGCCACGATAGACGAGCTTACTATTACTTAACCCGCGAGCCTAAAGCATTAGTGGGTTGTTATGCTGACGCATAACGGAAAAAATATTTGATGGCAGAAAACGCAGTCGCAGAACAAAAGCAAGAACAGGTTAAATCAGAACCAAATACAGCTAAGCCTAGCCGAAAAGCTTCTTCAAATCCAGACTTTAGAAACTTAGTTAGAATTATAGATGTTGATGTACCTGGTGAGGTATCTATTTTTATGGCTCTTACAAGAGTCAAGGGTGTTAGTTTTATGCTTGCAAATGCAGTTTCAAATGTTTTGAAAATAAACAGAGTAGAACAATGCGGAAATTTTTCACAGCAGGAAATTGAAAAGATTGAAGACGTGATGAAACATCCTGATAAATACAACTTACCAAAATGGCTTTTTAACAGAAGAAAGGACAGGGACACAGGAGAAGATTTGCATTTAGTCGGTTCAGATTTAGATTTCGCGAAAAATATGGATATAAGATTCCTAAAGAAAATCAGAGTTTACAGAGGCTCAAGACACTCAAAGGGCTCAAAGAAAGTAAGAGGACAAAAGACAAGAAGCTCAGGTAGAAAGGGAAGCTCTATGGGTGTAGCAAAGAAAAAGGAGGTAAAGAGTAAGTAAATAACTAAAAATGAGACGAGCAAAACCACGATATAAAGCACCTAGAAAACCTTGGGAGTCAAAGAGAATCAAGGAAGAGAATGTTATAGTTAAAGGCTATGGTCTCGTTAACAAGAGAGAGATATGGAAGACTGCAGACAAACTTAGAAACTGGAGAGAGCAGGCAAAGAATGTAGCTTCTTTAATTGGCGAAGCAAAAGATAAACGAAAGAAAATACTCATTGATTCATTAGCAAAATTTGGAGTAATTGATGCAAACGCAGATACAGATTTAGTTTTAGCATTAACGATGAAAGATTTGCTTGAGCGAAGATTACAAACTATTATTTACAGAAAAGGTCTTGCAATAACGGTCAAACAGGCAAGACAATTCATAGTCCATAACAAAGTTTTGGTAAACGGCAGAAAAATTAATGCGCCGTCATATATGGTAAGAGTGAATGACGATGTAAAATTCGTTGAAGGTTTCAATCCTAAATTAAGCGTTGAGAAATTTGTCGGCGCAGCTGAAAGCAAAGCTTTCATCGCGCCACAGGGCAAGCCTTCTGTTGGCACAGCTGAAAGCGAAACTAAGGAAGATAAATCTCAAGAAGCAGAAGCCGTGGAGGTAACGGAGTAAAATGGCCGAACAAACAGGAATAGCATACATATACGCATCATACAATAACATAATCATACATATTACAGATTTAACTGGCGCTGAAACTTTGGCAATAAGTTCTGGCGGACAGGTCGTAAAGGCGGACAGATTAAGACCAACTCCAACTGCTGCAATGCAGGCAGCCAAAAAAGTTGCGGCAGATGCAAAAGATAAAGGCATTTCAAAATTATATGTTAAAGTAAGAGCGCAAGGCGGACACAATGGTGCAAAATATCCAGGTCCGGGCGCACAGCCGGCAATCAGAGCACTGACAAGAGCAGGAATGAAAATAGTCGGCATTGAAGATGTTACTCCGATTCCACACGGCGGTTGCAGAAAGAAAGGCGGAAAGCGGGGTAGAAGAGTATAAGATGGAATTAAAAATAATTAATCAAACAGAAAACGAAGTTACAATTGTAGTTGACAAAACATCTCCCGCAATTATGAATGCATTGAGACGTGCAGCTTCATTTGAAGTACCAGTTTTAGCAATAGAAGATGTTGATTTCAAGCAGAACTCTTCTGCACTCTGGGATGAAATGGTTGCATTGCGATTAGGATTAATTCCATTAGTTTCGGATTTGAAGAGCTATACAACAGTTGACAATTATGATTCAGAAACTTTCAGCGCAAAAAATTCCGTTAAAGGAACTTTGAAAGCAAAAGGACCAGTAGTAGTTTATGCAAGCGACATAAAATTCAAAGATCCAAGTGTCAAAGCAGTTTTCCCAGATATGCCGATTGTTGAACTTCTTGATGGACAGGAAATAGAATTGGAAGTTACAGCAGTAATGGGAAAGGGAACAGAACACTCAAAGTGGAGCGCAGGACACTTCTTTTACAGAGGCTATCCTGAATTTGATGCTTCTGCTGGAAACATCGCAAAAGTTTTGGAATTAGTTCCGCAGTTGGAAAAATCTGGCAATTCTATCAAAATAAAAAACGAAAGTAAATGGAATGAAAGCTTTGAAAACATCTGCGAAAAAAATGGAATAAAAGTAACAAACAGAACTGATAAATTTATATTTACATTTGAAAGCTGGGGTCAATTGACTCCTAAAGAAGTGCTTAACGAGGCGGTAAATGTACTACATGAAAAGCTCAAGGAGGCGAAACTCTAAGGCTTGATGCGAAGCCCTGCGCATTCTAAATGAATGCGTTTACACTCCGGATTTGTGAATCCGCGGGAGTGGCGGAGCGGTCAAACGTGCTTGGCTAAGGACCAAGTGGCTTAGTGCCTTCGAAGGTTCGAATCCTTCCTCCCGCACTTTAATACTAAAATGAGAACAGGACCAACAAATAATACAACACAGGTGCTCATTGCAGAGCTGAATAAACAGAATGCTCCAATTTGGAAGCGAACAGCATTTGAGTTAAGCAGATCTACAAGACAAAGACGAGTTGTAAATTTGTCACGACTGCAAAGATTTGCAGACGACGGCGAAATAATTCTTGTTCCAGGAAAATTATTGTCAGCCGGAGAGCTAGATAAAAAATTAACCGTAGCTGCTTGGAATTTCTCGCAAAAAGCTGCAGAGAAAGTTGTAAAGGCTGGCGGAAAAGTTATGACAATCTCAGAATTAGTTGAGAAAAATCCAAAGGGAGAAAAAGTTAGAATACTTGGTTAGTTAAAATGAAAGTAATAGACGCAACAAATTTGGTTTTGGGAAGAATGGCAACAAGAGTTGCAAAGTTAGCGTTAACTGGCGAGGAAGTCGCAATTATTAACTGCGAAAAAGCAGTAATTTCGGGCAGCCAGAATGCAATTGTTGCGAGATACAAGGCAAGAGAAGTTCGAGCAACTCCTTTCAAAGGTCCAAGACGAAGACGACATCCGGAAAGAATAGTTAAGCGTGCTGTCAGAGGTATGCTACCAACTGGTAAATGGACAGAACAAAGCAGAGGTAGACTTGCACTGGGAAGAGTAAAATGTTATGTTGGCGTTCCAAAAGAATTTGAAGGCAAAGCAGAAACAATAGAAGGCGCATCATTTATGAAAGTCAAAACGCCATATCGTTTGACAGTTCAGAAGTTATCAGAGTTGCTAAAAGGTGGAGAAGAATAATGGCAAAAAAACAAAAACAAAAAAGTGATGTTGTCTTAACATCAGGAAAAAGAAAGACAGCAATAGCCAGAGCTTTTGCAAGACCCGGTAAAGGGATAGTTTTAGTTAACAATAAACCAATTGCTATTTACACTCCCGAATTTGCAAGATTAAGATTGGAAGAGCCAATTTTAATAGCAGGTGAACTTGCAAAAGGATTTGATATTAATGTTGATGTAAGAGGCGGAGGCTGGTCAGCTCAAGCCGAAGCAGCGAGACTCGCAATTGCAAAAGCAATCGTGCAGTTAACAAATTCAAAAGAGCTAAAAAAGACATATCTTGATTACGACAGACATTTGCTTGTAGCAGATACTAGATATAAGGAACCAAGAAAGTTTGGTACTCACAGTAGAGCAAGAGCAAAGAGGCAGAAGTCGTACAGATGAGGTTCGCAAAATAATACTATGATAATTCCAATAAGATGTACAAGTTGTGGAAAGCCAGTAGCTCACTTATGGGCAAAATACAAAGAAGCAATTGCCCGCGGAGAAGAGCCAAAAGAAGTAATGGACAAACTTGACTTGAAACGTTACTGTTGCAGAGCACTTTTCCTTGGACACATAGATTTATTAAAGACTGTTGCACGCTATAAAAAAGATTAGTAATGGCCACCATAGATCCATTTGTGTTCAGTCTTATAGCAGTTGCAATTATTTATAGTGCAATCGGCGCTTTTTTGTGGAAAAATAAAAAGAATGTTAAGATTGAGTGGATGGCTTTTATTCCAGTTATACTTTACAGATCTAAAAGAACAATAGAACACGTGAGAAAGTTAGGAAGAACTTACGAAAAGTTTTGGCAGATTTATGGAACAATTGCAATTCCTGTGGCGTTTATTGCAATGGCCTTCATTGTTTACTTTTTAATTCAGCAAGTTTTAGCAACAATTACAAAAGTTCTTAACGGAGAAACTTTGCAGTCCGCTGTCCAGTTTATTCTGCCAGGAGCAAGCGCATCCAGTTCTGGTATTGTGCAGTTCGTTCCAATTTGGTATTTCTTAGGTTCACTTGCAATAATTTTAGTCGTGCACGAATTGATGCACGGCGTTGTTGCAGAAGCCTTCAAACTTAAATTAAAATCCGTTGGCTTCGGTTTACTCGCAATAATTCCATTGGCTTTTGTTGAGCCAGATGAAAAGCAATTCAACAAAGCTCCATTAAGGGCTAGAGAAGCAATTCTTGCAAGTGGCGCATTTACAAATTTCGTTGTAGCAATAATTGTTTTGGGCTTGACAACTTTCTTAGTTGCTCCAGCAATCGCTGGAACATTTGACTTCACTGGTGCAAAAATCGTATCCATAACTCCCGGAGAGCCTGCAGAACTTGCAGGATTGGAAGCTGGAGATATAATTACGGCTGCAAACGGAATAGAGCTAAAATCAACTAAACATTTTGTTAACATCTTGAGCGCAAACAAGCCAGGAGACAGTATCACACTCGCAACAAACAACGGCGATAAAACCGCAATTTTTGGAGAGAATCCAAAGCAGGAAGGATTGGCGTATCTCGGTATACAATTTCAGAGCGAATCTGCAGTCAAGCCAACTATAGCAGATAGATATGGACAACTTCCTTGGGCGCTTCAATATATGGCTCAATTTTTCTATTGGCTTTTTGTGCTAAATATCGGAATTGGCTTGTTTAATTTGCTTCCAATTGGACCTCTGGACGGCGGAAAAATGGCTAATTCTTTAATAGATTATGTAATAAAGAACAAGACAAACGCCCAAAAAGTTTTTATGCTAATCAGTTACCTTTCTCTCGCATTGTTGCTATTCAACTTGTTCGGTCCAGCAATTTTGGGCGGCTTTCAGTGAGAGACGTAAGAAAATGAATGTAGAATTTAATAGCAAAATGGAATGTATAGTGGTTAACTCTCAGAGAAATATATCAAAAGCTATTAAGCTAAAAGTTAATATTTTTGGGGGTATTGCATAGATGGCAGCACCAAAAATTATTACAATGCTCCGTGAAATCGGAGTTGAAGTAGATGACGTAACATTAAAAATTCTTAATATGTTAGAAAGAAAGGAAAACATTTCTGAAAATATTGTTGCACAGAAATTGAAACTCAAAATCAATGGAGCTAGAAAATTATTATATAAATTAAGTTCACTTGGTCTTGTTACTTATACAAAGCAAAAAGATCCGGATAAGAAATGGTGGTATCTATATTACTGGTCACTTGACAAAGATAAACTTAAGGATATTTATCTGCAATATAAAAAAGCCCAATTAGTCAAAAAAGAACAGCTACTACAAGAGGAGAGGAAATATACTTTTGAATGCGAGCATTGTGGCAAGAAATATGTCTATGAAGATGCATTGGAGAATGATTTCAGCTGCCCAGACTGCGGAAATATTCTTGTTGAAGTAAAGCCTACCGAAACTATATTGCGGCTTGAATCAGAAATAAATAATTTGAAGGAAGAAATTGGAAGAAGAGAAAAAGTGGAACATAGACTTAAGACGATTAAAGACAACAAAAGAAAAATAGAAGATGAGAAAGAGGAACTGAAACTTGAGAGAAAGAAAAAGCGCGAGACTAAAAAGCGCACGGAAGAGAGAGCTATCGCAAGGAAAAAAGCAGCAAGTCTTTTACCTCCCAACAAAGATAAATCTGGATCTAAAACCAAAAGATAATTTTATTTGACAAATATGGCAATAGGTACAAAAAATATAACTTTGGATGATATAGTAATATCAGAAAATTATTTGTTTAGAATAAAAAGCACAATTTCTAAACACGCATCAAAAATACATAAAGTAAATAGTTTAGCATATTTATCGCTTGTATCTCTGCCATTTACCCAAACTCTTACTGGTAGTTTTTTTATTCCCGATTATGCAGTTCATATGGCTGCTTTCGCTGGTTTGGCGACCACCACTGAACGAGCATTGGCAACATCTAAGTTAGAAATTCTAAAACAAAACAGCTCTTATATTGCATATTTAACTTCTTACGCAATAAGCTTAGGATTTGAATTATACCAGGGATTTGTACCAAACAGAAGCGTAAGTTTCTATGACGAACTAATGAATATTGGCGGAGCTTTCGCTGGAGCTAACACTCTGAAGTTTTACGAATTCAAAACTAATTTGGGACGAGTAAGAAGAACTATTGCAAGAGAGCTTTTGTTTAACCACCAGCATTATTCAAAAGATATCAATAATGGCGTTGCTGAAGCCAAAACTTCTTTTTGAAACAGTGGCCAGTCAACCTTAAAAAAGCACAAATAACGAAATTAGTATATGGCTAAGAAGATCGAAATTATAGAAGAAGAAAATATAGCTTTTCTTGATTTATCATTAGATGGCATACTTGTTAGAATTGATAACGAACTTATGAATAATAAAAATATTGATATCGGACACTGCATAAGTCTTGTAGCAACAACATTTCAAGCATTGAGAAAAAGTGATATCGGTTTTGGTAGTGAACCGCTTCTAGAGTACTATGAACCTGAAACACGCATGAAATATTCTCTAAGGAACACTCAAGATATAGAGCGTTACGTTGAGAGATGGGCTAAGGTATATGGTGCTAGAGATCTTTTAGTTACGTTGAAGGGGAAGCTGTATTATCTACGTGGTAATACTGGTTCATTTGCTTCGCATAAACGTAAGCGTAATATGTTTAATCTTAAAAATAAATAACTGGATATTCACAATCTTTTGGTTTTAATCCCATATCATCAATTAAATCAGCAAGCGTACAATTTCTATTTTTCATTCTATCGGCAAGTAAATCTGCAGCTGGTCTGCAAAACTCATTTGGATGCAACGAATCGTAAGCATCTCTAAAAGCCGTCCTGCTATGCAAAACAAATGCCTGCTCTATGTAACTTTCAATTGAGTATTTTGTATCGTTTTGTATTTGTGCATTATCTTTATCATTCGGAATTCTAACGAGTTTATATTTTGGATTTCTATAATTTCCTTGGTCAGCTTCAAATGGTCTATTTGTTGTAAAGCCGCA
>JAGVWI010000014.1 GCA_018304345.1 Nanobdellati archaeon | reverse complement strand
AGAGAAGCACTTCAATAATTTCTTTGCGTTTAGAAAAACCTTTTAAGCCTCTACGAATCGATTTACACTTATGTTAAACCAACTCAAAACTATAGTGTTTCTGGGAATTCTAACAGGGCTATTGATGAGTATAGGTGGCTTCTTCGGAGGTTTTTACGGAATAATAATGGGCTTAGGCTTGGCTGCGGCCATGAATATGGTTGCTTATTTCTTTTCCGACAAAATTGTTCTTAGAATCTACAAAGCTAAGCCCGCAGATGAGTTACACTACAAATTCCTCCACGATATTATTGCAGATTTGGCTAAGAAAGCCAATATACCAAAGCCTAAAATTTATATCATTCCAACTGAGTCTGCAAATGCGTTTGCAACTGGCAGAAGTCCCGAACACGCAGCAGTTGCGTGCACAGAAGGTATTCTAAAATTAATGACTAAAGAGGAATTGAAAGGCGTTTTAGCTCACGAAATTTCACACGTTACTAATAGAGATATATTGATTATGTCTATTGTTGCAACAGTTGCGGGCGCCATATCTATGGTTGCTTATACCGCGAGATTCGCAGCAATGTTTGGAGGCTCAAGGGATGACAACGGAAATGGTTTGCATTTGTTAATTATGGCTATTCTCGCACCATTCATTGCTATGATGATTCAACTTGCAATTTCAAGAAGCAGAGAGTATCAGGCAGACGCCTCGGGCGCAAAACTGCTCGGTGATGGAAAAGCTCTTGCCAGTGCACTTAGAAAACTTGAAGCGCATTCCAAAAAGAACTTCATACCATTTGCAACTGAATCAACAGCACACCTATTTATCTCAAATCCACTAAAGCCAAATTTCCTAATAAGTTTGTTTCAAACGCACCCGCCAATGGAATCCAGGATTAAAAAGTTGGAGTCTATGGATTTAGAATAAACGCTATTTTTATATACGGGCTAGTTTTAGTTTTAGTATGGCCAAAGTTAATAGTTTTGCATTAATTATCATATTAGCTATAGCTGGACTAGCATTATTTTCAAGCTTTTCAGGAACGGGATTTGTAGCCGCAGGATGTAACGGCAATGCAGTTCTGGAATTATCCCCGAGGATAGCTCAACTTAATGAACCAATTACAGCGAATGTAAAAGGATTAAATAATTGCTTAGGTCAGAGAGTTTTGATACGAGAGGGAAGCGATTTATGCAATGGACAAGTAGTAGCAACTTATGTTTGCACATCGCCGGGGTGCGATAATTCAGCAATATTTTACAAGGGCGCCGCAAAAGATTACAAATTAACAGCGTGCATTGACAAAAACAATAATGGTTATTTGATAGAGCAGGGAGAGAGATCAACAGCAACTTTGCAAGTTACAAATCTGCCAGACTTTACAATAGAGTCTCTGAGCTATTCAACTACACCAAAAGCAAATTATAGATTTACACCTATGGTTACAATAAAGAATCAAGGTATCAGCAAATCAGCAGGTATTAACGTAAAGATAGAAGTTTGGCGAAATGAGCCAAATAGAGTAGTTCCAATTTCTGTAACATCAAAAGAATACAAGGCCCTATACTTAGGTATTGGCGATACCAAGCAGCTTGAGTTGCAAAGTCTGCTTTTAACCAGTGGCAGTTATACAATAAAAGTAGCAATAGACCCAGATAATTTTATAGTTGAGACAGACGAAAAAAATAACGAACGCGTAACTACGCTTAAGCTTTAGTCAAATTAGAGATTAGAGATTACGTTTAAAGTAATGCTATTATGCGCATATAGACTACTTACAAACTTAGCTTAAGCTTTTATTGGCATATTCTTACGTTATGTTATGGGATTGAAATCAAGATTCTGTCCGCGGTGCGGTTCAGATGCTAATGTTTCTGAGGGCTTGTGCGCTAACTGCAAGTTTGAGAAAGTTGAGCCTAAGCTGCCTCAGAAAGTAGTGGTAAGAATCTGCAGAGACTGCGGAGCCGTAAATTGGAGAGGAATTTGGGTAAAGACTGACGAGTCTCCAGAATATTACCTGACTTTAGCCCTTGAAAAAGGTGCGAGATTACCGCCAAGTTCAGTTATCAAAAAACTCGAGATTAAAAAGATGGGACGCAAAGGCAAAGTTGATTTAGTTTTTGAAATAGATGACAAGAGATTTGAACAAACTATGCAGTCAGATATCTATGTAAAAGATTCAAGATGTCAAGACTGCGGAAATGTACTTTCACAAGATCACAGAGCAATTGTGCAGGTAAGAGATAAGAAAAATGAAAAGAAAATTCTGGACTTCGCAGAAAAATATAGAGAGTTCATAATAAAAATTGAAGACCAAAGAGAAGGTGTTGATTTCTATATGCTGTCAAAAGATTCCGCGCGCCATTTAGCAACTGATTTAAGAAAGCATTTTAAGTTTTCGTCAATGACTGTAAGTCATAGGCAATATAGCTGGGATCAAAGCAAGAACAGACCAAAAACCAGAATTAATATTTCGCTGAGACAAGATGATTAAGTATGAATATGCACCAGAAATTAAAAGAAGAATTTTAAATATTTGCAGTAAACTTGATTTTGAACATATTGATTTAAACAGAGTTGCTTGCCAGAGGACGAGAAAGATAAGACTCTGATACACGAATTGATGCATATACCAAAAAGTTTTGGCGGCGGATTTAGACATCACGATTATGTTTGTGATAAAAATGTAAATAAATTACATATGCGATATAAAAATTCTAAATAGAGCGATGCATACCGCTTTTTATATGTAAGACTTTATAAAGCACAGATATAATTATGGTTTATGGTTGAAGAAAATAATTCAGAAGGATATGAATCTGAAGAAAGCGGACCAGTAACAAGAGTCAAACTGCCAAAGAAAGATGAAATGCTTGGTATAGTTGAAATAAGATTAGGTTTTGGAAAATCAAGAGTTATTTGCATTGACGGAAAGACGAGAGTCTGCCGAGTGCCCGGACATTTGAAAAGAAAATTATGGGTAAGGCCCGATAATATTGTTATAATAAAACCTTGGGAATACGAAGGAGACAAAAAAGCGGATATACTTTACAAGTATCAAAATAATCAAGCCGATTGGCTAAGACGAAACGGTTATTTAAAACAGCTTGAGCAGCAGGAATTCTGATGCCAAAGAAAAATATAGATTTTTCCGATTCTGAAACTCCGCAGAGTTTCGATATATTCGAAGACCACATACTAATACCAAAAATTCGCGTGCCGATTTTAGTGGGCAAGGGTGGCGCTTCAAAGAAAAAAATCGAACAGGCCGGAAATGTTAAATTACTGGTGCAAGCGGAAGGTGAAGTTACAATAAAAGCTCAAGATGCTCTTGAACTTTCTGTGGCGAAAGACGTTATTGAAGCAATCGGTAGAGGTTTCAATCCTTCAGTTGCAATGAAATTGTTCAAAGAAGATTATGGTTTAGATATTTTGAGCGTGGCTGATTTTGGAGCCAAAACTAGGTCAAGAAGGATAGAAATTAAGGGCTTGGTAATAGGCAACGAAGGTAAAACTAAACGAGTTTTGGAGAGAATAACTGGTGCTAATATTTGTGTTTACGGAAAAACCATAGCAATAATTGCTCCAACAGACTGTATTCAAACAGCGCGTCAAGCTGTAGAAATGTTTTTAACTGGCTCAAAACACGCTAGTGTGTACCGCTTTTTAGAGCGAAAAACAGGCGAAAAGGTAGAAGATGGCGAACAGTGACGATGTATCAAAAAGATTAGGCGAAGAAATGCGAGCTATTTCAGTAGCTCAGTTCTTTGAGAAAAATAAGCATCTTTTAGGTTTTGATAATCTTACAAGAGCTTTGTTAACATCTGTAAAAGAAGCGGTTGATAACAGCTTAGATGCCTGCGAAGAAGCGGATATTCTTCCAGATATTTCAGTACAAATTCAGCAAGTTGATGCGAGCAGGTATAAGATGATTGTTGAAGATAATGGTCCTGGAATAATACCAAACAAAGTAGGTGAAGTTTTTGCTAAATTATTATTCGGTTCAAAATTCCAAACTTTTGGCGGAAAGCAAGGAAGGGGACAGCAAGGTATTGGTATATCTGCTGTAGTTTTGTACGCTCAAAATACAACAGGTAAGCCAGCTCGAATTATTACAAAAACAAAATCAGCAAAACAGGCAACAGTTGTCGAAGTAAAAATAGATGTAATGAAAAATGAACCAATAATTTTGAGCCAGACAACAATAGATTGGAAGAATGAGCACGGAACAAGAGTTGAAGTTGAGTTGGAAGCTAAATATGTTGAAAAGAAAGCATCTGTTAGCGAGTATTTGAAAGAAACAGCAATTGTAAATCCTCACGCATCTATAAAATTCGTAGATCCAAAAGGGAATAAAGAAATTTTCAAACGCGTTACCGATGATTTACCAAAGAAATCCGAAAAGATGAAACCACATCCGTATGGTATGGAACTTGGAACACTTGAGAGATTACTAAAAGTAACAAGTGCCAGGACATTAAGTTCATTTTTGACAACCGAATTTGATAAAGTAGGTGGCACAACTGCAACAGAAATTCTAAAAGTTGCAGGACTTGATCCAAAAATTGGACCTAAATTTATAACAATAGAGCAGGCAGACAAATTAATTAAGGCGATGCACAGCGCAAAAATTCAATCGCCTTCTACGAATGGACTTTCGCCAATCGGGGCAGATATTTTAAAAAAATCTCTTGAGTCTGAATATAAGCTGGATTTTGCGTGCTCTGTAACTAGAACTCCCAGCGTTTACAAAGGAAATGCATTCGTAGTTGAAGTTGCATTAGGATACGGCGGAGAATTAGACATAGAAGGTCCAATAAGTTTATTCAGATTCGCAAACAGAGTTCCATTATTATATCAACAGGGAGCCTGCGCTTTGACAAAAGCCACTACAACAACATCGTGGAAAAATTATGGAATTTCACAATCCGGAAATAATATGCCGACAGGGCCGTTGATAGTAATCGTTCACGTCGCAAGCGTTTGGGCGCCGTTTACATCCGAAAGTAAAGATGCTGTAGCAAGTATTCCAGAAATTGTAAAGGAAACAAAATTAGCACTGCAAGAATGCGGTAGATTGCTTGGCGTATTTATTGGAAAAAGAAACAGAAGCCAAATGGCTGCAAAGAAAAGAGAAATGTTCAAGAATTATTCAATTGAATTAGCAAGAGAATTGTCAAAAATAACTAACCAAGACGAAAAGACATTACTAACCAAGCTTTTGCAAATTGCAGAAGAGATGTACAAGTCTGGACAGCTTAAACCGGAAGAGGAAGAAGCGCAGTTAGCAAAAATAGAGAAGAGAAAAGTAGGAGCCTTCAAGAAAGATAAGGATGAAGATGGAGATGACTATGAATAAGAAAAACTCTGATAAAAGTGTAGCAGAAAAAATTGATGATTTAGCAAAAGATACAGTTAGCTCGATTGAATCTGGAAACAATCCAGATGTAACTTTCCCGCTTAGAGGTTTGAGTAATGTTTACTTCGATGAAACTCAGAAAATGGTTAAGCTTGGAGACAAAACACAGACAAGAAATTTCTTCAACGTCGGTCAGGCCAAAAAGTTTATGCAGACCTTTTTGGTTGCCAGAGTAATAAAAGAATTAGTTAAGGAGAATATCACCGCGCCAATTAGATCTATTTATTATAATACTAAACATACAATCGGAGATACATCAGAAGAAACGTGGGAAGATCAATCAGAATCTGATCCGATAATTGAGGATTTGGAAATTACACTTGGCTCACTTAGAGAAGAATTGCACGTAAGAGCCGGACAAAAAGGTTCTATGGTTGGTAATTTAACTATAATTGATGCCGGTGATACAATTGATTTACGTAAGATGGGTTCTGGCGGCTGGTCTATTCCATCTATTGTGGAAAAAGATATTATAAAATTCAAGGAATGCGAAGCAGATTATATTTTGTTTATAGAGAAAGATACGATTTGGAGCAGATTTAATGAAGATAAATTCTGGAAGAAAAATAATTGTGTAATTATGCACGGTGGAGGTCAACCTCCTCGCGGAGTTAGAAGATTAGTAAGACGAATGCACGACGAATTAAAACTCCCAGTTTATGTTTTAGTAGACAACGATGTATATGGATTGTATATTTATTCTGTCATCAAACAAGGTTCTATTAATTTAGCATTTGAATCTGAAAGAATGGCAATTCCAGAAGCGAGATTTGTCGGATTAAGCTCATTTGACCAAGAGAAATACAAACTACCTAAGAATGTTACATTGAAACTTAAAGATATAGATAGAAAAAGAATTTCAGAAGTATTAGCTTATCCTTGGTTCAAGAAAAAACAATGGCAAGACGAGCTTAAACATATGGTAGAAAAAGGCGTAAAGCTTGAACTTGAAGCTTTGAGCGCTAAGGATTTTAAATTCATAACTGAGAAATATGTCCCTGAAAAAATCAAAAACAAGGATTGGCTGGTATAGTATAACATTTTTAAACGGATTTCTTGACTTTATTATATGCCCGAGTAGCTTAGCCCGGTGGAGCGATCGACTGTTAACGCTAAGTCTGCTTAAGATGCAGCGAGAGTAATCGATAGGTCAAAGGTTCAAATCCTTTCTCGGGCGCTTAGGTTTAGCGATGCTAAACCTTAATATTGAAAACACACAAGTTTTCAATACTAGAAAAGCAAAAGCTTTTCTTTGGATAGGGCCCATAGCTTAGTCCGGTGGAGCGATCGTCTTATATGACGCTTGTCGTTAGACAAGAAACTAGGACAGCGATAGGTCGCAAGTTCAAATCTTGCTGGGCCCATGTGCTCCTGTCGTCTAGCCCGGTCAAGGATGAAAGCCTTTCAAGCTTTCGACGCGAGTTCAAATCTCGCCGGGAGCACTCATATTTCGCTGTAGAGCTACAGGCGAGAGCGTAGGAATTACGCTGTAACTTCTAAGTAATTCTGACCAACCCAGTTAATTCATAGAAATTTGGGGCGTAGGAATTACTTTGTAATTCCGACCAATCTCGCCGGGAGCACTCATTTTTCTTTAGAAATATTTAGCGCCAGCGTCTATTATTACTATGTCTTGCTGAGCCTCTGTTATTAGAAAACCTTCTATGATTAAATCTCTGTCTATCTGTACGTATAACTTCAAATTGTAATCTTTGAAAATCCTGTTGTTCAGCGACATCAATGTCGCTATCCGCTAATACGTGTCTAAAATTCTCGTGATCTTCTGGACATAATAGTGTTATGGCTTTGCCAGTCTCGCCCGCTCTTGCAGTTCTTCCAATTCTATGCACGTAATCTTTTGATGTTTTTGGAACATCGTAGTTGAAAACGTGCGTGACAGTTTTGATATCAATACCTCGTGCAGCAACATCAGTTGCTACAAGAACATTTACTTCGCCACTTTTTACGAGATCCATAATACTATTTCTTTTAGATTGTGTTAAGCCTCCGTGTATAGCGAGTACGCTTGTATATTTTTTCAAATTTTTCTCTACTGAATTAACACGCTTTCTAGTTGCACAGAAAACTACTGCTACGGTTGGTTTTTCTTGCGCTAATAGATGTACTAAAAGTGAGAATTTATCGCCAACTGTTACGTTGTGGTATATTTGTTTTAATTTTCCAGTTTGTACATACTCTTCAGCTTTTACTTTTTCTGGATTTACCATATAATTTTTAGCTAAATGAATAATGTCTGAAGAAATTGTTGCGCTAAACAACAAAGTTTGTCTAGCTTTTGGTACGTATTGTATTATCTTTCTAATATCTCTAACAAAACCCATATCAAACATTTTGTCGGCTTCGTCTAAGACTAAGAATTTTATATTTTGTAGGTCTAAAGTCCTTCTGTTTATGTGATCTAAGATTCTTCCAGGTGTACCTATAACAACATCTGTATCTTTTAGATTCTTAATCTGCTGTCCTATTCCAACACCACCATAAACTGCAAGTATCTTGACAGATTTGTATTTGGAAAATTTCACAAACTCTTGTGCTACTTGTTCGCATAACTCGCGAGTTGGTACTAATACTAGTACTTGAATACGTCCTTTATGTTGAATTCGCTCTAAAATTGGAAGTCCAAATGCGGCAGTCTTGCCGGATCCAGTACTGGACTGTCCGAAAACATCTCGGCCCGCTCTAATTAAAGGTATAGTTGTTGCTTGTATGTCTGTAGGCTCTTCATAGCCGATTTCTTCTACCGCTTTTACTAATTGTGGGTCTAAACCCAAATCTTGAAATTTCATTTTTATTAACCAAGAAAACAATTATCGAGTGCACATATTAGGTTTACACCCGACTGCGCGGCCCTCTCAAAAGAGAGGCACTAACTTCGAGAACTGCTGTCTCTTAGCAATAAATGTAATTTATCGGTTTATAAGGTTATCAGGTTCATTTTAATCCTCTTACTGTGGCGAGAAAAGCTTTTTAGTAAGGGGTTTAGTTTTGTTCTATGACTACTATTACTATGTTAAACGAAGGCGCAGATTTCATCAAGAATTGCAAACCCAAGAAAACAGCAGTAGTTTATCACCGAGGCTGTGGTGATGGTATAAGCGCCGCAGCAGTTTTGATTAAAACATTTGAAAGACATTTTAACGAACGACCCGCAAAAATAATTTACGCAAATCCGGGGCGCTTAGATATTGTAAGAATTCCTAGTTATTACGAATATATTATTTTTGTTGACCTCGCTGCTGACCAAAATGTAAAAGAATTATCGCAATGGAGTGAGAATGCAAAAATCGCTATATTTGATCACCATAAAATAAATCAGGATATGAATAAGCATGGAATTCTCCACGTACATCCCGATATTTTCCAGAAGAAAATAGAAAGTTCACGATACTGCGGGGCGAAATTAACTTACGATATATGCTCCCTGGTTGCGGATATTTCTGATTTTGATTGGATTGCTGGCGTTGGTATAATAAACGATGTTGGTGGCTCAGCTTGGAAGAAATTTTTAGAGGGAATATATTTAAAATATCCTGAGCTTAAACAAAGCAAAAAGAAATATGATTTTTCTAGTCAATTAGGAGAAATAGCTAGTTTATTCTCCGCTGGAAAAGATAGAGCTGGCGGCGAAAGATTGGCACTTGAAGTCGCTATCGGAGCTGAAAGCCCGAAAGACCTTATTGACTGCACGGGAAAAGCAGCTTTGTTAGGTAAATACAAAAAGCAAAGAGAAGCTGAAATATCAAGTTACACTACAGATTGGAAAAGCAAAGCAGAGGTTTACAACAACTTGGTTATATATGAAATACATCCTAAATATGAAATAGTTTCTCCTATTTCTACGATTATATCTATGCAAGAAAAGAAAAAAACAGTTGTTATTTTGAGAGTTGATGGTGATTATGTAAAGGTAAGTTATAGGAATCAAACAGCAACAATAGACTGCAATAAGTTAGCAATGCAGTTATCCGAATTATTTGGCGGAACTGGTGGCGGTCATCCTCAAGCAGCGGGTGGAATTATACCAGTAAAAAATTTAGACGCTTTTAGGAAGAAGCTGATAGACTCATTAGGCAAATAAAATGGTAAGTTATAATTCCAAAGGAGAGTTAGAAGATCTAAAACAGAACCTTAACACCAACCAAATTTTGCCAAGAAAATTTTATGAAAGGCACGCAGAAGTAGTTGCTAACGATTTGCTCGGAAAATTTCTAGTAAGATCGCTTGGTAACGATTTATTGATTGGAAAAATTGTTGAAACCGAATCATATCACGGAACAAGAGATCCTGCAAGCAGAGCTTACAAAGGAAAGAAGACCAAGATTAGTAAATATATGTGGAATAAACCAGGTACTATTTTTGTTTATGTGGTGCATAACAATTGGATGCTAAATTTAATTACAGGTAAAGAGGGTCAGGCATCAGCAGTCTTGATTCGCGCTTTAGAACCAGTTCAAGGGATAGCTAAAATGTTTGAACTTAGAACATCTTCTAATCAAAAAATAAAAAATCTAAAACAATTATGTTCTGGTCCGGGAAAATTAACAAAAGCATTTGGTATTTCTAAGATATTACAGGAAAAAGATGCAACGCAGCAATCCGAAATTTATATTTTAGATGCTAACGATAAATTCAGTATTAAAAAAGCACATCGTATTGGCGTTTCAAGAGATACGAAACGCAGGCAAAGATTTTACATCTCTAAAAATAATTTTGTTTCCCAGAAATAAAAACACTTATATACTTTAGACTAATATACTTTACAATTAAATATTGAAGGAGGTAAGTTCAATGGCTGCAAAGCGAAGAAAGTCTACAACAAAGCGAACAACGAAGCGCAAGGCTACAAGAAAAACAACAAGGCGCAAGACTACAAAACGAAGGAGTCGAAGATAAACTTCGAGTTAACTCGGAATCATTTTATATTTCATTTTTCTTTAATTTTATATGGGTGTTAATTTACGTCAGATTGTTTCTCCAGAAACTATATCTCTGGAAAAATTGAAAGGCAAGAAAATAGCTGTTGATGCTTATTTGACACTTTATCAGTTTCTTACAACAATGCCGCCACTGTCTGATTCTAAAGGCAGATTAACCAATTATTTATCGGGCTTGTTTTATAGAAGTACTAATTTAATGGCGTCTGGAATTAAATTATGTTATGTTTTTGATGGTAAATCTCCGAGCCAAAAATTCAGATATGATACTGGCGAATGGGGCATTGAGCACGAATACTCAGTCAGAGTAACCCCAGAAATTAGAAGAAAATCTATTGAGCTATTGGGAGCACTCGGAATACCAGTTGTTGAGGCTCCTTCAGAGGGAGAAGCTCAGTGCGCCTATATGTGTAGAAAAGGAAAAGTTTGGGCGACTGTGAGCCAAGATTACGACGCATTGCTATTTGGATCTCCGAGATTGATTAGAAATTTAACATTAGCTAGATATAGAAAACTCCCAAAAGGTGGAACCACTAAAGTTAATCTTGAGTTAATAGATTTGAAAAAATTTCTTAAAGAAAATAAAATAAACCAGCGTCAGCTAATTGCGTT
>JAGVWI010000017.1:3126-20441 GCA_018304345.1 Nanobdellati archaeon | reverse complement strand
GAAAAACAAGTTTTGGAATTAATTCAAGATAGCAGAACTATATTTCAAGCGGACTTAATCGAAAAAACAGGATTTGGCAAAGCAAAAATAACTAGAATTTTAGATAGATTAGAAGGGCGAGACTTTATTGAAAGGAAAAGACGCGGAATGACCAACGTCGTAGTTGTGAAAGAATAATTAGAAATATAAGAAGCGCCCAGAGCAGGAGTTTCAGCGAGAAACCCAGCGAAATCGTGGATTTCAGCGCGTTTGAACCTGCACATCCTTTCGGAAACAAGCTTGCTGTCTAAGATTCCAGGCTTGCGCGATATCCCGCAGAGAAGACTAACAAAAGTCGTCTTTGCTCTGTACCAGGTTACGCGATCTGGGCACGAGTTAAGTGTTAGAATTCTGTTTAAAACTATTTGCTATTTTGCTTTTCAGCCTCAATCATATAAGGTGGTCTTAAATCTGGAATACCATCAATTATTGGATAAACATACTTACATTTCTTGCAAGTAAGTGTCTGTGCAATCTTGTCGTATTTTAGATCTGCTTTGTCCATCGGACAGCATATCACTTCAAGTAATTCTTTAGGCAGTTCCATAATTTTTAAAACCAAAATCATTTTATAAGACTTATCATAGCTGATAGCTATGTCTGACTACATTAAAGACGCTGAAGCTCATTCTGAATTACTAAGTACAGAGTTATACAAAACATTAGAAAAAGCAGATTGGTCTAAACGACATAAAATTTTCTCAAATATTTACGAATACGGACATTCGGGCGAATTATTTGTAAAAGCATTCGGAGAAGAAATAATTTTAACTTTAAATAATTTTAACTTTACAATTAATGTCGCAGAATCAATACCCAATTATAACTTTTGGTCCCGAAGTAAGAACATTAGATGGCTTAGTACAACAAGCTATCATAATGCAAAAGTTTGATTCTAATCTTTTTACCAAACCTGAAAATCAACAAGCTTCTTCTTAGTTATTGCAAACCAACTCCACGTTAATAATACTACTGCATCGATTCCGCTCAAAACATATGTTCCTAATCTTAAGTTTCCCGCTGGTATTAAATTAATACCAGTTTCAAAACTACTGAGTGGATAAAATGGAGTTACCGTTCCTGATAAAATCCAATCTAATGTTACGTGACTCGCCCAGCCAATACTGCCAAGCATTAAAATTAATCCAAATTTTTTATTTTTAGTGTAAATTAACAAACCTATCAAAAATAGCGCTGCAACAATTACTAAGTTATGAGTTATAAGTCTATGAATATTTGGCCAGCCCAAATCAAAATAGCTGTTTATTATAAATGGCAAAACATCTATATCTGGAATTACTCCGAACAAACCTATAATAAAAAGTTCTTTGACGTGAATATATTTTTGGATTTCAGAAAATTTAGCTCTAAACAATGTTGCTAAAAATGTTGATGTTAAAAAGTGTGTAATTACATAAGCCATTATTTTACAAAAACTACATCTGTATTTATACTTAACCCTCTCTCAACTTTCTTTTTTCGCAGACATTTCCGCGATGCCTAGCGCTAAAAGATTAGAACTTGTATCGTATATTCCTACGTTATTACCTTTCTTAATATCGGATGTAAATGCAATAATACCTGGAGCGAAAACCGGTGAGCCGTGCTTTAATCTCGGTATTACATTTTCATCAACGTAAACGGCTGACAGGTAATTCAGAACTTTCTCTGGAGACTGGACAAATCGTACTATATGCTTATCATCTTTAGTTTGTACATATTTAAAATAATTATTTTTAATAGTTTGTAGTGTAACTGATTTATCTATTTTCAGCGGCCCTGCTTGTATCCTATTTAGGTAAGCCATATGCCCGCCTACTCCTAATTTCTCACCTATATCAACACACAGAGTTCTGATATACGTACCGTGCTGAACACCAGTTTCAAAATAAATATTCCTGTGTTCTATTTTCTTAATATCAAACCAATAAACTTCTCTTTCCCTCTCCTCTCTTTTTACTGCTGAACGCTTTGGAGGAGTTTGCGTTATCTTGCCGATAAATTGTTTGCATACTTTCTTTACTTTCGCATCAGAAACTTCGCCGTGCAGATGCAATTTACCTTCGTATACTTTTCCCGCTAAAGAAAATAAATGCAAAATTCTTGTTGCATATCCTAATCCTATTGGCAATACTCCTGTTACGGCCGGATCAAGAGTTCCGCCGTGTCCAATTTTCGGCTGCTGTAAAATATGTCTAAGTTTATTGACGGCGTGAATAGACTTTGGTCCTTTAGGCTTATCAAGATTAATTATACCAAAACTAAGCAGCTGCTCTCCTGTTCTCTTTTTGAGTTTTGTAATCTTGGCTTTCTGTTTGTAAATCAATTTACGCTCTATATTTTCAAAAGGTAATTTGTTCATTATCTACGTTTATCTTTTTTCTTTTTAACCTTTCGCTTAACTGAGCCTCTTGCAACCCACTTGTCGCTGCGCTTTACAAATTTCTTTTTAACTGCAGCCCAAGAAATTTTGAAAGCTCTAATCTCACCATATTTTGCAAAGCTTGCGTTAAATGCTTCTCTAAAAATATGTTGTGCGTGTATTGGTAAAGTATGTTTTACTGGCTCTGGAAGATTGTCAATGCTTTTGTATGGCATAGAAATTATTATTTCTTTTTGGTTTTTATAGGTTTAGTTTTTTCTTTTGCTTTAGTTTCAACTACCTTCTTAGTTCTCGCGGGTGTCTTCTTCTCGACATCAACGCCAAGACTCTTCAATGCTTTTTCAACTTCGGCGTGATCTGCACCTTTCTTGATATCTGCTTTCTTTGGCAGTAATTCTAAATGATCAACATTTGTTTTTCTTCGTCTTGTATTCCCATCTATTAAAACAAAATTCTTATCCAATAATTCTACAATTAATGCTTCTTTTCCGGCGTCTCTGCCAGCAATCTTTACACATAATCTTCCTACCTCTATCATTGGTTCATCCTCACAACACCTATGTATCTACTGACTCTTTCTTTAGGAGTATTAGGAGCCACTCTAAAAAATTGGCACACGCCGTATATATTTGGATTAGTCCTATGATGTACTAATGTTACTTCCATTCGCGATAAATCATTAGTCGGCTTAGTTGGTCGTTTTTTCTCTGGTTTAAATTCAAATGGCAATTTACCTACTAACGCATAGTCTCTTTTATTAGTTGTATTTTTAAGTATACCTACAAAAGTTACTAATTTATCATCTCGTAAGATGGTCTCTAAAGTAAATCTATCACCGCCAAACACTTCTGGTTTTAATACTGGACGATTATCGTAGTTATAAGTTTGGAAATCTTTTTCTGGATCTTCGGTGCGTCCTAGTAAACTAGTGACTTCTTCCACATAGTCTACTCTGTCGTGCGGTAGAGTATAAGATGTCATTGTAAATACCTCTTCAAAGAAATTGGAGTTTCGGCTTTTGCAATAATTCCGTGCTTCAATTTCGCCTTAAGTGAAATTATATTTCTGCTGCATTTTGAGCAAAGCATTCCGCCGAATGGTCGTTCAACTGTTCTCTGTGATTTTGATAAATTTGAGACATATGCATTTCTACCCGATGGCTTGCCGTGTAGCTCTTTCTTGCAAATTCCACATTTATGAGCAGAATGTCTCTTATATTTATAAGCGACAATACTTGCGCCTCCTGGTGTTCTTCTTCTGATTTTTTTCTTGTTATAGCTTGTAAGCTGCATATAGTAAAGTCCCCTAAACCACCTTTAAAGCTTTTCTGAAGGCGGTTGTGAATATCATTGAAAAAATAACATATGTTCCAAGCCAGCCAAGGCCTGTTTCAAAAGAGCTAAGCGGTACGTGAAATGGCAACGGAATTACCAGCATCGTACTAAATATAGTTCTCAAAATCTGAAATATAATCAAAAAAGGAATAATAGTTATCATCATTGGCTTGAATTGCTGAGGCAAAATTTTCATATTTAATTCATTTATTTTCTTATTTAGCTCCAAGGCTTTTTCTTGATTATCTTTAGCCTCCTTGATTTGATCCTGATATTTCTTCATATCATCGCGGACTTGTTTTATAAGACTCTGATCGGTAAAATATTTGTAAACTAAAGTTGAAATCATTGCTACGGCGGCGCTCACTAATGCTATGCTAACTAAAGTGTTCTGCTGCATCGTTTGTATTATTATTTCAAAGGCCATTTAATCACTCTCTATTACTTTCCTCAACGCGGGATGGATATCCATTGCGTGCTGCTTTGCAATATCCTCATACATTTTATGTACTATCATAACTGTCAATAATATACCTGTTCCTCTGCTTAATGCGCCGCCTAAGTCTGCTAATACAGCGAGTGCTCCAACAGCCGCACCACCCATTACAGTTAGTCCAGGTATGTATCTATTTAATACAGATTCCAAAACTCTTGGATCTTTTCTGAATCCAGGAATTTGTAAGCCAGATGAAAGTATTTGTTTTGCCTGCGATTCAGCGCTCATATTTGCAGTCTGTACCCACAATACGGAGAAAACAACAGAGCCAACTATCATAAGAGTTGAATAAATAACAATTTGCATAATTACATCGGAGTTTACTGCTCCTGTTACTATTGATGTAACTACGTCGGGCGAATTTACCCATTTAACTAAACCTGTTGCTGGAACATTTCCAGAATACGTTCCCAAAAATGGATAACCTGCATTCTGCAACAATCTTGCCCAAAGCTGTACATTTGCGAGCAATGCTGCGATTAGAATAACTGGAATATTTCCAGTATAGAAAAATCGTAAAGGCCAGCGCATTCCGTAGCCTCGTAATCTTCCAAATGATAATGGTATTTCAACTTTCATTGCCTGTGCATAAACTGAAACCAAAAATACTACAACAGTTGCTACTATACCTACAATTGCTATTGTTGCACCTGTCGGTTCGCCTTGTCCTAATGCCTGAAACAAATATGGAATTGCTCCAACTGGAACATCAGGATTTTGCGGAGAAGGTAATGGATTAAATGCTCTTACAAAGATTTGCAATGCTACTCCCGCAGCGATAAACAAACCTACTCCAGAACCAAAGCCCCATTTAGATGTAATTTCATCCATCAAAACTATCATATATGCGCCTAATGCTAATTGTAAAATCAATGTGAGTTGCAAACCTGCAAATAATGTAGTGCCGGCGAGTGCTGGATCTGGAGCGAGACCACCCATAATAACATAGATGATTGACTCAAATAATATGAATACAATTATTGCAATTTTCTGAATGGCTTGGAACTTCTGTCTTCCTTCTGCTGTTGATGTATCAAGACCAAGCATTCCAGAGCCAGCCATTAACTGCATTACAATACTCGCAGTTACGATTGGTCCTATACCCAGGCTAATGACAGAACCAAAACTTGCTCCAAGAATAATTGCCAAATATTCAAATTGCTGCAAGGCATTTTGTCCTAATCCGTAAAGAGGAACATACGATAAAATAAAATATAAAAGTAAAATTATTCCTGTCCAAATCAGTTTAGTGTTAAAAGAAAGTCTGGCTACTTCGGGTTTTCTTATCTCTGGAAAGTATGCTGTTATAGCGTCCCAATTAACCATATCATTCACTTGTTTCTACTACTTGCTGAAGTATCTGGCAACTTCCGCCAGCTTCCTGCAGTTTTTCAACTGCTTTTGCAGAAGCGCTGTCGCAAGTTATTGCTAATTTCTTTGTTACCGCACCCTGCGAAAGCAATTTGCCGTAACCAAGTTTCTTTAAGTCAACTTTGTAAGTATCATTTGATTTCTCAATCAAAGAATTTGCAAGCCATTTATCTATATTTTCTTCAATTACTCTGAAACTAATAGGCTGAACAGTGAATTTATAGAACGGCTTGCGCATCATTCCGTGTTTTCCTATTGGCTTGATTCCTAGAGCTAAATATTTTGATTTTCTGGATGCGCCTCTCTTTCCCTTGTTGGAGAAACCTTTACCACCTTTGTTACCTTTACCTCGGTGTTTCTTAGGATGTCCCCATCCGTGCGTTCTTGAGCCTCGCAATCTTCTTGATTTTCGTCTTTTATTTACTACCATTATATCATCTTCTCCAATAATTTATTTATTTTTTTGGCTCTGTAGCCTAAAACTCCGCCTTGACCAAATCCACGTTTTATTCCGTTTCTTTCGAAACCACCCGCTGGCGGCGCTAGTCTGAAAAATGGCTTAAAGCCCGGGATTTTGTTAAGTGAAACTTTTCCGTCAATTACAGCTTCTGCAAGTTCTTCGAAATTCATTTTCATCTTATCTTTGACGAACTCTTCTGTCAAATGTGCATTGCCTGCAAGTCTTCCTCTTGTTCTCAAAAGTCTAACTAAAACTTCCTTGTCAATCTCGCCGAAAGTTGTGAAATCCTTTACTCTTTTCAACATTGATTTTGCATTGCTGAAATTTACAACTACGCACGCGTGCTTCTTTCGCAACCTTAGCAAATCAAATGTTCTTTTAACATCAGGATGCAAACCTACTTCGCCTCTTACTCGTACAACTGCAAGTGCGACATTCTCCTGTTGTTGTATTTGTTTTGTTTGTGTCATTTTAGTTTCTCAACTCTTTAGTTTTTGTTGTTTTTCCAAGAGCTTGCATACAAGCTTTTATGAAATTTATTTTCTGTCTTGTTTGTCCGCTTGACTTTGAACGCATATCTTTATAGCCAGCGAGTGAAAGCACTTTCTTTAATTCTTCATCTACCACCAAACCAGTTCCTTTAGGAGCTGGGAATAATCTTAATCTTATAGAACCGCATTTTCCTTCTACTTTGAACGGCAGTGAATGTTCTCCGCCCGCAGCATCTGACCAATCTCCGCTTCCTCTCTTAATTGGCATCAAACTTAATTTGGCTGCACGAAGTGCTTTGTCTCTTGCCGGCAAACTCTCCTTTGCTTTTCCAAGACCTACACCAACATAGCCATTTCTGTTTCCGACAACTGCCAATGCAGTAAACTTTGGTTTATTTCCTTCTGCAGTCTTCTTTTGTGTCTGTCTGATTATTCTTCTTCGTCCACCTCCGAACTTTCCGTGCATCTGTCCGATAAGTATGAAATCGTTAGATAAATCTGGAATTAAAGCATCAACTACTTCTGCTTCCATAATTCTTCTTCCTGATGCGAAAATTTGCTCTAGACTTGTTATTTCTCCTGCTTTTACCTGTCTACCTAAAGCTGTTTTTGGTACCCATTCGTCAAGCTTTTTGCTTTCTTGGCGCGCTCTGCTTTGTCGTGCAATTTCCTTTTCTTTAGACTCTTGTGTTTCTTCTGCAACTTCAAGCATTTTCTCTGTCTCCGTAACTTCTACTTCTGTTACCATATCCTCTTTCTCTTTAGCATAGACTTTCTTTTGTTCTGCCATTTCAATTTCCTCTCCAATAATAACTAGCGAAATTTGTTAGTCTTGTTACTAAATTTTGCTTTGCCATATTATTTTAATATCGCTCCTTTCACCTTTGCAAATTCAGCGCTTGCATCTGATTTCAAATGTTTGCCCTCAATTCTATCTGCACTTGGGACAAGCGTATCCTCAAATGTTATTTGTAAGCCGGCATCACTCGCACCTTTTAGTGCAGCAAATACTTTTGCGCCTTTGGAAGGTCTGTATAAACCCATATCAAAGATCGCCTTTTCCACTCCTGCTTCAACTGCTTTCTTTCCAATAACTAATCCAATTAAATATGCAGCTGATGTGTTTTTCAATCCGGAATTCCATCCGTGTTTCTTTAATTCCAAAGAGTTAGCGTGCGCCAAAGTTTTATCTCCCTTAAAGTCAAATGTGTTGACTTGCGCAATTATGTATCTGTTAGTTCTCCTTACAACTAATCTCGGAATTCTTGATTTTAATAATCTAAGTCGAGAGTAGTAATCAGTTACGCCTTCTCTTCTTCTTCTGAATCTAACTACAAATCTTGGTCCTTTACTCATTTTTTACTCCATCTTTCAACAAGTTGTTAGATTTGATGTAAAAGATCATATGGTTCTTTGATCTAAAGAAACCACCTTTTGCTTTTTGTTTCAAATCTACGAATATATTTCTCTCAATTTTATTTTCATCTCTGTAAGAGTGTAATTGTTCACGAAGCAGTCTTATTTTTCTTACCCATTGCTCCTTTCTCGGAGTTCTTGCTTTTTTTCTTCCTTTTCTTGTTCCGTGTCCCCGTTGTCTGCCTTTCTTTTTCTGCAGGTGTCTTGCAACTGCTCTGTGGCGCGATGGACGTTTAGTTTGTTTGATTGTAATTGCTCCGCTTTTTATAAGGGCGCTGATGTCTGCTTTTGTAATAGCTTCTTTCAAATCATCTAATCTCGCTGGATTTATGGCTATCTTGTGCACGCCAACTTTAGCTACCTTCGCCGCCAATATTTTTTGTGTCTTAAGATTCATTTTAGTTTAAGCGATATTACTTCGCACTCTCCTTTCCAACGGTTGTCAAATCAGCTTTTGCCTGCTGTTCTTTGATTATTTGTTCTCTTGTTTTCTCCTTCTTAGAGTTAACGTCTTGTTTAGTTACCTCTGATTTTGTTTCCTTTTTCTCCAAATCTAATTTAGCATTCTTTTCATCTATTTTCTTTTCATCTTTCTTCTTAGCTTCCACCTTGGTCGTTCTTTTCTTGATAAATTCCGAGCGCAAATGCTTTCGCACTTTTACGTCTTTCTCAATTTTATCAAGCGTTTTTTGTACGGATATAACATTTGTAATCATAATGTTCAACTCTGATGCTTTCTTTATCAAATCGTATTTCTTTCTCTTTCCAATATCTGCGATTATCGCGGCATCCTCTGCTGGTTTCAAACTTAGCAACCATCTGTAACAATTGGCAGTCTGCTTCCTCTGTGCAGTCTTAATTTCGTGTTGTGTCCTGATGGTTTTCTCCAGCCAGACTTTCGCAAAAGCGGTCTGTGTCCGGATTTATTTCTTGGAAACTTTGGTCTACGTTTGCTGATTTCTGCTCTTAATTTCAATAATGTTTCTGCCATATTACTTCAATATAGGTTCTCCAGCCTTCTCTACTATGTAGATACCATCTTGGAAAACTCTCCTGTCTTTTCCTCTAACTTTTGATGCCTGTTCTATTCTGGCTGCAATCATTCCAGCTTTTTCTATATCAGATGATTCTACTGTTACTATATCGCCATTTACTTTTACAATAACATCTTTGTGCAGTTTTACTTTTCTCGGTTTTTTTTCGCCAAGGAAGTTTTGTATTGACAGCTCTTCTGCTGTCTGATTAATATTAATTGGGAAGTGAGTTCCAATTATTTTTAATTTGTAAACGAAAGGCTTCTGCACACCCGCAACCATATTCTTAACGTGGCTTGCATAGCTTCCCGCCTGCATTCTTGAAGTTGCGGTTTTATTTAGTGCGCTAACTGTAACACTCTTGTCGGCCTGTTGCACACTTACAAACTTACTTAGCTCTCTTGTTAATTCCTTATTACCAAATCTAACGGTAACATTCAATCCTTTTGCCTGTACAGATACGCCTTCAGGCACTTCAAACTGATAGCTTTTCAATTTAGTAGACATATGCTAACAACACGCCTCCTTTTCGTTTCTTCTTCGCTTCCATATGCGTCAATAATCCGTTGGAAGTTGAGATAATTAATCTGCCAAAATCTTTTGCAGGCAAATATCTTTTTTCAAATTTTTCAAACTCGTCAAGTTTCAATGCATAACGAGGCTTTACCGCACCTATTCCATTTATTTTACCGTTCAATTTTATTGTTACTACGCCGCCTCTCTTGTCATCTTTGTAGTCGTACGAATCAATGTAACCTTCTACTTTTAGTATATCAAGTATACTCAATCCTAATTTTGAGACTGGTTGTGCAGTTAGTTCTGTCTTTCCTTTAACCTGTGCATTTTTTATTCTGGCCAGCATATCGGCCAATACATCGTGCATCATTTTATCTTAGCTTTCGGAAACCAAGTTCCTTAGCAACCTCCCTGAAACATCTTCCGCAAATATTCAAGCTGTATTTTTTTATCATTCTCCTTGTTCCGCCACATCTTTGGCAGATGCTTAGTCTGTTTCCAAACTTGCGCAACTTAGGAGAGTTGTGACGCTTGAATCTGATTAGTCTTGTTTTACTAACGTTGATTTTTTCTAGTACTGGGCGTTTTACCATTGCTGTTCCTCTTCAACCTTGAATATTATTCCAAGTTCTTTCTGTGCCCAATCGGCACACTCTTTACCCGATATTTCGTGCTTTGTACCTATTCTCATATTACGGATTTTTCTTCTCTTTACTCTATATCCGCATCTTTCTAAAGAAACGTTAACGTGCAAACCAATTACTCCGATTTTCGGATCGTACTTTACACTAGGTATGTCAATGTATTCTTTGATGCCGAATGAGAATCCATTTTGTGTGAAACTTTCTTCCTTAATTTTATTTTCAACTGATTTCAATAATCTTTGAAGTATTTCTCTTGCCTTTTCTCCTCGCAGTGTTACTATTGCTCCAATCGGTAAGCCCGGTCTAATATTGAAATTTGCAATTCTTCTCCTGGCTTTTGCCTTGACTGCTTTCATTCCTGAAATTGTTTCTAAAAGTGTTACAGCTTTGTCAACACCTTCTGTTGTTGTACCTGCGCCTATATTCAGCGTTACTTTACTAAGCCGTATTTCTTTGCTCTTGTTCATAGCTATAGTTTCGGTCGTCATTGTAGTTTGATTTCTGCCTCCTTATCTCCAATTACAAATAATTGGTTAGCATCAGTTTCCCAAGTTTCACCTTCGTTTTTCATTATAGCTATCTTTCTCTTTTTCAGCTCACCAATTTCTTTAGTATCTTTTATCTTAGCGAAAACTCCAGGATGCTTACCGCCCACAACGTAAGCAAGTTTTCCATTTGCGAATGCTATATGTTTGATTGGCTTTCTTGTATTGACATCAACAAAAAGAACATCTCCTACCTTGTATTTTTCATTTGATAATATATTCCAGCCGTTGCTCATATTTAGCTGCTGTTTTGCTTTTTTCAGCGTTGTCTTGCTGACAACTTTTGCGACGATAAGTTTAGCCTCCTCTTTTGTAATTTCAATGAAATTTAATTTACCTATTGAATTCATTACAAGTCTAAAATTCTTTCCTGATTTTGGAAAAGCTATAACATCAAATATGCCGACAGAGAATCTTTCGTCTTTCAAATTCCTGCCGTTTACAAGAACTTCTTTTGCATTCAAAAGTCTCTTTACTTCACTTCTGTTTTCAGTTACTTCTAAAAGTTCCCTTAAACATACTGACAATGGCATTGATAATTCTAATATATTGGCGCCTGGCGTAGGTTTAGCTATCCACTTTGTTCCTTTCCTTTTAATTGGCCACGTGTTCGGTGCAGCCAATCTTGACATATGTTTTAATTTTGCCATTATTTCTTTGTCCTCTCAAGAGCCTTAATTCTGGCTTTATCATCCAAATTTAAAGTTATCAATTGAATATTACTTGGTGAAAGTGGATATTTTATCGGCGCTTGTCCGCCTTCTTTTTTCAAAGCGACATCTGTCAAATACACTTTGTATTTTGTGACATCAACTTTGTCTATCGCACTGATTTTACCTTTGAACTGTCCGCGCATTACCTTGACCTTATCACCTATTCTTACAGGGAAACTTCTTCGCTTGTATTTACCTCGCAGTTCTTTTGACAAATTGCTCGCCATCAACTTTCTCCTCTCTTGAATAGGGGCGTTATGTCTAAACTTGCGCTGCTTCCTTGGCTGTGTACTTGAGTTCCAAGATTTATTCCATTCGGATTTCATAGTATGCTAGTTGCGATTTTGGCTACCGATGGCCATCGCAATGCGACCTCCTTTGCAATTGGTCCTTTGATGAGTGTACCTTTTGGCATACCTAATTTTGGATCCTTCAAAATTATGGCTGCGTTGTCTTCAAATTTTACTTTTGTGCCGTCTGGGCGCTGGAATTCTTTTTTCTGCCTTACGATTACTGCGTCTGCCATCTTGTGAACCATATCTGGCTTTCCTGAAATTACAGTTACTTTAACTTGGTCTGAAACTCCGGCGCACATTAACTTTCTTGTTCTTGCCTTGAATCCTTTTACTGAGATTATTCTCATTATCTTAGCTCCGCCGTTGTCTGCACCTATTACAGTTGCTCCAATCGGAAGTGGTCGGCTGACATTTGATTTTACATCTTTCATTTTGCTAACTCCTGAGCTCCAGCTAGTTTCTCAATTACAACAAATGAAACAGTCTTTGCAATCTGTCTGCATTCTGCAATCTTTACTTTATCACCAACTTTTGCAGAAATTTCTGCTGGGTTGTGAGCGTGAACTCGTGAGCGTTTCTTCTCGTAACGTTCATACTTTGGAATGTAAGCTATTCTTGGCCATTCTATAGTAACTGTATTCTGCATCTTGTCAGAAACAACTATACCTTCGAATACTCTTCCGCGTAGATAGATTGGTTTTCCACCTTTATAGAAAACTTTACTTTGTTTTTCTTTTTTCGTTACCATTGTGATAATTTTTTCTTGATGCGGTCCCACGGACGCGCAACGAGTATGTCTCCGCTGATTTCAACTTTCCTTTTATCGGGAAGCGTAACCTTGAATGTGGCGTGTTCCTTGAACACAGTCTTGTCTCCTTTTTTTGTTTCCAGCACGAACGTCTTGTAAGTCTCATCTACAATTTTGCCGTTCAAACCAACGCTGCTTTTATTGTGCGCATTGGTTATCTCAGCACTGAGACCTATGAATTCGTGGCGAACCACATTATTCGGTGTGATGCTCATTATTGAATTACCTCAATACTATCTGCTGCGAACCCAAGCTGAACAAGCAAGTCTTTGACTTTTCTTCTATGGTCACCTTGCAGTTCAATTGTTTTAGCTTTGCAAGTTCCACCACAAGCTAGTTTTTCTTTGAGTTTTTTTGCGACAGATTTTATTTCGTCATCTTTTGCCTCAAGACCTTCAATGACCGTTGTTGGACTTCCGTATTTTCTCTTGTCCATCTTAACGATTATTTTTTGGCCCTCTTTTGAGATGTCGGAACATACACAGATGTCCTTTGGCAATCCACAAATGGCGCATATCTCTGACATATTTTTTACTTCTGACCTCCTTTATCAGCCTCAGTTTTTGCAACTGGCGTGGCTTCTAACATAAGTATACGTGCTATTGTTTTTCTTAGCGCTCTTATTTTTCCTGGATTTTCTATTGCTGAACCTACAGCTCTCTGTGCATTCAGTTTGACTAACTGTTTTCGTGCGTCTTCCATTACACCTTTCCTTTCCTTATTGCTCAGATTCTTTACTATCTTGAATGCCTTCGTCATTTTTAGCTGCCTCCTTTTGTTCACTTTCGTTTGTGTTAATTTCTAAATCTGATTTTTCATCAGAACTTTCTGTTTCGTTTTCATCTAATTCCACTTCGTCTACTTTTTCGGCTTTTTTCCGTTTAGTCTTCTTTGATTCTGCTTCAATTACAACTATACCTGCATCATCTGCTAAAGCTTCCTTAGATTTCTTTTTCTTCTTTGCTTTTGGTTTTAGTATTGCTTGTTCTTCTTTTTCTAATGCATCAATTTCTTTCTGCACGTCTTCAGGAATTTGAACATTTTCAATTATGTCTATTTTATCTGGCAATTGTATATCTGGGTGCATTATTCTTACCTGAACTCCAACTGTACCAGAACGCAAGTTTGCGCTTGTCTTGACGTGATCAACTTGCTCAAGTGCAATTTGTCCGCTCTTTTTCATATAGCCAGCGGGGAATCTCCAAGTGTGAGCTCTTGCACCAGGGACGCCTCTTCCACCTATTACTATTTCAGCGCCAAGTGCGCCTGATTTCATAATTTGAGTTAAAGTTTTGTAACCAATTGCTTTGAATCTTGAAGAGCCAAATCTTTCCAAATCAGATGCAACTTTCTTCGCCATAACAGATGCACTTAAGTTTGGTCTTTCTATTTCTCTTACTTCTATCTGTGGATTTTCAAGTTTGAATTTAGTTCTTAATGTAGCGGTTAACTCTTGAATCATTTTTCCGCCTCTTCCAATTATCAAACCTGGGCGAACTGACTCAACAATTATTTTTTCGCCGAGTGGAGTTTTTTCAATAGTTATACTTCCTAAACCAGCCATACTACCTATTTTTGCATCTAGGAATTCTTTTACCTTCATATGTTTTATTTTCTCTTTGATAAATTCTCGTTCTATCATTGTAATTTATCTCCCGTGCTAACTGCTGATTTAGTTTCCTTCTTTTCTACTTTGGAATCATTATGTTTTACAGCTACTGTAGTTTTCTTCTTGTCTTCCAACTCTTTAGCTACAAGTTCAAAGTGCATATTTTTTCTAACACCTCTGTTCCTTCCGTTGTGCATTATTCTTGAACTTCGGTGTGCTGCGGCGTGTATAATTGTAAGATTTTTTTCGTTCAATCCTTTTTCTTTTGCAACTGATTTCAAACTGCTAAGTAAAACTGCGATTGCAACTGAAACATTTCGCGGATATTTTCCTGGACCAATTCCTCGTTTGTGCGAGGTATTCATGCCGTATCTTCTGTATGGAATTGCAAGTTTTTGATCTACTACTAATTGAAGTTCGTTGACAGCGCGGTCTACTTTCTTTCCTCTTATGAAATTTGCGACTTCGTAAGATTTCTTTGCAGATATTTGCAAGTTTCTTCCAACTACTTTTGCCATTACTTTTCCATCGTATCCTTGAAAGCTATATTTTGTCATTTTACTTTACCGACTGGTGCTTTGAACCTCTTGTTGCACCCACACCAGGTGCTGCGTGCTTGACATCTTTTCTTGTCAAAACAAAATCGCCGAGATTCCAACCAACCATCTCTGGTTTTATTTCCAACGGAACGAATTCCTTTCCGTTATGAACATTAAGTGTCAGACCAAACATTTCTGGCAAAATTACCATATCTCTTGCGTGTGTTTTTATTGGCTTTTTTCTTTTGCCGTCTTTCTGTTCTCTGACTTTTTCCAATAATTTTTTTTGTATGAATGAAAAGCCTCTTTTGATGTTTCTTCTTTTTTCTGATGGGAATAATTCAGCTATATCTTTCAAAGTCATAGCTTGCAACTCCTGTGCCGTCTTTCCTCTGTATCTAAATTCTTTTGCCATATGCTATTACTTCCTCTTGCCTCCTCTTCCTGTCTTTCTTGCTGCAATCAAACCAACTTTTCTTCCAGGAGGTGCTCCTCTTGCAGTTGTTGATGGTCTTCCCTTTGTTCTTCTGTGAGTTCCACCAAACTTGTGGTCAACCGCATTCTGTGCTACACCACTTACAGTTGGATGTAATTTACCTCTTCTTCTTCGTGCAATGTGTTTCTTTCCACCCTTGACAAATGGTTTATCAACTCTTCCACCGCCAGCAACTACTCCAACAGTAGCTCTGCAGTTTTCGCTAAACTTGACAAGTTTCTTTGAAGGCATTTTCAAAACTATTTTGTCGCCTTCTCTTGTGATTACAAATGCTGCGCCAGATGCTCTAACAAATTTAGGTCCGTTTTCCGGAATTAATTCAATATTAAATACTGGTGAACCGAATGGAACATTTCCTAATTTCATTATGTTTCCGTGTTTAACTTCTGTGTTTTCTCCTGCTAACACAGCATCACCTTTTCTTAATCCAAGTGCGGCTGGAAGCAAAACTTCCTGATCATCTTCATAACGTATTATTGCTAATGGGGCATAATGCCCAACTGAATTAATTATATCAAGAACTTCTCCGCGCAAAGTTTGTTCAGTCTGCTTTGGATAAGTTATCCTACCAGCATAATTGAAACTTGGAGCCTGGTATCTAAGACTGCCCTTTCCTCTTGCTTGTTGTATCAATCGTTTCGTCATAGTTATGCCAATCCTAACTGCGTTGTTATGTCAACCGCCAAAGTTTCTGGTGATAGTTTGATATAGGCTTTCTTGATGCCGCTGTTGTCAATCAAAGTGTTAACACTAAGCACTTTAGCGTTGAATGCTTTTTCAACAGCCCACTTGATTTGTTTCTTCGTTGCTTTCTTGTCAACAACGAAAAGCAAAACATTTTCTGCTTCCATTTTCCTAACCGCCTTTTCTGTGCTAAGCGGATATTTCAAGATTGCTAAAGGATCATTTGCTATCATTTTGCTAACCTCGCATTACTAAAACGACTAGCAAAACTTGCTAATCCAATCATTAAGTTTTGGTTTGTCATTTGAATAATTCCTCCTTGTTAATTACATCTAGACTTGCTGGAGTCCAAATTACAAGTCTGCTTGGTCTTGCACCAGGAGCAAGTAATTCTGAATTTAAGTGCTTGACTTGACATATCTCAACACCAGGAACATTTCTTCCAGATTTTTCAGTGTCGCAAGGACCAGAAACAACTATCAGTGGTCCAACTTTTGTCCTGTATTTTCTTCCTCTCATTTTTCCTTTGCCAGCTCTTACTTTCCTTTGCATTGTTCTTTCTAGTTCTGCATTTAAACCAAGAGCATTAAGTGTATCAATTATTTCTTTTGACTTTTTCAAGTTCTCAATTTTGTTTTCAACAATTAATGGGAATGCTTTTATGCCGGATAAATTATGTTTCTGTGCAACTAATTCTTTATTTACTGATGCTGAAATTGCTGAACGCAGTGCCTTCAATCTCTCTTTAACGTTTATTTTCTGGCTGACTTTCCTATCAACCTGCGGGGCGTGTGCAGTTCGTCCGCCGACTGTTTGTGCAACTCTTGCAGCAACCCAGAAAATTCTTTTTCCACGTATAGACAAAGCCTTTCTTGCAATTCTTGACTGACCTTTTCCGTAAGTTGTATCCCATTTATGTCTGTTCTTTGTCCAAGCCTTGCCTTGTTTATTTCCAGCTTCTGGATCTGTTCCATAAGGCTGGTATTTATGAGATTGGATTGCTAAAACTGCTCTTTTAATTAAATCAGGACGAATTGTTTCAGAAAATTGCGTTGGTAATTCTACGTCTGCAATCTTCTCGCCTTTGATTGAATAAACAGCAGTTTTCATTTGCATCCCCTATATAATTTTACAATACCTTGTGGTGTTAGATGAAAGCCCCAGCGGCTTTTTGCAACTAAATCATTATTAACTAAAGTCTCTAATGATTCTCTTCCATCATCTTTTAATAAAATATTAAAGCGTTTTTCAGGATAAATTTCTTTCAGTAATTTTAATTCTCTCGGAGTTGGTGTGTAAGTTTTGCTAATGTCAATGTTTCGCCTTTTACAATAATCTAATGCTTGCTTACTAGTCATATGCCCTAAGGTTCGTACAGCTATATCTACATCTATTTTATTTTGGCCACCCAATTCAACATCAGTTTTCCACGATGGTGCAT
>JAGVWI010000017.1:0-3107 GCA_018304345.1 Nanobdellati archaeon | reverse complement strand
AAAACTATGAGTCGTTTCTTCGCTCCAGGAACGGAGCCAGAAACTAAAATGTAATCGCCCCTTACAGTTCCGTAACGTGAAAATCCAGAAATGGGATTTACTTGCAAATCATTTATGTTAGAAATTTTCAGAATTTGAGAATTGTAATGCGTTCTTTTATGGAAACCCATTTGTCCAGGCATTGGAATCCACCAGCCAACTTTACTTGGTGTTGTCGGACCCATTGTAGATCTGTGTCTTCGTCCAAATTCGGCTTTGTGTCTTTCAAGTCTTACACCAAATCTCTTGATATCGCCTTGGAAACCTTTTCCTTTTGTAACGCCGTGAGCGTCAACAAATTCGCCTGCTTTGAAAACATCAGATGCATTAATTTCCTTTCCTAATTTTTCTGCTGCGTAATTAAATTGCGCATCAACATTACCACCGATTGGCAGTTCAAAAACTTCGGGAGTCTTTTTTCCTAAACCAGTACCTCTTGGCTGCATATATACAACTAATCTTACTTCAGAAATATCAGACAATTTATTTTTTAGTTTGTCTAAAGTTGCGGTTCTTTTCTTTGGTACATTTACTTTTCTTAACAAATCTTTTTCTTTATTTAGGCCTTCTGCCCAAAATTCAGATATAACTTTCCTGCCATAATTAGTACTTTCATAAATTCGCATCGCAGCGACTTTCAAACTTGGTGCCTCGAGTATTGTAACAACCTTGCGTATTTCCTCTCCTTTTGTCGGAGATTTTGGTCTGTTGTCAACAATAAGAACAGAAGTCATACCAGCTTTATAGCCGGCAAAACCTAAAGGCTTAGCATCACTTCGTATCTGCCAATTCTTGATAATTGGATTTATTCGTTTGGCTCTCTTTCTTGGCCAAACAGCTCTACTTCCTCTCTGTGGTCGCTTTCTTTTCGTATGTCCCATTTACACTTCCATATATTCGGAGATTCTTATCTAAAGCGACAGAATTCTAGATTGCAGGGGTAATTAAATCGCCCTTCGGGGCTTTATAAAGATTGTTATCTTAAAATTGTCTCTAAAGCTATATTTCTAGAAACTGGTTTTAGAACATTAGGATCAATAACTGCTGCGCCCAAAACATCTCTTGTAAGTTCTGGTTTTGGCCGTTCATAGAATCTGTTGCCAAATCTACCTGGATTAGAACCATCTAAAATCGTACTAACATTATTGGCGTTGTATAAATCTTCCCAGCTTTCATCCAGATTATCTCCGTATTCAGGTTCTGGACTATCATAATCGGCATTTACCATTAGTTACAATATAGATAATATAGTATATAAAACTTTTGGTTTTCGCACTGCTTCAAGGCTATTATTAAAATTGAGAGTATGGGTCCGAGCGTGTCCCAACCTTACGGACGAGACATTTTGGAGGCGCTCGGATTTGGAGGCACTAGCCTAAGCTAGTGTTGGCCACTTCTCGTTTTTAGAAGTGAGTTTGAGTTGATAACGCAGGAATAAGTTGTCTCTCCTTCTGCGTCCAATAAGCTTCAAATGGCGGATAAAAGTCAACCTTTTTCAGCTGCTTTGACAAATCAACCATTCGCATTGTACCTTTGGCCATTATTGGAACTTTGATATCTTGTTTAGCAATCTTCGTTAAAAGTTTGTAATAGGCATCTGCCTCTGTATTTTTTTGCAAATCGAATACCTGCAATCGTTTTTGTCTTTTCTTTATTGTCATTTGAACCCCCTTAATGAGTGTGATGCAAAGGATTTTCCTTTGCAAGACGGATTCGAACTGTAAGCAATTTCAGTCCGATACTTACATTATGAAAGTATTATCTATATAAATGTTTCTAAAGTAAAGAATACAATTACTAAGCGTAACAGCACAACGATTATTTTATATACGTACTACTTTTCTCCAATAAATGCTTGATAACATTGACAAACAAATAATTAGTAAGCTTGCGAAGGATGGTAGAGTATCTTTGACTAATCTTTCAGAGGGAATGGATATTTCAAGAGTTGCAATTGCTACACGAATTGATAAATTAATAGAAGCTGGAGTGCTAAAAATTTCTGCGAGCCTGAATTTAGATAAGTTAAATTACCAAACACTAATTGTTGAATTGCAAGTACCAAAACAAAAGGAAATTGAATTCAGAAAAAGTATTTCTGCAAATGCAAAAATTTTGAATTGCTTTGAAGTTTCTGGACAATATAATTATTTATTAATATGCTCTGCGAAAAACAACAATAATTTGAGACATTTCATTGAGCACGATTTAAAAAAATTTGCGGGCGACTGCAAAGTTACATTAAGTTCAAATCCAATACTTCCAGAATTCGTGCATTTGAAACATTTGGAGGATGAGTGATGACATATAGTATATTCGCATACATAAGTTTAGCAGCGGTTGCGTTAATTGCGATTGCATTCGTATTAGCATTGAAACTAAAACGTCTAATGGGCAAAGGCAGTGACACTGCACCGATAAAAATTCTGCTGACATTAATTTTCGTAAATATAATTCTTGCCGGCTACTCTGCAAGTTCAATCTATTGGAAATATACGCACGACTATCTAACTTATGTACAAACTACTGATGTAGTTTTATTGGCAATTGGAATAATTTTAGTTATATCAATTTGGAAAATACTCTCTGATTATAAGAGTCTTATAAATAAACACGACCCTAATGCCTAACCTTTTACATTTCCGACTGGCAAGAATCTTACAACTTTCTTGCTGATTCCTGCGTTGTCCATTGTATCAATTACTTCATTGATATCTTTGTATGCTTTGCCGGCTTCTTCTGCTAAGCCAGACATAGAAACAGCGTGCACATAAATTCCTTTTTTCTCCATTGCTTTCTGCAGTTTCTCGCCTTGAAATTCTTTCATCGCAGCAGTTCTTGACATAGTTCTTCCGGCGCCGTGCATTGTTGAACCAAATGTTTCTTCTTCCGCTTTGGCAGTACCAACACAAAGATATGAACCTGTCTCCATAGAGCCACCAACGATAACTGGCTGGCCAGTTTTTCTGAATATATTTGCCAATTCACTTCTCTCTGGGCCAAAACATCTTGTAGCGCCTTTTCTATGAACTAAAACTTTCTTTTTCTTGCCGTCAACTATGTGCTGT
>JAGVWI010000004.1 GCA_018304345.1 Nanobdellati archaeon | reverse complement strand
TGCTAAGATTTGATCCAGATCGTTATTTGAACGACAGCTCAAAGACATTTTCCGAAGAACCTATTTTCGCAACACCAGAATTCACTGTAGGGGAAAGAAAGAAAGCGTTGAAAATGGGGCAGAAATTAATGATGCGTAAAATTATGGTAAAAGAATTCGGCGAAGTTGCCGGAACTGCTGCGTATTATGCCTGGCAGGTAAAACCTATACGGCAGATTATACACAAACCAGGCGCATTTTTGTGGCGGCAGATTAGACGTGCAAAAAAGAAGCAAGTATTGGCTGTGTAGCACGATTTTTAAGACTTTTTAACTAAGTTTTTATATGGAAAAGAACCTTAAAATTATAATTGGTATTTTTTTACTCCTTTCAGCACTAAAAGTTATTTACACTTTTTTTGTAACGTCGCCTACTATTTTTGCTGATGAATATTTTTATTCAAAAATGGCACAAAGCTATTTTTATTTTAGAGAGTTTAGCCTTCACGGCGAATTGGTAAAAGCCTATCCGCCGCTTTATTCAGTTCTTATTTCTCCAGCATTTATCTTCAAGAATATGACTTATGTTTACACCGCAATTAAAATAATCAATTCAGTAATATCCTCGCTAATAATTTTCCCAGTATATTATTTTGCAAAAGAAATTCTTACAGAGAAAAAAGCGCTTTTAGCAGCCATATTAATTTCTGTTGCACCAATGAGTTTAGCGTTTTCTGGCTACATTATGTCAGAGAATTTGTTTTATGTATTATTTTTGACAGCCGCGTATTTCATTTACAAAGCATCAAAAGAAAATAATTTGATTTACGATGCATTCGCAGGTATTTTTATCGGTTTGACGATACTTACTAGATACTTGGGCTTGGCACTTCTAGTACCAGTTGGAATAATATTTTTATACGATTTATTCGTAACAAAGAATAAGACAAATAAACTTGTAACAATTAGCATAGCGCTAGCTATATTTGGAGCGTGGCTGTTTAGGAACGGCTATTTATTTGGTTACGATTTAAGCGGAATTTTTGGAACATATATCCGCGAAGGTTATCCTGTAACGTTTACTCCGCTGTCGCTCACAATTTGGACGATATTGAATTTCGCTACAATAATTATTTCAACAGGTTTTATTTTCGTAACAGCTATATTTTCCGACATCAAGGAAAATTTCCGTAAACATCCGTATTTCTATTTTATTCTATTTTCAGTTTTGATAACTACGTTAGTTATGATGGCAGAAAGAACCGCCGGAAGCGCATTGTTTAAAGTTGATACGCTGATTAGCTTGACAGGCAGACCAAGTGCTAGATATACAGATGTTTTAACGCCGCTTATAATAATTGGCGGACTTGTGAGCATGAAAAGTAAACTTGTGTCCAATAAACTTATAATAGTTATGTCTGTACTTATGGTTCTCGCATCGCAATTAGTTTTCTTTGATTTATTCCCAGCTAATAATATGTCTTTGTTTTGGCTCGGAGTAGTAAGCTATTTTGCAGAAACAGCAATAAGTAATATTTACATTTTAACAGCAATTTACGCAGCGATCCTTTTAGCAGTGTTTATAGCGGCGGTAATTTTACTAAAATATCTTAATACCAACAAATTAGTCGCTCTTATGATTGTATTTTTCTTAGCATTGAGTTTGGTAAATATGTTTGCTATAAGTCAAAACTCAAACGAATGGTCAGAATTGGATGACGGGCAGTTAGGATTATGGATAAATGACAACTTGCACGGAACTATTTTAATAGATGATTCATACTGCAACGAGTTTGATTTTAGAGATGCTAATACTTTATGCTCAAAGAAAAATAAATCGTCTTTGCTGGGCTTTTGGATAAATGAAGAACTCAGAGTAGGCAGTAAAGACGATGAAACTGTTGATTATATAATAACTAGGACTAAGTTAGATTTGAAAAAAGTTTATGCGCTAAAGGGAACGTTTGTTTACCAAGTCCAAGCGGTTTAGTATTTGTTTGTTTACATAATCCCAGTTGTATTTTTCCAAAACCTCTTGTCTGTTTATGGCGCCCATTTTAGCTCTTAGCTTTTTGTTTTTCAGAAGTTTTATTATCGCCGATGAAATTTCACCAATGTTAGATTCGTCAACGAGCAAGCCATTTTCGTTGTTTTTTACAAGATCTTTCAAAGTGCCCATATCGCTCGCTATAGTGGGTTTGCCGCAGGCTTTGTATTCGTGAACTTTTATTGGTGAATAATAGTAATCAAATTCCCTAAATGGCAAATAATTTTTATCAAATAAAGCTAAGCATATCGTTGCTTTGCTAATTATATTTGGAACGTCTTCCTGAGATACTTTTCCAGAAAATATTATGTTGGTTTCTAATCTTAACTCTTTAGTTAATTGTTCGCATTTATCTAATGTTTCTTTTCCAACGCTACCGACTAAAACAAGTTTAGCTTTAGGATATTTTTCATTAACTACTTTCATAGCTTTTATCATATTTTCTACAGCGTGCCACGGCGCGAAGCTTCCGATGTATAGAATAGTCTTGCCATCGTCTTCCGCTGGTTTAAATCTTTCTGGATAAGTGCCTGTTGTTATCATAATACATTTATCTTTTGGCAAACCTTTAGTCATATTTTCGTGGGTAATAGTTATAACGTCGCTATAGTAGTTTACAATTCTAGAATGAACTCTTAATAGGCTAGTGAGCGGTTGTTTTATCTCTCCAGTTAGTATTGGAAGTTCCACACAAGGCTCTATATATTCGTATATCGTTTTTTTGCCAAATAGTTTGCCTGCGAGTATAGCGCCACCACCAAAAATTCTAGCTCTTTCATATATTAAGTCTACTTTATTGAATAAACATAAGTAAGATGTATAAAATAATGGCCATAAAAAACAATAAGCTGTATTTCTGAAAGCTTTTATATCAGATTTTCTCTCAATTAGAGTTATATCGTGACCAAGACGTTTAAATGAATCTATAACGCCTTTTACGTGTACAGAACCGCCGTGTGCATCAGATACGCTGACGTCTGGGGCCGAATACACAATTTTCATAGCTATGATTCTTAAGAAAGCATTAAAAGTTTAAGTCTTAGTTTTTGTATGATGGTTAAGAAGATTCTATTAGTTAAGCTTGAAACACAAACACATTTGTATGCACCCTACGGTATGCTCTATGCTACTGATGCACTTAGACAGGCGGGCTACGAAGTAGAGTTTTTGCATATTTTTGAAAACGAAATAAATAGGGTTTACGAAGCAACAAAGAGATTAAACCCGACCGCGATTTGTTTTTCGGTTTCTACGGCACCGCCACTTATACCAACACTTGAAGCTACCAGAAAGGTAAAGGAAATGGGTTACACTACAATTTGGGGAGGAATGCATACATCCGTACTGCCAGAGATAGCTCTTACTGAGAATTCATTGGACTTCGCAATAATGGGTGACGGCGAACTACCAATTATAGAATTGCTTTCTGAATTGCAAAAGAAAATACCAGATTTCAGAAAAGTAAAAGGCCTAGCTTACAAGAAAGATGGAAAAATAATGATAAATCCAAAGCGAGAGTTCTTGCAGGAGCTTGATTTGTACTCACCCGCATTTGATTTAATAGATGTTAAGAAATACTTTATGAATCTGTTCGGACTTAAGAAAGTTTTTCCCGTAATAACGAGCAGAGGCTGTCCCTTCCGTTGCGCGTTCTGTTATAACTTAGCTGTAAATAATATGCGCTGGAGCACGCATAGCGTAGAGAAAGTAACACAAATAGTGGATTATTTGAAAACTGAACACGGAATGGATGGCATATTTTTCCACGATGATAATTTCTTTACAGAAGTAAAACGTGCAAAGCAAATTGTTGAAGCTGCTAAACTGCCTTGGTCGGCAGAAGTAAGAGCGAATGTCATAACGCAAGACGTTGCTGAATGGATGAAACAAAATAATTGCAGAATGGCTTTTGTTGGTGCAGAATCTGGCAGCCAAAGAGTTCTTGATTATATTTCCAAAAACATAAAGCGCGACGATTTAATTAACGCTGCGAGAAATCTCTCTGGCAGCGATGTTACTTTAGATATGAGTTTTATATTGGGTTTTCCAACTGAAACAAAAGAAGAAAGGATGCAGACTTTTTCAACAATCGCAGAACTACAAAAAATAAATCCAAGAGTTAACGCAACTGTAAAAGTCTATACGCCTTACCCAGGCACACCCCTGTATGCAGAATCCCTGAAACTCGGCTTCCAGCCGCCAAAGACGAACGAGGACTGGGCGAGATTTAACAGAGAAACATGTCATTTACCCTGGGCGGATAATAAAGAATTAGAAACAATGCACAGAGTAAGCGTCTATGCATTTACAACTATGAAGGACTTTTTGCCTCCATTTTATAGTGTGCTGCATCCAATGGCAGTTATGCGATATAAGAGTAACTTCTATAAATTCCCAGTAGAACTTAGAGCTATAGATGCTTTAAGAGCTGGAAAGCGTGTTGCAAGGAAATTAGGTGTAGTTAAATAAACACCCCGCAGCGAACATATTTTAAGCCTTTTTTCTGACACGATGCTATGACTAACGTAATAGTAACTATTCCTGCTTACAATGAAGAAAATAGCCTAGGACAAGTTTTACAAGATATCAGAGCTAATTTAGGCAAAAGATACAAATACAAAATTTTAGTTGTTGACGACGGCTCAACAGATGGAACAGCGCAAATAGCAAAACAAAATGGTGCTATCGTTATTTCGCACCCAAGAAATTATGGGTTAGCAGAGACATTTAAGACAGAAATATCGGAGTGCTTGAAACATAAACCAGACGTAATAGTTCATACAGATGCAGACGGGCAATATCCAGCAGAATATATACCTGTTTTAATAGAAAAAGTATTAGAGGGCAATCATTTAGTTTTGGGCAGCAGGTTTAAACAAAGTAAACACGCAGATTCAATCGTCAAAGATTTGACAAACAGAATTTTTGCAGCTGCACTTAGTTCTATGACTAAATACAAAATAACTGATTCTACTACCGGCTTCAGAGCATTTACAAAAGATATAGCCAATTTAGGAATTATTTCTAATCACACATATACGCAAGAGCAAATAATACGCGCGGCGAGAAGCAGATTAAAAATTGCAGAGGTACCAATTGCAGCAAGAAAAACACGACAGAGTCGCCTTATGAAATCTTATCCATTATTTCATCCAATTGAATATGCCGTAAAAGCTTGGATCAATATTTTTAGAATTTATCGCGACTACGAACCGCTAAAATTTTTTGGATATTTCGGTAGTGGTGCAATGACTACGGGACTTTTACTTGGTTTATGGCTTTTTGCTATATATTTTAACACAGGCAGAGTAGGACATCCGAATACCGCAATTTTATCTATGTTGTTAATAATATCTGGACTGCAAATTTTCTTATTCGGATTTTTGGCGGATATGCAGCGAACGCGGTCTTAGGTAAAATTCTATATGTGGACACACATATTCTCTTATTATAGGAATTTTAATTAGAGGCTTCAAGACGTCAAAAAATCTTGGTTTTACTTCTAACGTTTCAAAATAATCTTTAGATAGTTTTTCCATACTACTAAGTGTTGTTTTTACTAAACCATAATTTTTGAATGAGGCTTCTTTCTGCCTGTAAAATTTTTTATAAAATACATCTGGAAGGTTGCCTGGCAAATAATGAAATGGGCTTAAGCTATGACCGCCAACTGGAGAAAGAAATGGAGGAAAGCTAATATATGCCATAGTCTTACAAATGCGCGAGACGCTTTCAAGAAATTTTGTTTGATCTGTAATATGTTCTATTACTCCAGATGCAAAAACGATGTCAAAGCTTTTATCTTTAACTGGTGCACGGGATGCATCACCGCGCATCGTAAAGATGTTTTTACCTACATATTTTTGCTGCGCGAAAGGTAGCGGATTTAAATCTAAGCTTATAAAAATTGTATTTGGATATCTTTCAGCAAATTCATAAATATAGCCACCAATTCCGCTTCCGATATCAAGAAAGTTTTTTGCACCTCTAACATTATACTTATCTAAATCTTCAGCCATCATACTAGCCTGAAACCTTTGAAAAACGAAGTAGTTTTCAACAGATTTTTTTCGCGATGCAGCGACTTTTAAGAATTTTTTGAAGTCTTTCAGCCTCATTACTAGTGTTACTTAGAAACTCTTTTAAGCTTAATCTAATTCGGCGAATAAATGAGAGTGTTAGTGACTGGCGGTGCTGGTTTTATCGGCTGTAACTTAGTTAGATATTTTTTAGAAAGAAATTATGAGGTATCTGTATTAGATGATTTCTCAACAGGCAGTTTAGAAAATCTCGATGATATGAAAGATAAAATAAAATTATTTCGCGGTTCAATAGGTGATAAAGAAGTGGTTCGCCGAGCATTGTATGACGTAGATGTAGTTCTTCATAACGCAGCATTTTTAGGCGTAGTAAACGTTGTAAAAAATCCGTGGAAAGTATTTCAGGTAAATGCGCACGATAATCACATATTTTTTGAGCAGGTTTTGAATAGCTCAACAAAGAAGCTTATTTTTGCATCATCGTCAGAAGTTTATGGCGAACCTCTCGAAATATCCGAAGCTAAAAAAACTGGCGAAATGGATTATATTGATTACAGAGTAACTGCATATGGTATCGCAAAAAAGTTAGCAGAAAACGCCTGTAAAGTTATGTATGAAAATTATGGTATAGATACTTGCTCTTTCAGATATTTTAATGCATACGGGCCACACCAGACATCTTCAGCGTCTTATGGATTTGTTGGAGGTATTTTTCTGCGTAATGCATTAGAGAATAAGCCGTTAGTAGTTTATGGGGACGGACATCAAACAAGAGCTTTTACTTACATAAATGATGTATGCGATGCGAATCTTTTAGCCGTAAATACGAAAACAAAAGGGGATTATTTTAACATCGGGACAGAGCGCGAAACCAAAATATTAGAATTAGTAAATTTGGTTAAGAAAATTACTGGCAAGAATTTATCCGTAATACATGAATCAGCACGAAGTTACGATTCAAGAAGAAGATGCGGAGACAGCAGCAAAGCTAGAGATGTACTAGGTTGGGAGCCTAAAGTAGACTTGGAAGAGGGGTTAACTAAAACTTGGGAATGGATGCAAAACAACTCGAAAGTATAATAAAATTAAAAGAAGCCAGAGTGGGCGTTTTTGGTTTGGGTTACGTTGGATTACCTTTGGCAGTTGAGATAGCTAAGGTCGGATTCAAAACAACTGGCGCGGATGTTGATACAAATAAAATTGAAATGCTGGCAGTCGGAAAAAATCCGCTGCCTGATATGAAACTTGACAGCGCATTTGAGCAATTAGTTATAACGCGTAGATTGGATTTTTCTTCCCCAGAAGCAGCAGCAGCAAAATCAGATATAAAAATAATTTGCGTACCAACTCCGAGTTTAGATAAATATCCAGATTTGACTTTTATACGTTCTGTTGCTAAATATATTGGTAAACACGTAAAGAGAGGAGATTTGATAATAAATGAAAGCACAGTGGGACCGAAAATGACACGTAAAATCTTATGCTCCGTAATAGAAGCGGAATCTGGTTTAGAGGCTGGTAAGGATTTTTTTGTAGTCGCATCTCCAGAACGAATTGATCCAGGAAATCCAATAAGTTTAACAGATATACCAAAAGTTGTGGGCGGTATAAATAAAGAAAGCACAAAATTAGCAGTATTATTTTACAGCTCATTTATGAAAAAAGTAGTTCCAGTTTCATCATTAGAGGCAGCTGAAATGGTAAAAATGATAGAGAATAGTTTTAGAGCACTAAATATAGGCTTTGTAAATGAAGTGGCTAAATTTTGCGATGTATCTAAGATTGATATGCACGAAATAATTACAACCGCAGCGACTAAACCTTACGGCTTTATGCCGCATTATCCGAGCATAGGTGTTGGCGGTCATTGTATACCAGAAGATCCTTATTATTTAATTTCGTCTGGGGAGGACGTCAGCGTAAAATTTCCAATCTTAAGTTTAGCATTAAATACAAACGAAAGTATGCCTTACTATGTATTATATAATTTATTAAATAAATGTACAGAGTTTGATTTGAAACCAGAAAAAACAAAAGTCGTAATTTTTGGATTGGCGTATAAGAAAAATATCAGAGATACGCGATTAAGCCCAGCACTAATATTTCACAACTTAGTGCAAAATGAAGGATTCGATGTCAAAGTTTATGATGAATTATTTAGCAAAGAAGAGTTACGCGGCAAAAGCTTCAGCGTATTTAGTCCAGAAACAGATGAATGTCATATAGCTGTTATTGGATGCGATCATACGCACATCGTAAATTTAGATTTTACAAAACTAAAGAATTTGAAATTCATAATGGACGGCAAAAATTCATTAGATAAAAAGCACGTGCCTGTATTTGGTATCGGCGGTAGAATATTACTCCCTGAAACTTAATCCGCCGTAAAAAAATCCTACTGCAAAAGGTATATTCTGAAGATATGATACTATTGGCGACAGCAGTGCATAATTTCTAAATTCATTACCTTTTGATTTTTTGTAAAGCTCAAGTCCTGATTTTTCCAATACAGCGAAGTGCAAAAATAATAGCACCAAAAATAAGCTATTGAACAAAGATAATACTAATAGCGGAAACGGTAGAAGAAAATATATATTTTTTAGTATTTGATGTTTATTATCTTTGTTTAAAGCATACATTTTCCTGCCGAAATGGAAATAACTTTCAATCGTTTCGCCAATATTTTCCCGCCATCGGTGCCACCATTTTGCATTCGGTTCGTATGCTAGTTTGTAGCCTTTGTCCGTCATTCTTTTTGATAGGTTTCGTTCTTCGCCGTAGTAACCATCTCTATATCCATCACAGCCATAAAATACATCTTTACGAAATACCCAAACAGCAATGTTACCTTTAGCCAGTTCTGAATTCATATTTGCTATATCTTCAAATCGTGGATTTATTGTCAGAGCTTTGTATTTAGAAATGAAAGTCTTTGGTTCCCAAACGTTTAATTTTCCTACAACACCGCCTACTTTTTTATCAGATAGATGTTTTACGCAGAGTTCAATATAATCTGCGGAGTATTTAGCATCAGCTTCAGCCATAAATAAGATTGTCCCAGTAGATGATTTAGCGCCTTGAATTCTTGGCCATTCTTGAAGTTCATCTCTGTGTTCTATCCGTACATATTTTATGAAATCATAGCGCTTTTCAAAATCTTTAGCTATTGATGTGCTTTTATCTTCCGAGCTGTCGTCAACCAATACTAACTCTTTGTTTTTGTAGGTTTGATTTACTAATGAGTTCAAACAAGCGTCTATAGTTAGTTCTTCGTTATAGAATGCAAGAATTACCGAAACTTTATCCATATGAGTTTGATTCCCACAAAGATTAAAAATCTAACGCCGTGGTGTGCTATTTTCTAACTATAAACAGCGAAATTACTAAAGCTAACATAGTGGCGAGTAAAATATTTACGACTTGTTCAAGAGTTTGATGAAAGAACCAAATAGCAGCTATTTCTAATATAGCGAAGGCCGCTAAAACGTAGATAAATTTAGTTCTATTTGTTGATAAATAATAGTTTGTCACTATGAATGCGATAGAGAATAAACCCATAGCTAAACCAAATGGCGCTATAAGATCAGTTACGGCCAAGTATTCTACACCGAATAATAAACCAACAACAAGATCTGGTATAAGCCAGTATACAAAAACGGCAATAGCTACTAATATGCTAACAAGAAGTAATGACTTTCTAAAAATATGTTTGTATTCCTCGCCTTTTGAATAAGCTTCAGCTATTTTTGGAAACATCACCCAGCTGAATGAATACGATGCAAAGAATATTATCTTGCCGAGCAAAGAAGCAGCAGCATATAAGCCGGCAGTAACTGGTTCAAAAAAATGTTTGACAAGAATAACATCAAAAGTATACATTGCAGTTATTACCATCATTGTAATCAAAACTGGCAATGAGTATGCATATATCGCAGAGCTATCCACCTTAATGGCATCCTTTGGAATTAATTTTTGTAAATAGTAAAAAGTAAATAGGAAAGAAAAAAGCAATGCTAATGATATGGCTACTATGGCGCCGTATAAATTAAAGCCAAAATAAATCAAAAGCAGCGCTATGCTAAATTTTGCAGCACCTTCTAATATTAATGAAGCGCTCAGTATTTTGAAATTCTGATAGCCCTGGAGGAAACCCCTGGTAACGGCAGTTACAAATATTACAAGAAATGCGATGCTAAATAATCGCACGTAATTTATATTATCTATTAGCAGGAATTTAGCGATTTGCGGACTAAATAGGAAGAATATACCGAAGATAAGTAAACTTATGTAACCTAATATTTGCAAAGATCTTTTCAGTAAGTATGCTACTTTACCGGTTTCGTTTTTAGCGATAAAGTCTGCGGTAAATTTTGTTAGTATGGTTTGTATTGTGTTGACGGGTGCAAACAAAATATAAATTATGGAGAAAAATACAGCAAGAATTCCATAATCTGCCGGTCCTAATATTCTTCCGACCGCAAAATGATAAAAGTAATTTAGCACATTTAAAGTCATAGTGCCGGCAAAAAGAATAATATTCTGTTTAACCAAGGTATCATTTTTTATCGTGTTTAGTAATTTATTAATCATTGTAACCTTATATTTAAACGAACCAAATTAAAACAGCAAAAAATAATTGCAGTAATATTAGATAATTTACTATTTGCGTTTCTGTATACTTGCCTGTTCTCATCCATATGTGCGGCAGTGAATAAATTTTATCGTATTTAGATTCAAGTTTACCGGATGAATTTATTTTTCCTATCGTTGTGTGTCTCAAGCCGCCGCGCATCTTTAGTGCAAGTTCAATAAAAAATGGAATAGAAATTATGAGCGCCGCTTTTTCTATGTTACCAAGTATAGCTATCGTAGCTATGGTGGCACCGAGTAGGTAAGTAAGCGAATCTCCAGCTAGTATTTTAGCAGGAGTTTTATGGAAATGCCAGAATGCAATAAGACTTCCAAATACAGCAAATGCTATTGCTGCAGCAATATACGCGTTATGATAGTATGCAAATAACCCAAGTGAGCCAGTGTAAACTATTCCCATTCCTGTTCCAAGTCCGTTTAAGCCTTCTAACATATTGACCATATTTGCGGCGCCAACAACTCCGATTGGAACTAAAATTAATGGATAGAATATTCCGAAATTTACTTTGCCTATAAATGGAAGAGCTAATATTGTTGTTCCTGCGACGACCGCCATCAACGGAATTGCTGCTGGAAAAGAAAGCAATGGCTTTTGCCATTGTTTGAGTCCGCCTTCACCTCTTGAATCCATACGAATGCGCAAGTCGTCAAAGAAACCTATGAAAGTAATTAGCGTTAGCGTAATTATTGCAGCAAGCAAATAAATTATATCGCTGTTTAACTGCCTAACAAACACGTTAATGAAAACTAATGCTAACAAACTTCCAATTATACCAGGTAGAATAGCTATGCCGCCAGATCTCGGCACAGAGGGTTCACCAATTTTATGAACATCAAGCACTTGTAATTTTATATTTTTTAAATAATTTATAACTGATGGCGTTATAATTAGCGTTGTTACAAAACTTATACCAATTAAAATTAAAAAATCACTAACCATACTTGCTCTCTTCTAGATACTTTGGATCAGCTTTTATGCCATCTGGATAATTTACTTTCCAAATTTTTATTGGACCTATTAGCTGGCCTTGATAGTATCCTAAAGGAGTTGCATCAGAGTAAACCAGTTCAAAGTTGGGATTGTCTTCACCATATATGTAAAGTTTAGCCATATTTGTATCCCAAACTTTTTCAGATAACCATAGTGCGCCGCCCGTTTGCAGCGCTTGCGTATCACTTTGATAATACGGCACTAAAACCAAACAGCCAGGCATATATGGCTGTGTTACGGGGAATTCTATTTTCTTGTTATTTACGTAAAGACAGCTTATACTCATTTGGTATTGCTTATTATTTTGCGTTACATATGCGAAAGGCGTTAGTATTTCACTTGAATTATCTAAAGTTATAGAAAATGCAAATATGCCTGCGTTGTCTGGAGTCAAAACTATATCATTTAGCTTGTAGGTTTTATCTAAACCCCAGCCACCAGTGTAAATTAAAGTTACGCCGTCGCGAATTTCCTTTTGGTCATTTAAGACAAAAGTTCCAATTGTACTTTGCCTGTCAAAATTTTCATCAGAACCTATGAATGAAAATGCGTGGTATTTTGGTATTTCTTCTTTTGAAATTAAGAAATAAGACACATCGTGTGTTTTGAAATATTCAAGTGTAGTTTTATCATCTTTTCCAGTTAAGAAATAACGTCCTGATGCGTGATTCCACGGACGCACATTTCCGCCGTCAGTAACAGATGGCCGTTCTCCGACAGTTTGAGTCATATACCCATAATCCCACCAGTGTGTTACAACCGAACCTTCTGGTGTTTGCTCACGAAGGAAAGTCATTGCCTGATCCCATTGTCCTGGAATCATAGAACCAGTGTATTTGTTTATCTCTATAGATGTCGCTGTCGCACTTTGGAATGAAAATATAGTGAAAATAATTAGCACAACAGCTAAAATCTTCCAGATTTTGTTTCCATTTATCATAAATTGCGTAGCATTAACTACGAAATAACCTGTTGCAATGCATATAACTGGTGCGAACATAAACAAAATTCTTATCTGACCTCTAGATGTTAGTAAGCTGAGCATAAATAATACAAATACTAATAGTAGTAACATCTTTTCTGTAGTAAAAATTTCAGTGGACTTATCTGTTTTGTAGATATACAAATATATTCCAATGAAGGCGCCGAGTAGTAAGAATACCCCGTATAGATAAGTACCAGAAAAGAATTGTACTATTTTTTGGTGTTCCGGTTGTGTTGATAGCCTAGCGAAAACAAATACTAAGAAAAAACTCGCATATGTTGTTGCAGCAAGAAAAGCCAATTTGTTATGTTTTAATTTTTCTATTATTTTAGCGTCTTGTATTTTAACGGCGAATAAGTTATATGCCATTAAAACAGAACCAAGAAAACCAAATATCATTGTAAAAGCAAAGTTACTCCACCATCCAGAAGAACCAAAAAAAAATGGATTCTGCGATTCGGAAACTGTAAATCCAAATCTCGTAGACGATGTAGCTGTTTCAGATATACTAAGCAATGGCTCAATCAACGTCCCAAAATTTATTATTCCTAAAACCATTACAATAATCAAGCCGACGATAGCCACTAGTACTGCTGAAACAAATTCTATTGGAATGTATTTATGAGTAAGGTCATAAATTTTAGTTTTCTTTAATAGAATTATTGCGACATAAAGCAGTATACCGAAAATCATAACCATATTTTCTACACTCGTAAACATTCCGAACGAAAAGCCGTGATAAAATTGGAAATTCCACGCAGTAATAAATGGTATGAACCATACTACATAGCCAATAAATTGTTTTTGCGTTATTTTAGAAAACAATTGCACTATTATGAAAAATATTCCAATTGTGAGAGTAAGGAAACGGAATCCACCCCAAGTCATTATCATAAATGCAGCGAAAATTCCAGATGCAGCAGCGAAGATGAGTAGTCGTTTTATATCATCAGATTTCCACATCATAACGAACAGCCAAAGTGATAAAAACATCCATAGTAGCGCCATAGCTTCATGGTCGGCAAATCCAGCAGATGTTCTTTGTATGTATCCTGGAATAACTGCAAGAAATGCAGTTGAAACCAGCGCAATCTTCGAATCAAATATTTCTCTTAGCAATAAAAATAAGAAAATAAAACTAATAGCCGTAATAACGGGAGGATAATAGATATGCCACTCAATTTGCGTTAGGTTTGGAGCGAAAAAATGTGTAAATTCGTAAAACTTTGCTAGAGTTAATGCAAAGAATTTGTACGGCGCGGTTGAATAACCAATAGGCGCATAACGCATAGGATCTATATCAGGTAGACTTCCTGTTTCTGTTATGGTTTTAGCAAGCCTATAGAAAAAATATGAATCAAGTTCGATCAGGTATTTGCCCGCAAGCATTCCTAAATTTCGTGTTCTGATCCATAGAGAAAGTACGATAATTCCAAAAAATAATATTGGATATATAAGTTTCAGATCGAATTTTTTATAATCTCCAGAAGTAAATAGTTTAATCAGCTGTTCTTTGCGCTGTTCAAGTAAATTCATATAAAACCACGCTCCCCAACTCTTAAAAATCTTTTTTAGATACACCAGTATACATTAGAACTTAAATATCAAAACCAATTATTAATGTTGCCTCTTCAGCTTCTAAATTTAAGTTAAATCTGTTAACTATATGTTTGTGTAAAATAACAGACGGTGAGCTGGAAATAACACTCAGCGCCCCAACTTCTGGAAATGGAAGCGGCGGGAAAATTAACTCGCCGTTTTTGTGTAACACCATAGCCCCAAGTGGAGGTCTAAATTCTGAATTATGAACTACGACTAAAGTGTGTTTACGCTCAAGTGCAAATCTAACTCCAAAATTATTTGAATCTTCAAGTATTCTGAATTCTAATTTATCAAGATTTGTTAGTTCAATGACATTAGTCAAACCAATGGTTGATTTTAATTCCGAAATTATATTTTGAAAGTCTTCGTTTGAAGCCATAATCAAATCACTCGTTGTTAATTTAAGTCGCAAAGCCCATCACCATTCTCGCACCCTTCAAATTCCGCTTTATATCGTCAGCCGAACGAATCTTTGATATGCGCCGTATAATATATTTTGGTCTTAAATAAAATCTTCTGAAGGCCTCGCGCTGCATTGCCTGTAGCTCTTCAGAATTCTTATAGCCTTTTGGTATGAACACGGGCGACCAATTGTGGAAATTATCAAAATTTTCATTTAGAATACCCCACTCATTTATTGTTTTGTAAAGTTCTGTTCCTGGATAAGGTGTTGTGATAGAAAATTGAGCATAATCAGGATCAAGCTCAATCGCGAATTTTATAGTATTGCGGGCTTTTTCTGGAGTTTCGCCAGGCAAGCCGAGCATAAATGAACCTCTTACTTCTATTCCTGCAGCTTTAACATATTTTACACCGTTTCGTATCAGCTCTAAGTTAGTTCTTTTTTTAATGTTGTCAAGAATATCCTGATTGCCAGATTCAATTCCGAAAAACATATTCCAGCACCCAGCCTTCGCCATTTTTTTTACCATATCTTCGGCAATCAAATCAAGGCGGCTTTCGCAGCTCCAAGCGATATCAAGCCCTTCGCTAATTATGGCATCGCAGAATTTATGCACCCAGTGTTTGTTCAAAGTAAAAATATCATCCCAGAATACAATTTCTTTTGTTCCGTATGTTTTTTGCAGATGTTTTATTTCAGCTATAACATTTTCAACGCTGCGTTGCCTGAAAATTCCATTTGCACTTGCGCAGAAAGTACAAGTATATGGGCAGCCTCGTGTTGTTACCATATGAACGGCATATGGATCGCGTTTGTAATTATTAGGTAGAGACGTATATAATTTCATATCAATTAGATGCCGCGCAGGCATAGGTAATTTATCTATATTCAAAACAGGTTTGCCTTCAACGATTTTTTTCTTTTTGTATTTCTTATCGTAATTTTCAATTACATCTAAAAGAATGTCTTCAACTTCATTTGTAATTACTATATCGGCTTTAGTTTTGTCGCTTGTTTCTTGAGGACATATCGTTGCGTGTGGTCCGCCGACTAATATTTTTACTTCTGGAAAGTTTTCCCGAATTTTTTCATTTAGCTCAACAACTCTATTTATTAGAACGGTTACAGCAGCCATACCAACCCAATCTGGCCGGAATTCGCCAATTTTTTTAATGACGTCATCTGAAGTAAACTTATTTACAGGGCAGTCTAACACTCTAACTTCGTGGCCGGCTTGCTCTAAAACTGCAGCCATATATAACAATCCAAGTGGAGGAAGATATCCTCCAACATCACCAACATTTTTGTTCGCATACCTTTCACTTACAGTTAATGGCGGAAAAACGAGCATTATTTTCATATTAGCAAAACTATTTGATAGACTTAAATATCTATCTCATAAAGACAGACAGATTCGGTAGAAATCTTTTCTTTAAATCCGCAAACACTTAGTGTTTGACACATCTGACCTAATCCCAAAACTTCATTTCCGTTTAATTTTTCTAATTTTTTGTCAAATTCAATGCAATTGGAAGACATTAATGCGTCGTATGTACTTTCTACTTGTTGTTGATAGTCAGATGTGTATGCGGTAGTTTGCCATCCACCCCATGGTGTTTGTTTATTATAATATATTGAAGCAAAAGTGTATATTCCCCAGTTTAAAAATTCAGGACCTTCGCCAGCGACAATGTATTTAGCATCAATGTGGGGAATAATATCGATAACTTCTTGCTGAAACTGCGTTCTGCCGGGAAATAATTCCGTGCTATATAGGTTTATAGTTATACTACACAAAGCAAGTCCTATAATTAAAAGTGCAGGTAAGTATTTACTTTTGAATTCTAAATTGAAAAGGAATAAGAGCGAGAAAAATATAAGGAATATTGCTGGCGGACCAGGATAAAGTTTGTCGAGTATAGGTATTAGCGGCGTAAATCTTATAGCAATTAAGAGGGACAAGGCGATTATTGGAGAGTAAAATAATAATTCTTCTTTAGAATAGTTTTTTTGTTTCCAATACAAAGTGAATAATATTATTGTTGCAATAGGTAAAATTAAATTTAATCCCAAACTGAATAAGCTGTTGTCATAAAATCGCACCGCGTAGTTTAATGTTGATACATAAGTTGTACTAAAACCACGCAATAATGGAATGAGCCAAAACAAAATCAAAGCCAAAGAAGTTACACTACAGGCAGTAATATACAATTTTTCTTTCCAAGATTTTATTAAGAAAAAACCTAATAAAAATATTCCAAATAGTATTGCTGTCGCGAAATGTGACAGCATAAGGAAACTAAATAATGGTATGAACAAAAGAAATTTGTAATCAAGGTTCTTATCTTTGTAATAAAACAAAAGTGCAGCCAGCAGGATAAATATTGCCCAAGCTGTTAGTTCAGGCGCACGTCCATTTCTCAAGAAATTAGATATGGCAAGAGCATTACCTGCAAAGAAAGCAAAAAATCCAATTATTTGTAATTTAGAAAATTTTTGAGTTTTACCGAGAAGAAACAAACCAATAAGAATTATAATCAATAAAGCTATTATTGATACGAAAGAAGCAATTAATACATTCCCCGAAATTTTCAAGAACGGCAGACTGAATAAATTCCAGCCAGGATAATAGAATTCAAATAATTTATAGCCATTATACCAGTCGGGAACAAGTCCGTGAAAGCCATATTTGTCAAGCGCCCAGAGCTCAAAAATATGTGTTGCCCAATCAGTACCATCAAGCGGAAATGTAAACAGCATTTGGCTTTGATTTATTAGCCAAAAGGCAAGGTTTGTAATAAGTATAGAACTCGCAATTATCAAACCCATTATAGCCTTTTTCATCCAATGAACCCCGCAAAAAGTAATTTAAGCATTTCTTATTGATTTAGCGTATGGAGAGAGACTTAATAGGAGATTTAGATGTGTTCGAAAGGACTAATGACTTTTGGACATTATCAAGAAACGAGCTTTTGATTAAGTATATTGATTCCTCGCCCGTTATGGATGTAGGTTGCGGTTCAGGCATATTAACAAAACAACTAGTAAATAAGAATATAGATGTTTATTCGCTCGATATAGAAAAACGTGCAGCCGAATTGACGAGCAGATTTAACGACAAGAAGAAAATTTTTGCTAAAAGTTTTGAGAAGATGACGTCTAGAGATATACCAAAACTAAAGACAATTGTTTTTGCAGATGTTTTAGAGCACGTTGATATGGATATAGAATTTTTGATTAAAGCTCATGAGCTCTTAGACGACGGAGGTAAGGTTATCATAAGTGTTCCGTGCTATATGTTTTTGTGGACTAAAAATGATGCAGTGCGCGGACATAAGCGCAGGTATTCAAGGAAACAACTTAGTTCTATTTTGGAATACGCTGGCTTCAAAGTGGAAAAAATGTTTTTCTGGAATTTACTTTCAGTTCCGATAATTCTAGGAGCAAGGTTTTTTGGAGCGAGAGTGCCGCACGAAGGCGTATCAGAGTCAAAATTAAATGGAATTTTATCCGCTTATTTCACACAAATAGAAAATAAAATACCAGTACCATTTGGATCTACATTAGTTTGCATAGCGAGGAAAGTTTGATGACCGGTCAGGCGGCAGATGGAAGTGCAAGTGATTTGTGTATGACTCACATAAATAAAACGTCGGTGCTACTTGAATTTCTAAGGATTGAAAAGAAAGGTTTGGCTCTAAATGTTGGATGCGGCGCTGGACAGCAAACTAAGAAAATGATTGAAGCTGGATTCAATGTAATTTCAACAGATTTCGATATAATTTTACTAAAAGAAGCGCAAAAAATTACAAATAATATAGTATTAGCGGACGCAGAGCATTTGCCATTTAAGGAAAGCGTATTTGATTATGTAGTTTGTATGGATGTTCTCGAGCATCTTAATGATGATAACAAATGCATCGTAGATATTTATGACGTAATAAAGTCATCTGGAAAATTTATTTTATCTGTACCAATGCTCAACTATCCTTTTGTTTACGATCCGATAAACAAAATAAGAACAAGTTTGAATTTGAAACCAATACCGATAGGCTTATGGGCGTGGGAGCACAAACGACTTTACGATGAAGAGCAAATAACGGGAAAAATAAATTCTAAATTTGATATTATAGAACAGAAAAAAATATCATCTTTTTTTGTTGCACTATTTGAAAATTATATTCCTTATATTTTTAGTTATAAAATAAAACTTAAGAGAATTGGAAGCCCGCCCAAAATTTTAAAGAAATTAGCAAATACTATTTGTAAGATAGACGAAAAATATTTTTTTGAAAATATGGGCTACATAAATTTAGCGCTTAAGACCAGGCCAATTCAATTCCAGCCAAAGTCTTAATATTCCAGAAAGCATTCTTTGGCTATCTCTAGATATTCTTACGTTTGTTGCCTGCTGTTCTTCCCATACTACTGGAAATTCCGTAACTTTTAATCCTGCTCTTTGTGCTTTGACGATTATTTCCGTGTCCCAAAACCAACGCATATCTCTCAATTTGTCAAGAAGTGGAAGTATATCTGCGCGATTGAAAGCCTTGAATCCGCACTGATGATCTGTTAGACTTGTATTTAGCATCAGTCTCGTAGCAAGATTAAACGCTTTGCTGAAAAATGCCCGTTTAAGTGTTCTCTTTGCAGTACCGACAGCTAAGTACCTGCTGCCAATAGCTACGCTTGAGCCAGTTTCCAAATGCGCAACCGCATCTTTTATGTGGTGCAAATCTGTCGCCAAATCAACATCCATATATAATACGTATTTTCCTTTTGCATCTTTTATCGCATTAGTCAATGCAAAACCTCTGCCAACATTTTTATCACGCGATGTCAGGCGTAAACTTTTGTAGTTAGGTATATTTTTTCTGATAACCTCGGCAGTAGAGTCTGATGAGCCGTCTTCGGTAATTATGATTTCTTTGTAATCTATGTTGTTATTCTCTAAAAAATTGTAAAGACGATCTATAGTATAGATGATATTTTTTTCTTCATTGTATGCTGGTATTATAATTGTCAGATCTTTCATATGGTTTTTGACGAACAAAGGTTTTTATCTTTTGTTTAAGCTCGCTGTGTATGGTTTTATCAGTTGTGATGCCCGCATATAACGAAGAATTACGAATTAAAGGTAATCTTGAGGATTACGCTAGAACCTTCAAAGATGCAGAAATTTTAGTCATGATAGAGGGCGATGATAATACTTTGAAAATTGTGCAAGAACTTGCGAAGACATACAAAAATATTGCTTGGCAACATTCAACGAAACGAATTGGTAAGGGTAAGGCGATAAAGCAAGGCTTCGCTTTAGCAGTCGGAGATTTAGTTGGTTTTGCAGACTCGGATGGAAGCATATCCGCAAAAGAATTCAAAAAATTAGTAGAAAATTTAGCGGATTCGGATGGTATAATAGCATCAAGACGTATGCCTAATTCTGTAATAGTTGAAGATAGACCAATATCGCAACGACTTGGAAGTACTGGATTAAATTTATTATCGCGGTTTATGTTTGGTTTGCCATTCAGAGATACGCAGTGCGGCGCTAAGATTTTCAAAAAAGAAGTTATTAACGATATCTTAGGTGATATTGTAATTACGGATTTTGCATTCGATATAAATTTGCTCTATAGTTTAAAAAAACACAATTGTAAAATAAAGGAAATGGGAATTGAATGGACACATATGCGCGGTTCAAAATTTAATTTCCAAGTTTTGTACTGGAAAATAGTGCCAAAACTCGCGTTGTCGCTTCTGAAATTAAGATTTAGGTTTTAATTTTGTATAATATTAAAACTGGCTGTTGATTTTCATCTTCATAAGTTCGCAGCAATTCAAGATTAGTATTTTTTGATAAGTAATCCACCACCCAATCTGGATGACCCTCAAATGCAGATATCATAAAGTAAGAATTACCTCCCGCAGAAATAATTTTATTAAAGTCTTCTGCAGTTCCACCATAGCTTAGTGTCTTGCGCTCAGCGTAGTATTCAATTTGCGGTATTGACATAGTATATATGACTGAATCCTTTGGTGTATTTTCGTTTAACCAAATACCAACTTCCTTAATGGGTGCGTATGAATTTACGCTGTTCGTTATAGATGTATTAGCAGCCCCGAGCTGTAAAATTACAATTGCAATTATTAGGATAACTGCAACTGCGTGCGCTAGGTTTAGTTGGACTCGTTTCAGCAACGTTTCTATGTAGAAAATTCCCTTTGTTATTATTAAAAAAGCAGCAGGGAATATGAATATTATGTAACGTTCTTCTGTTCTACTTTGTGTAGCGAAATAAATTAACGGAATTAGTAGCCACAAAAGAATAAAGAAGTTGTTTCGCAACCGCTTGTTTTCCCCAGAAATTTTGTTTAGTAAGTCCATACCAAGAATAGTATCAACAAACATATACAACCCTATTACGAATAAGATTAGTCCAACTGTTGTGAAATAAACTGGAAATAGACGCAAATAAGCTAGCAACGAGGGTAATCCAAATGTTTGTCCTGCAGCTCCACTACCAAACAGTATTTGATAAAATGGACTGCCAAATTTCAATGTTGCCCATATAAAATATGGTACCATTACGGCTAAACTGCCGCCAGCCATAAGCCATATATTTTTGTCAAACAAGAATTTGTGCCGCTCTGTTGCTACCAAGTAAATTAAAATCAGAACGCCGATTATTAATATTGGAAATCTTACTAGCGTTCCGAGCGCAACAAATATTCCAGTAAGAATATAATATTTCCAATCTTTTGTATCAATAGCCTTCCAGAAGAAGTAAATTATTATGGTCCACATAGTAAGTGAGGGAACATCAACAAGCATTCTTGCCGAGTAAAACAAATGTAGCCAAAACGCAGAAAGCAAAGCTGTTGTTACAACGGCTGTACGTTTGTCATACATATTCTTAATGGTAAGATAAGTGAAAAGTATTCCAACCACTGAAAAAATTGTTACCAAGAATTTCAGTGCAGTTTCTCCAAATCCGAGTTTAAGCATTCCTGCCCAAAGCAACGGCATAAGTATTGGACGACCAGGCCACCATTCTGCATTATATGTGCCCACGAAATTTTTCGCCATATTCATATATTCTGCACCGTCCCACCAAAGAGTTTGATTCTGAGTCACGTAGAAGAAATATAATCTAACAGCAATCGCAAAAATAAATATACCTATGAATGCTAAATCATATTTAGAAAGAGTAACTTTATTTTCAGTCATATAAAAGCGATATCAGTAAGCCATATAATATTATCTCTGTAGCGGAATTAGAGGTGATATATTTACTTCTATTAGTGCTCCAACTAAAAGCAGCACGATTGCAAGTCCTAGTAATCCAATTATGTGTTTTAGAGATTCGCCAAACTGCGGATTTTCGTATTCGCGTTTTATGATGGCGAGAGAAATCATTCCACCAGCCAGCGCAGCCACAAAGTATGCTAGTATTTCAGGTATACCGTGTATGAGGTAGCGGGATAGACCGATAGTAATAGCTGTAGAGTAGCCAGCTATATTTCCGAGTCCACCTTCTGTAGTGTAATGAATTGCTGCATTTTTGATTGAACTTCCAATTGCAACACCTATTACTGATGCGTTCCAAGTTAAGATGAATATCGCACCAGCGCCATATATTAATGAAAATAATAATGTGAATACCATAACTTTTACATTGTTTAGCATTATTTTACTAAAGTAGCTTTGGATAAATGAGCTGCCAGATAAGTTTAGATTTATGTCCCTTATCGTATTAATTTGTATGTAAAATAAATTTTGTGCTAAATCTTGAGGTAAAACGATAAACCAAAATGTTGTGGCTAATGTTAATCCAAGAAACATAAACACAAAGAATTCCAAAATTTTATCTTTGTTTTTTTTGCTGTCAAATAAAGATACGAACATATCTTTTAAGTAATTGTGCAGGCCTTTTTCCTTAGTTTTCTCTATATCAATAACGTTTATCATTAAAGGCAGACTCGCTATGGTCGTAAGAAAAACAGCGACTATGGCTGCGTATGCTGGGAAAATCCATTGCGACAAAAATATAGCTGCAGTTGCGTACAAAAATGCTATTGGGAGCATTTCCCACGGTTTTCTCTCCGCTGTTGTGCCTGGAATAATACTTTCTAACACCATATAGTGGCCTTAAATCTACTCGGCTGAACTATATTATAAGCTTTGCTTCAAATCAGAGATGGAAATATTGACAGACTGTGTTAAGCACCATACAACTTTACTTTAATAGAACTTCTATTATTTTCGCATAAGCTGGCCGCGTTATAAATACACCAATGCTTACACCAAGTATTGTTACGATAGCAAAGCCCTTCAATAAGCCAGCACCCATAAACCATAGCGGTAGCATAGCGGCCACAACAGTTGCATAAGATCCGAAAATTATGAAGAAGGCTCTTCCTACGCGTTCTTTCCAAGTAGCGATAGTTTTGCCGCCACTAAGAACCTCATCTGTAATAACGATTTGCGAATCTACGCCAGTACCAACCGCCGCTAAGATTCCAGCAAGTGCTGCGAGATCTAAATTCCATTTGATTGCAGCGGCAACACCAAGGATTATGACAACTTCGCTCAAACCAGTTAGAAGTATTGGAAGTGCGATCTTTATTTTTCTGTATCTAACGAATAATATTGCTCCAACCGCAGCAATAGCAATTAGAATTGCAGTTATGGCTGTGTTGAAAAATTTCTCACCTAATTCTCCAGAAACGAAATCAGTTTTTACTATGTTTAATTTTACAGGCAATGAACCTGTAATCAATACAGTTTGCAAAGTTTTCATATTATTCAGAGCATCAATTTGCGCTGCATCTTGACTATTTCCGTTGCCAGGGCCACTTATTGTGAAGCTGGTTGATTCTTGACCCTTCAAACTAGAAGAAATCAATAAACTATCTACGAGTTTATCGTCTAAATATAAATCAAGTTTTTCCGTCAAATATTCCTGTCCGCCAACAAATTGTGTGCCTAACTTTTCAGTTATATCAGAGTGCCTCTTCGCAGCTTCAGGCGTTATGTCAACTCTGAAATTAAATGTACAAGCATAACTGCCGTCTTGTACTTGCCCACAGCTTCGTACGCCAGCGCAGTCTGCAGATCTGCAAACTGAAGTTATGTCAGAGCCACCCGCGAAAACAGTTTCATTGCTTATTCTCGCTTCAAATACACCTTGCTGTACAATTGTTTCAACGATATTTTTGCTTGATGCGCCAGCAAGCTCTACAAGCACGAAAGAGTTACCCTCTAAATCATTTACCTGCTTGACGCTTATGTCGCTTAATCCAAATACATTCAAACGTTTTTGTGTAATATCAACAACGTCTTGAAATTCCTGCACCGAAAGCTTTTCATTTGGCTCTAAAAGAACTCGCACTCCACCAACTAAGTCTATGCCTAATTTTAAATTTGATTCTGGAACTTCTTCAACACTTATTCCTATGTCTTTTTCCCCAACATTATTTAGTTTTACAATGAAACTAAATGCACCCTTATCTGTTCCGAATCTTACTGTATTTTCTGGCAACAATTTAGATATGGCTACAGAATATTCGTTTACGCTGTTTACCGTCTCGCCATTGATGTTATACAAAATAGTATTTGACATTACGCCATTTATTTGGGCGCTACTGTTGGTCGCGACTGAAGTTATCATTACACCTTGCGTTTCAAAATGCGGCTTAATCGCAACAAATGAAAGTATTATGATTATAATTAGAAGTAAAACACGCCAAGATGTCAAAATTTCTTTTGCTTTCTCAAACGAAACTTTCATTTTGTGCCACCTATTTTGCTCTCTACATAGATGCGCATTATACCCGCATTTTGTATCCAGGTATTTGGTATATCCATTAGTAAACCAATAATTAGTATAGCTGCAATTTGTTTTAGTAGAAGTGCTGGAGTAAGCGCATACAAAACTGCTAGTGCTATTATGGCTGTTATTTGCATAGTTAATCCCGTTTTCATTGATGAATAAACCCGCTCTTTTAGAGGCTCATTAGTATGTTTCAGAACTTTTGTAGAAAGTAAAATATCTGTATCAACAGAATAACCAAGTACCATTAATAGCGCTGCAACCGCCGCAGTAGATAATTGCATTCCAAGTAAATTCATTATTGCGAGAGTTCCAATTAAATTAGAAAAACCAGCGAGTATTACCGCCATTGATGGAATGAATTCGCGGAAATAAACGAAAACTACAATAGACATAACTATGAAAGCTACTAAAATAGCTTTAATGGTGCTTTGCAGAAAACTTTGTCCAAGTTCACTGCTAACTTCTTCAATGGTATAATTATCTTGTAGTGTAATTCCGAGAGCCGAACTTATAGCAGACAGTGCAGCGTCGTTATCAAAACTCTCTAATTCTACGATATATCCGTTGCTTCCGCCGCTCGAAATACTTCTAAGCTCTATAACGTGTATACTACCACCTAATGTTTGTTGCAATTCAGTTTCTAAATCCGCTGCAGATAGTGTTGGTTCGGCTTGTACTGTTATAAGTAAACCACCATCCAAGGAAAAATCTTTTTGTATGAATTCATTTGTTGTATATTTTGAATACCCCAAAACTCCGCCGAAGATTATCAGCATAATTATAGTTACCCATAGCAATTTTTTATAGTGCTTGTCCCAAAAAGTACCGATATAGCTAAGATTCATAACATAAGCCAAGTTGAATAAGTTTTAAATGTTACGTATAATGTATTATATTATGGAAAACTTTCAAGATGCAATTAAGAAATTCAAAAGAGGTCCACAGGTTATTTTGCCAAAAGATATGGCCGCTATAATATTCTATACGGGTTTGAAATCAGGAGATAAAGTTGTTGATGCTGGTGCAGGAAGCGGCTGGCTGTCATCCTATTTAGCGTACATTGTGGCTCCAAATGGTAAGGTAATAACTTACGAGACACGCAAAGAGTTCGCCGAAATTGCAAGAAAAAATTATGAAAAATTAGGCTTGACAAATGTTAAGCTGAAAACTAAAGATTTGCTTGCCGGGATTTCTGAAAAGAAAGTTGATGTTATAACTCTTGATTTCAAAGACTCGTGGCAAGCTATTCCGGTAGCAGAAAAAGCATTGAAGCAAGGTGGTTTTTTGGTTGTATATATGCCGCAAATTACCCAAGTTGTAAAATTTGTTAACGAGTTATCAAACTCAAAATTTAAATTAGTTAAAGTTCTGGAGGTATTGGAACGCGATTGGAAGATAGAAGGAGAAATTGCGAGACCAGAACACAATTCGCTAGGTCATACCGCATTTTTATTATTCGCCAGGAAGTTTACAAGATAGATATTTACAACACAATAAGACTTTTAAGACTTTACAGGATGTCTGGCTCCTATGAATCAAATTTATATGAAGAAATGCAAATTTGCTAATCTCGCTTCACAGAGGTTCGCAAGATGAATCAAAATATGCAGCCAATATTCATTCTTCCAGAAGGATCTTCGCGCAATACTGGTAAGTCTGCTCAAAGGGCAAATATAGCGGCTGCCAGAGCTGCTGCCGAAACAGTTAGAACAACACTTGGTCCGAAAGGTATGGATAAAATGCTCGTTGATGCAATGGGTGATGTTGTAATAACTAATGACGGAGTTACAATTTTAGATGAAATGGACATTGAGCATCCAGCAGCAAAGATGATGCTTGAAATTGCCAAAGTTCAGGAAAGCGAAATTGGCGACGGCACAACTTCAGCCGTAATAATTGGCGGAGAACTTCTGAAAAATGCTGAAGAATTATTGGATAAAAATATTCATCCAACGGTAATTGCAAACGGCTACAAGTTAGCGGCTGAAAAGGCGCAGGAAATATTACCAAAGCTTGGCAAGAATGTAACGCCAGATGACGTTACCGCATTAACAAATATAGCTATAACTGCTATGACTGGAAAAAATGTTGAGATGGCGAGAGATAAACTCGCACACATCGCCGTTGAAGCAGTTCTGAAAGTTATGGAGAAAACCGAAAACTCATATATCATTGATACAGAAAATATCAAAATAGAAAAGAAAGAAGGCGCCGGAATAACAGCATCTCAACTAGTTAATGGAATAGTTTTAGACAAAGAGCGAGTTCATACCGGAATGCCACGTTTAGTAAAGAGCGCTAAAATAGCTTTACTGGAGTGTGCTATTGAAGCTAAAGAAACAGGCACCGAAGCAAAAATACAATTGACCGATCCAAGACAATTACAAGCTTTTTTGGAACACGAAGAGCGCGCATTAAAAGATATGGTAGAAAAAATAATCAGCAGTGGTGCAAATGTTGTATTTTGTCAGAAAGGTATTGATGATATGGCACAGCACTACTTAGCAAAAAAAGGAATCTACGCATTACGCAGAGTTAAGGAATCAGATATATTTGCATTAGCAAAAGCTACCGACGCAAAAGTTGTTGCCAACATTAATGATTTGACACAAAATGATTTAGGATATGCGGGTTTGGTCGAAGAGAGAAAACTGCATAAAGAAGAAATGACATTCGTAGAAGACTGCAAAAATCCTAAAGCGGTTTCAATAATTTTACGAGGCGGAACAAAGCACGTTGTAACAGAAGTAGAACGAGCTATGACGGATGCTATCGGCGATATATCCGCAGCGATAACTGTTGGAAAATATGTAGCTGGCGGTGGTGCAATTGAAATTGAACTGTCAAAGAGATTGCGCGCATTTGCTGAACAACTATCGGGTAGAGTTCAATTAGCAGTTCAAGCCTTCGCTGATTCTTTGGAAATAGTTCCAGTTACTTTGGCAGAAAACTCTGGCTTGGATCCAATTAATGTTATTACGAATTTGAAGGCAAGACACGATGCTGGAGAAATAAACTCTGGAATTGATGTTGAAACCGGAGGCTCAAAAGATATGATAGCAATTGGTGTAATTGAACCGTTAAAAATCAAAACACAGGCAATTCAGTCTGCAACCGAAGCTGCAATTATGCTGTTACGAATTGATGATATTATATCTGCAAGCAAGATGCACAGAGGCGCTGGTAGTCCGCAAATGTCTCAAAATATGCCGATGGGTATGTAAAACCTCTAAAATTCAGCGTATAACAAGGTTTTTATTCAACTAATATATGTCAAAAATATGTCAACCACAAGGACACTCTTGAATAACCAGAAAATAAAATTTAATGGTGTATTTGATTTAGAAGCTTTGTACACACATATGCACGACTGGCTTACTGCCAGAGGCTTCTCTTTGCAGGAAAAAAAGTACAAGGAAAAGCACAAAGGCGAAAATAGGGAATTTGAAATAGAGTGGTCTGCTGTAAAAGAAGTTGATGAATATTCTAAATACACGATAAGTACGACATTTATCATAAGTGTTAAGGACATTAGCGTAGATGTGGATGGCGAAAAGAAAACAAGACAGCAAGGAAACATTGAAATTTACGTTACCGTTGATTTAACATTAGACAGAGAAGACGCATGGGAATCTACACCTCTTATAAAATTCTTCAAAACTTTTTATGAGAAATATTTGTATAAGGGAACTATACAAAATATGGAAGGCGAGCTTTGGAATTTGGGCTGGGCTTATTTCAACGAAGGGAAGGCTTATCTGAACCTCTATAGGTTTTGATTAACAGACTAACTATAACTATCGTTGATGCAATTGCAAATATCAAAAGCGCAGTTTTGATCGCATCGGATTTTTCCCGAAACATTATTTGTGGTTTCGTTAATTCAGATGCTTTTTGCAGCGTCAAAGGTTTAGTGTTAGACGTAGTATTAGTATTACTTTTAGGCGTTTGCGCTGTGTTATTTTCAGATACAGAGTCTTCTTCTAAAACCCCTACCTGAGTTACAACTTCATCTTCTGACGGCTCCGAAGTAGTATTTTCCTCAACCGGCAGCTCTCCAGCTACAAAAACTTGTGTGCAGTATTCATTATTGTTTTCGTTGTCATCTTGGGTTGTAGTGTAACTTATTTTACCGCAGACTTTGAAATCGCCTGGAGTTTTTGGCGTCCACTGCCGAAATATAGTTTTCTGCGACTTTAATTCCGCACTTGTATTTTTAGGGTAGCCGGTAACGACGTTATCAGACAAGTCAGATATCCAGTAAGATATAGTAATTTCAATATTCTCCTCTGCGGTTCCATTTAGATTTTTTATAAATAAATCATAGTCACTAGTTTCGCTAAGATTAAATTCGCCGTCTGTCTTTATAGTAAAATTCAAGTCATCAGCAGCTACAATTGGGATAAATAACAGTGTTAAAAGAAGCAGACAAAGCCTCATTCCTATGCGTAAGTAAACTATATATAAAAGCTAAACTATGTTTGATTACATATGGACTTTTTGCAAAAGAAAGCTAAGGTATTCGGAGGCGAAAGGAGTTTACCAAAGTTGCCAGAGTTACCAAAACTTACAACTGAAGAAGAACTACCAGCTTATCCGATGCTTTCAAGAACTACTCCAGATCCAGTAGCTAAGACAGTAAGAAATCTGAAACCCATAACGACATTGGGGACGAAGTCAACTGTTTTTATAAACATCAAGAAGTATAAAGATATTATGGGAACTATAGAAGATATGCAAGGTAAGATTGAACAGCTGAAAAATGCACTAGATAGAATTTCGCAAATTAAGACTAAGGAAGCCGAAATAGTCGCCGGTTGGAATGCACTTTTGCGCGAGGTACAGGAAAAAGCAGCCGAAGTAGATTCTAAGCTAGATACAACAGAAGAACTATAAACTAGTTACGCTACAATTCATTTAACCGCTGTTTTATGTCTGTGATATTTTTATGCAGATTAGCAAGAGCTTCCCTTTCTGCCCGAAGCTGTTTGCCTTTTTTAGTAGTTTGAGAGGTAGTTTTTATATTAGAATTGTTAACACTTATTTGCTGCTGCTGTTTTTCTGCGGCAAGCAAATCCTTCATAAAAAAGCCATTCAGGTCTGACAAATCTTGTTTTATTTCAGACAGAAATTTTCTAGCAGTAGCCATCTCTTTTTGTTTATCTTTGTGCAGTTTGTTCAAATCATCTACGTCAGCACCGCAATCTTGGATATTTCTGGAAATGTGTTTAATATTTTTTACAAGAGCATCATAGTAATTTACTTGCAAATAGCCATATTTTTGTATTTTTTCAACCATATATCTATTATAAGTAATATATTTAAATAGTTTAAGTAATTAAAAACCCCCATGAAATGTAAAAAGTCCCATGAAGCGCAAATACAAAACTCCGCATTCTGATAATGATACACATATAGTTTACAGGCGGTTCCACTATACTCCTCGCGTAAGATTAGATTTGCTTGCTACAGTCGCTTTGGCTTTAGCATTTTTAGGTATTTACATAATAATACCTACGCCGTCTGACGCGATAGAGGTAACAGTAATATCTGGTTTTTTAGTAAATGCATTTGGCACTTCACTAAGGGCTAGTTTGGTTTATGGACTACTTATTTACAAGGCTATTGGAATGATGCTACTTGTAGCTGGCTTTGTATTCGGTGGCATAGTTGTTAGGAATGCTGTCACAAAAAGAGTGGACAATCTCCTTGACACTTTTAGAAAGTAGATTTAAAAAAGCAGATTTTAGAAGTCTACGAGTAAGGGCCCATGGTCTAGCCCGGTATGACACATCCTTGACGTGGATGGGATCGTAGATAAAGTTTTTAGCTGGTCTTATAGCAATAAGATTGACTAATCCACAGATTAGGCTGACTTTGCCGAAGCAAGGTTGACTAATCCACAGATTAGGCTGATGCATTAGTTTTACTGATGCGGGGATGGCAGAGCGGTCAAATGCGATAGACTCAAGATAGAGCAAAAGCAACTTTGCTAATGTCTCTACGAGATATCTATTGACTTAGTGTCTTCGGAGGTTCGAATCCTCTTCCCCGCACTATTATTTCTCTGATAGTATGTATAAAATCATAATTAGCGATATCTACGCAATGAGCGATATTTATTTAAGCCCAGATTTACTTCAAAACTTATTAACATGGGCGACAAAATGAGCGACATTACAATTAGTAACGGACAGCATAACAAATCTTTTCACTGGAAAATAATATTAGCAGTTATAGTTCTTGGAGCGATAGCAGGAATCGCACTGATGCAGCAAGGTGCACCAACTGGCTTTTCAGTTTCGTTGCCTGGTTTGAGCAAAGAACAAAACATTCAGATGGCAGTTGAATTAGATAGATTGCCGATGTCTGCAAAAGGAAAAATAGATGAAATAGTTTTAGTTTATCACGCACCAAATTCAGTTTTGAAAATAGATAAAAATCAGCTAGATATAATTAACGAACAAGATTTAGAGTTAAGAATATTAAATTTTGATGGCATATTTTCGTTAAGTTCTGACAATCCAAAAATAGTTTCATTTGACGGCGATGCAACAAAATTCTATGTCAATGGAATTGGACAGGCGAGCGCAAAGACAACAGCTTTAGTTGCACACAGTCTAGAAGTAAAATCTGTAACCCTAACGGGCGCTAATTTGCCAGCATTCTCTGGTTCTGATATGACTGGAAGTGCAAGCTTCAACGGCGGAAAAGTTATGTTTAATTTAATTGCAGAAGCCTTTGAATTTGGACCATTCTCTGGAGTCATCAAGGTTTTGGAATCAGGAAAAGTAGAACTAGAAGGCGTAACAACATATGCGAGAGGAGATGGAATAAATGTTGGAGAGGGATTAAGTTCTGGAACATCAACAACCGAAACCGAAGAACCACAAACAATTGGAGAATTAGGAATACCATTGCCAGTAATAATACCGCAAGAAGTTGAAGAACCACAAACATCAGATGAAACAGCAGAACAAGTCGGGGACACAGAAATAACAGATGACGGTTTGCCTTATCATATCGATGGTCACGATGACGCGACTGTGAAGAAGGAATGTGTTGATATTGGTTTGTCAAAAGGCGAATGCGAAGACTTTTTTGGCGTTGAAGAATAATGTCTAAAGAAAAAATAAGATTAAAAATAAGACCATCAAGAATTGGTTTCCTTGACAATTATGTTTTATCAGCAATTCTTTGGGGAGCTTACGGTGGATTTTTCTTTTTTACCCAAGAACTAAATATATGGATTATGCTTTTGGTTGCATCAGCCAGCGTAATTTTGATAATGGAAACAGAATTATATTTAGCATCCAAGAAATGGCACATAACTGACGGTCAGATTTTTTTCATCGATGGATTAATTAATGTCAATCGCTCCGGAGTGTTTCTATCTACACTAACAAACGTTGAAGTTAAGCAAAGTTCACTTGACAGACTTCTAAATGTCGGACACATAGAAATACACGGATTCCAAAAAGCTGGACCTGTTAAAATTCCAGGTGTTAGGTATCCGGAGCAAATTGCTGGACAGATTGAAAATATGATTCAAACTAATATTAATCAAAGACCCAACCAGCGGGACTAATTATATATAGTATGGATTGAATTTTCAAATATGCTTCCGAAAGTCTCAAATACTAGAGAGTTTTTAGGACAGATAAGAACGCTAGCCATTTTAGTAATAGCTATTATGGTTATAGGCGCATTGAGCGCTATAGCGTTTTTACATATGACGCCAACCGGCGCTGCAGTTTTGACGGTATCAACACTTGTAGGCTCTGGAAAAGGAGGAGATCATACAGCGGATCCAACACTGGGAACTTGGGGCTTAGTAATGAAGTTCTTCGGCGCAATAATAATTTGGTTCGCTATGTGGACGACAATCGGACTTGTCGTCGAAGGAAAATTTGGCGATTATTTCAAGGAGGTAAGAGAAATGAAACACATTAGGGCGTTGCGCGGACATTATATCGTCTGCGGAGCTGGTAGAGTTGGAAAACCAATAGGAAACAGGTTAAAAAAAGCTGGTGAAGAAGTCGTATTTGTTGAAAAAAATAAAGATGTTATCGCAAAATTAAAAGAAGAAGGCTATTATGTTATTGAAGCAGAAACTCTTGACGAAGCTACGTTGACAAAAGCCGGAATAGAAAATGCGCAAGGTATAGCTGTGGCTGTTGGCGATGACGGCCAAAATTTGCTTGCTGTTTTGACAGCAAAGGAACTAAATGATAGTACAAAGATAGCTGCAAGAGTATCAGATTCAAAACTAATTCCTAAGTTTAAGAGAGCTGGTGCGAATTATATAATACTGCCAGAAGCAATGGGTGGAACAAAACTCGCAGATGCATTGAGAGGTTATGTGGATGAAGACCACATATTTACTAATGAAAGTTAATTGGGTATTGGGTGCAGTGTTATTGTTAGCAGTTTTAATTATAGGCTTTCAGACAAGTTATTTGTCGGGAGACGCAATAACAACTAGTACTCACGCGTGCAAGCCAATTTCACTGGTAGCGGGACAAGGAAAAATTGTTTTTGGTAAGCCAGTTCACCTTACCGATGTAATATCCGCCGGCACCATACTTCTTAGCGTAACAGATGTTACAACAATTATAACTACAGATAAGCCAGTTTCAATTGGTGGTTTGACAATTGAAGTTGTTGATACAAGATTTACCCCCGCCATGTATAATAGAGTTGCTAATCTTATGATTTGCGAAAACGTAGTTTAATTGTCTATTCCGACATACAAAGTCTTATTAGTATTTTCCTGCAGATTTGTACATGACCTTTCCTAAGATTACGCCAGAACAGATTACAGATGTATTTAGAAAAAGCGGACCACTTCTACCCGTTGAACTAGCTAAGAGGTTAGGCGTTGATAGTTTTATTGCTAAGGCATTTTTGTCGCAAATGGTTGAAGCTAATCAAGTAAGAATTACACAGGAAAGAGTCGGCAACGAATTTTTGTATTTCATACCGGGTCAAGAATCTTCAGCAAGTGCAAAACTACAAACTTTTCCTAAGAACAAAGTTGAAGTTACTCCAGCTACATATGCGCCCGCGCCGTCAGTAGCTCCCGCACAATCTAAATATAGTCCGCCAGAGCAAAACAAAAATTTGCAGGTAAAGCAGGAACAATTTATGCAAAGATTACAAGATATAGAGTCAAGAGAAGTGCGAGATAGGAGAATGAACGCAGTCTTACCAATAACAGTTGAAGATGTTAGGAGTTTATTCGTGGAAAAACCGGTTGCTGTCGGCGGTGAAATTTTATCCAAACTTAAAAGCAAAGTCGCAGCCGAAATTATTGAAAATAGTATTGAAGACTTAGCAGAAGATATTGAAGAAATACCAAGAGCAAAATTAATACAGAGAGATTTGACAGAAAAACCATCTGTCGTTTCGGCTAAGCAAGGGAAATATACAGTGAAATCCAAATCAAAGGGCGCAGTCGGCGAAGGCAATTGTGTAATACAGGCAATTGGATATTTAACTGGAATTGGTGGTAATATACTTTCTAAAGAGATGCTAAGAAAAGGCAAGGATGCGGAAATAATTGTTGAACTAGACTCAGCTGTCGGACCTATGAAAATGTTAGCAGTCGTTAGAGATAAAAAAACAATTAACGATGCCGACTTGAATTTAGCTTATAATTCTGGCGTAGATAAAAAGATGCCAGTTTTATTCTTGACAAGAGGCAAGCTAACTAAAAAAGCAGAAGAATATAATAGAGGCATAAGCTCTATTACGATTAAGCATATCGGTGAATAATTTTAATAGCTTCAACTATCACACTAGCTATGTTAATGACATCAAAAGACGTTGATTCTTACATTGCCAATTCAAGCAGAGAAGCTCGTCCAATACTAAAAGAACTCCAGAGAATAATAAAATTAACTATTCTAAACGTAGATGAAAGAATAAGCTGGGGTGTACCATTTTACAGATATCACGGCGCTCTTGGAGGATATACCGTATACAAGAATCACGTTAGTTTTGGCTGCGGTGGGTCAGATCTCCAAAGTAAAGACCGCAAAATGCTTGAAAAAAAAGGTTACAAAACCGGGAAAAAAACCATACAAATCAAGTTTGACCAAAAAGTACCATCTGCAGAGATAAAGCAAATTATAAAAGCAAAAGCAAAAATGAATGAGGCTAAGAAATAGTCTGCTTCGCAGCGATTCTATTTATTGGTGCCAATCTTGTCGTGACAAGACTTATAAATCGTTTTCTGAACTTTTATATTACAGCGGGGTAGAGCAGCTTGGAGTGCTCGTCGGGCTCATATAATAAATCTCTTATGAGATTAGCAGGAGAAACCCGAAGGTCGTTGGTTCAAATCCAACTCCCGCTATTGCGATTATGAAAATATGTGGTATTGATGAAGCTGGCAGAGGACCTGTAATAGGGCCATTAGTTATAGCTGGAGCTTGTTTTGATGAGAAAGATCTGCCAGAGCTTGTTACTCTAAACGTTAGAGATTCTAAATTAGTTCCAGAAAAAAAAAGAAATGAATTATTTAGCAAAATAATAAAGGTGGCGCATAGTTACAAAATAATTATTGTACCTGCCGACGAAATTGATGATCTATCGGCGAAAGGAATTAACCTAAATCACCTCGAAGCTATTAAGGCAGCAGAAATTATCAACGAATTAAAACCAGACGTAGTTTATGTAGATTCGCCAACCTCACCAGATGCAAAAACATTTGCAAAATATATACGCGACCATCTTGATTTTATACCACGAGATATACACGCAGAACATAAAGCAGATGTAAATCACAGAGAAGCCGGAGCTGCAAGTATTTTAGCAAAAGTTACAAGAGACGCCGAAATTGAAAAGATAAAAAAAGAAGTTAAATTAGATTTTGGATCAGGCTATTCGGCAGATCCAGTAACACAAAAGTTTGTTGAGGCGCACTGGGAAAACGAATTGTCAAAATTCATACGGCATAGCTGGGGCAACATAAAGAAATTAAAGAGCAACAAAGCTCAGCAAAAATTAGATTTTAAAGATTAAATTTAAAACAACTTTTCTTTTTGCATATACAAGCCAGCAAGACCTATTCCAACTAATACTAGTAATGATGTCATGAAGTAGTCAGATGATATTCCAGATAATACTTGCGTAGCTGTTGTGCTGCCAGTAAGTGCTGGAGAGCCGCTTCTGAATAAACCAAGTAGTCCAACAATAGATACTATTGATATTATTGTTACAACAACAAACGTCTTGCGTTCATTGGCTTCGCCTTTTGAACGTGTCTTGCGCTTAACCATACACGAAAAATTGTCTGTAAGTATTTAAATCTTGTCTAGTATCCGTATTCTAAAACTTTTAATAAAGGCACATCTATGATAAAACTATGGAACGGATATATAGTAGCGAGGTACAAAAAGCTAAAGTAGGAAGCTCTGTTGAACTCGCTGGCTGGGCATCCGCTATAAAACTTCTGGGAAAAATCGCATTTGTTAGACTAAGAGATAGGGAAGGAGATGTACAATTAGTTACATCCGATAAGAAATTAATAACATCGTTAAGGGATTTGACACACGAATCTGTAATTCAGGTAAAAGGAAAAGTTAGAAAATCAAAACTCAAAGTAGGTGGAAATGAAATAGAATTACAAAAGTTTGAAATTCTGTCAAAAGCAGATCCAAATTTACCAATAGATATGTCTGGTAAAATTCCAACAGACTTGAGCAAGCGTCTCAACTGGCGAGTTTTGGATTTAAGAGATACAAAACGCACCGCAATTTTCAAACTCCGCTCAGCAATTAACTATTATATTAGAGAATATTTGCAGCAAAATAATTTCATAGAAATGCAAACCCCAAAATTAGTTGGTAGCGGGGCTGAAGGCGGAGCGACATTATTCTCGTTAGATTATTATGGTAAAAAAGCATATTTGAGTCAGAGCCAGCAGTTATACAAACAAATGCTCTTAGCCGCTGGTTTGGATAAAGTTTACGAAATAGGTCCAACATTCCGCGCAGAAAATTCTCACACAGCCCGCCATCTTGCAGAATTTACGCACTTTGATTTTGAAATGGCGTTTATTAAAGACGAAAATGATATTATGAAACTTATAGAAGATTTGTTTATCTATACGACGACTAAATTAAACACACATAACAAAAAAGAATTGCAAATTTTGAAATTAAACATAGAACTTCCCAAAGTTCCATTCCCAAGAGTAACTTATGCTGATGCGCTAAAGATGCTCGCTAAAGAAGGAATAAAACTAAAAGTAGGCGAAGATATTGGAACTGAAGACGAAAAGAAACTCGGAGAATTAGTTGAAAAGAAATACAAAACAAAAGCTTATTTCATAACAAAATTTCCTTACGTAATAAAGCCATTTTATATTATGAAAGACGGTAAGACATTCAGCCGCGCATTTGATTTTGAATACAACGGTGAAGAGTTAGCATCTGGTGGCCAACGAGAGCACAATTACGAAAAATTAACCAGTCAGATAAAAGGCAAAGGCCTGAAATTAAATGATTTTGAAGATTATTTGAATACTTTTAAGTTCGGAATTCCGGCACACGGTGGTTTTGGTTTAGGCATAGATAGACTAGTTAAAAATTTGTTGAATTTGGACAACATACGGGAAGCAGTTCTTTTTCCAAGGGATCCAGAGAGGCTTTCACCATAGATATTATACAGAAACGCTATGTTTATAAGTGTCCAGATACCCTAAAATTAAATGCCCATTACGTACATAAAACAATTGCAACTGCGTGGTTTTAAATCCTTTAATCGTAAAACTGATATTCAGTTAAGCAATGGTATGAATGTATGCGTCGGACCAAATGGTTCGGGAAAATCTAATATCTTAGACTCTCTTTGCTTTGTTTTGGGAAGAATGAGCTCCAAAGATTTGAGAGCAGATAATTTCGCAGAGCTTCTTTTCAGGAGAAAAACTAATGTAGCATCTGAAGGAGAAGTAGTTTTAGTTCTTGACAATAATTCTAAAGTATTTCCTTATGAAACTAAAGAAGTAGAGCTGAAAAGAAAAATCAAAAAGAGCGGACAGACGCAGTATAAGATAAATGGCAAGAATGTTACGCGACAACAGGCGCTTGAACTTCTTTCAACTGCAAAGATTTTTCCTGATGGACACAACATAATTATGCAGGGCGATATCGCGCGATTTGTTGATATGAAACCTCTTCAGAAAAGGCACGTAATAGAGGAAGTAGCAGGAATTAGTTTTTACGAAAGCAGAAAAAATCAAGCTTTACAAGAACTTGCAAAAGTTGACGAGAGGTTGAAGGAAGTTAGCATTATACTATCTGAAAAAGAAGCGTATATGAAAAATTTGGAAAAGGAAAAAGCAGATGCATTAAAATTTAGGGACGCAGAAAAGCAACTTAAATCAGCACAGGCGACAGAAGTAACAATCAGAAAGAATTACGCTCTGCAAAAAAAAGAAAAGGTTCTGGAAGAAGTAGACAGCAAAGATAATGAGATAGAAAATTTGAAATTAGAAATACAAATTTCCAAGAAAAAGATTTATGATTTAAATGAAGAAATAACAGAATTAGAAAAGCAAATAGAAGATAAAGGCGGACCAGAACTTTCGCAGCTCCAGAAAGAAATGGAAGCTCTTAGACTTGAGGCTGAGAAATCACGAAATTTGATTGCCGGCTCGCTTAACGAGATAGAGAGAATTGATGTTAGAAAAACTGATTTGGATAAAAATATAATTAATATTCAGGAAAAAGTTGAAGAAAAGCAGAACGAAAAAACTGATTTAGAAAAAAGAAATAAAGAACTCGTCAGGAAATTGGGTTCATTCAAGAAAAAAGTTGAAGAAACTGATTTGAAAAAACTGGAAGAAAAAGCAGGCGTACTTGAAGATGATATAGGAAATATAACTGCGCAAAGGCAGAAGTTAAACGAAGAGCGCCACGAATTGCTGTCAGACATTAAAATTTTGGAAAGTCAAATACAATCTACAAATGACAGGCTTTCAGATTTAGATACGTCAGGAACATCTAAGAAAGGTAAGATAAGTTATGATAACTTAATTAAAGAGATTAGCAAATTAGCAAATGAGGATTCTAAACTCGCATTAAATATTGGTAATTTGAGAAAAGATTTGATTAAGAAAGAATCTGAAGCAGCAAGTGTGAGAATCCGCTCGGGCGCTCACGAAGTTTTGCTACAGGATAAAGCAATTGGTCTTTTGAAGCGAAGTAAGAACAAAGGCGTACACGGAACTGTTGCTGAACTTGGACAAGTTGACCAAGAATATTCTGTTGCACTAAGAGTTGCAGCGGGCGCGAGGCTGAAAAATGTTGTTGTTGAAAATACAAGTACAGCAATAAGGTGTCTGCAGGATTTGAAAAGTGCAAAAGCCGGTATCGCAACTTTCTTGCCTATGGATAAGATTAAAGAATCAGATTCAAACGCAATTCCAAATTCAATTTTTAACGACAAAAATGTTTTGGGATTAGCATCAGATTTAATTAACTCACAGTCTAAGTACAAGAAAGTATTTCAGTATGTCTTTGGTAGCACCATAATTGTAAGAGATATAGAAACCGCAAAATCTCTCGGAACAAAGTATAGAATGGTTACTTTGGACGGAGATATATTTGATAGGAGTGGTGCTATTACTGGCGGTTACCGGCCAAAATCCACAGGATTGGAGTTTGAAGATACGAGAGCGCAAGGCGTATTGGTAAAGCTTGAATCGGATTTGCAAAGTATAAAATCCGAAATTGAAGAATCAGAGAGAAAGCGCTTAGAGTTAGATTCGCAAGTAACAGCTTTGCGCACTCAGAAGGCGGAACTTGGCGATGGTCGATCAGCAGAAGGCAAGATTAAACTGATTAACGAATTAAATTCTACAAACAAAAAACACGAAGATAAGATTTCTTTATTAGATTCAAACGTGAAAAGATTAGAAAAAGAGTTAAACAATTTAGACAGAGCGATAGAAGACAAAGTTGAAGAGCGCAATTCTATTAGAACGAGATTACGAGAGTTACAGTTTGGAGAGCAAAGCAAAGAACTTGCCAGCTTGACAGAAGAAAGAAATCAGATTGAGAGCCAACTTGCAACTATTACAGCTACGTTGGAAAATGCTCTTTTGCCGGAGCATGAGAGTATGAAGAAAGTTTTATTTGAATTAGAAAAGCAAAAGAAAACTTTTGATAGGCAGGCAAAGGAAGCCGAAAGTTTAGTAGTGAAGCTTGATAAGAAACTTGAAACTAAGGAAAAAGACTATGAAAAGTTTCACGGAGCGTTGCGAAAACTTACAGATAAAAAAACTAAATTGTCAACTGATTTACGCGAAGCAGAAGCTAATGGCCATAAATATGACTTCCAAATTGGAGCGGTAGAAAAAGAACGACAAAATCTTTCTATAAATAAGGCAGAGATTGAAGCGCATATTACTGCGATAGAAGAGGAGCTTGAGGATTATAGGGGCGCAGAAATACTTTCAGAAATTAAAAATCTTGAAGAAGCCAAAAAAGAAATTAGGAATTACAGCGCATCGCTACAGAAATTAGGCAATGTTAATATGAGAGCACTGGAAATTTTTGAATCTGTGGAGAAAGAGTATGAAGAACTTGCAACCAAATCATCAAAACTCGCAGATGAGAAACAACATATTATGACTATGATAGATGATGTTGAAACAAGAAAGAAAGAATCATTTATGAAAACTTATGACGCAGTCGCAAAGAGTTTTGAAATGCTACACGAAAAAATTGCGGATAAGAATTATGCAGCACTTGAACTTGAGAACAAAGAGAATCCATTTGAGGGTGGCGTTTCTGTAAGCGTTAAAGATTTGAAAGGTAAACGTATGTCACTAACATCATTATCCGGCGGTGAAAAGGTTTTGGTAGCCTTATCATTTATTCTAGCAATTCAGGAATTTGAACCAGCGCCGTTCTATTTGCTTGATGAAATTGACGCCGCCTTAGATAAAGTAAATTCAGAAAAAGTTGGAAAACTTTTGAAAGAATACAGCAGCCGCGCACAGATTATTATGATTAGCCACAATGATAATGTAATATCAGAGGCGGACCACATTTATGGAATTACTATGGCGAGGACAGGCGAGTCAAATGCCATCGGTATGAAAATATAAAATGTCAAAATATCATTTTTCAATTGAAGAAGTAAAGCACATTGCTCTTGCAACTATAGCGCTCGCATTTGCCTTCTCTTTGATTCTAAACAGCGACGCAATTTTCGGAAGTTTTTTTATTGAAAGTTATAAATTAAGTTACTTCACTAATGCACTTATAGCGGTTGGCTTAGCATTTATTCTGCACGAATTAGCACATAAATTCGTAGCACAAAAAAAAGGACTCTGGGCAGAATTTAGAGCATGGCCCATGGGTTTAGTTATGGCTGTAGCACTCGCGGTATTTACGAGAGGCGGTTTTGTTTTCGCCGCTCCTGGCGCAACAATGATTTCAGGAAAAAGATCGCCACTAGGTTATAGTTTATCCCATATAAATTTGAAAGATATGGGTGTAATAGGAATTTCTGGGCCCGTCGTAAATGTAATTTTAACAGCTATAGCTTTGCCATTCGCGGCTATGGGATTTCAATTAGCAATAGTTACTGCGCAGGTAAATGCTTGGTTAGCAATATTTAATATGATTCCTTTTGCAATGTTAGACGGAGCAAAAGTCTGGCAATGGAGCAAACCCCTTTGGATGGGTTTTTTTGCACTTTGCGTAGGGATGTTCGCAATCACATTGATGGTTTAATATAATGGCAAAAATAAAAGTATTAAAAAATGAAGATGACTTTGAGCCAGAAGACTTTACAAGACAAGTTGAAATAAAAAGCAAAGACGACGTATATAATTTAATTTTCAAAGAAGACGATGTTACTTGGAAAACCATCATTATGGATTTATGCAAGAGCGGCAAAATAGATCCGTGGGATATAGAAGTTTCAACACTCGCGCAGGAATATTTGAAGATTGTAAGCAGACTAAAAGAAACAAATTTTAGATTATCTGGCAAAATAATCTTAGCTGGAGCTTTGTTACTGAGATTGAAATCAGATAGAATGGGAATGAAAGAATTTATGCAGTTGACAAATCCCGAAGAATTTTCAGAAGATTCCGATGAGAATTCGTTGTTCGATGTTGAAGGAGAAAGACGTTTTTCAAAAGCTGGTTTACAGCCAAGAATTCCAGGTATTAGAAAGAGAAAAGTTACAGTTTTCGAACTCATAGATGCACTTAAACAGGCGCTTGAGGTTGATCAAAGGCGCGAAAAGCGTTTGAGAGATTATGGGGCAGACGTAATAAGACCAGTGCAAGAAATAAAACAAGTTGATTGGTTCGCAAAAGTCAAAAATCTATTTGAGACTCTTAGAAACTATGTAGCAAAAACAAATAAATTAACTGTAAACTTTACAGAAATTGTCCCATCCGAAACAAAAGAAGATAAGATATTGACATTTATTTCACTTCTTCATTTAGCGAATGAAGGAAAAGTTGACTTGAGGCAGGAATATCCATTCGGAAACATTTTTGTAGATGTAAACGAAGAAGAATTAAGCAAGAAATTAAAAGGTGAAGAAGCTCAAAAGCCACAGGAAATAATAAAAGAAGAAGACCTTGGCAGTAAGAAATTGAAATCCATAAAGCTAACAAACAGAGTGCGGAAAAAAGACAAAAAAGCAGACGGAAAACAAAAGTCAAAATCTGTAGTGAAATATAAGAAGAAAAAGTAGCATAATAGGGATAACAAATGCTAAACTAAGAGAAGAGTGTTTAACCGCAACCTCAAAAATGCAATCGAAAAATAAATATCATATAAGTTAAGATGGGAGAAAGAAAAATGTCGGCAAAGGAAAACCAAATCAAAAAACAGCAAGAAAGCGAAAGTAAGCAGGAAGAGTTGAAAGCTAAATTAGAAGCTATACTTTTCTGTATGCCTGAAGGAGTTAGCGTGCAGGCTCTTGCGCACAAAGTTAATCTTGGCTTTACGACAACTGTCAAAAGTGCATTGAACTCCTTGAAGGCAGATTATCAAAAACGCGGTGCTGGACTGCAATTAGTGGACAATGGTGATACCTGGAAACTGCGAATTAAAGATGAACATACCGCCATTGTAAAGGAAGCTGCAGAACCGGAGTTTGACAAAGCTGTTTTAGAAACACTCGCATATATCGCTTGGCGTGGAGGCTCACGGCAGTGCGATGTTGTCAGAGTAAGGTCAAATAAATCATATAATCACATAAAATCTTTGATAGAAAAAGGCTATATTGAGTCAAGCAAAGCTGGCTTAAGTAAATGGCTTCAGCCGACTAAGAAGTTTTACGAGTATTTTAATATGAAACAGGGCGAGAAACTTAAAACGCCGGAGCAATTTGTTGAGGCTGCTTCAGAATTACCTGGTGTAATAGATATGAAGTGATGGGAGCAAGAAAACTTTAATACCCCTAGCTTTTAATTTATACGATGGCTAAAACGTCTAAACTTAACAAACTTGAATCTGAAGTAGAGACGCTCTGGAAAGAAATTAAGATTTTAAGCGAGCAGCACACAAAGCAGGAGAATTTGCATAAGAAATTTTTGAAGGAATTGGAACAACAAATTAATGAGTCAAGTGAGCATACTAAACGCTCAAATAGAGAAATCACAAGGACAAATAATTATATGAAGGACTTGTCAAAGAAAGCTGTTGATATAGAGAAAAAACACAGGGAGATTGGAAAGTCAACGGTAGAGCTTGAGGATACCGCACAAGTTTTTGTTGACAAATTTGAAGAGATAAATAACAAAACTAATTTGCATATCAATAAATTAGTAGATGTAATGAATCAAGTTGAAGCGATAGAGAAAAAACTTTCAGGCATTGAAAATGCTCCAGGGGCATTACTGCAGCTACAGAATAAAGTTAGCAAGCACGAGACGCATTTACAGCAAGTTAGAGATGCACTTGATTCCATACAGCAGTTCAAGAACAAGCACGGTAGAACTATTATAATAGATTGATATTTATACTATTTTTGTTACATAATTATATGGCTATTGCACACAAATCTAAAGCTCTTTCTTTTGTTGTGCCGACAAAAGCTGAAGAGAAAGAAATACACAACATTATTTTGGAAGTATCAAAGAAAGTTACTGAAGAGCTAAAGCGGAACAAAATTGATGCACGTATTTTGTTGGGCGGTTCTGTCGGAAAGAGAACGTGGCTACCGCAGACACACGACATAGATTTCTTTATCGTTTTCAATTACGAAAAATATCAGAAAAAATCTCATAGACTTTCCGATTACGTAGAAAAGGTCTTACGGACTTACAAGCCAGCGAGACTTAAAGGTAGCAGAGATTATTTCTCAACTATACACAAAGGCTACGATTTGGAATTCGTTCCTGTTTTAGAGATTAAAGATATCGGAAAGGCAAAAAATATTACAGATGCTAGTCCGTTACACGTGTTTTGGGTTGCTAAGTATACTCACACAGATAATAAATTAGCAAATGAAATAAGACTAGCAAAGCAGTTTTTCAAAAGCGCAGATGCATATGGTGCTGAATCATATATTTCAGGATTTTCAGGATATGTCGCCGAACTTTTAGTTATTCATTATGGTAGCTTTGCCAATTTAGCAAAGGCAATGAGCAAATGGAAGCACAGAGTTATAATAGATATAGAAAAGCATCACAAAGATGCTCTTAAGAGTTTAAATCCCAGCAAACTGGAAAGCCCAGTTATTGTAATTGATCCGCTTGATAGTTACAGAAATGCCGCAGCTGCACTAAGAGGGGAAAAGTTTGCTAATGCGATTAAACATAGTCAGGCTTATTTGAAAAATCCAAGTTTGGATTATTTTAAAGTAAAACGTTTCTCGCCAGAAAAATTAAAGAAACACAAAAATACAATTTTACTAAGTGTTAGACCTATAAAGAAAACTAAAGCTGTTGCAGGCGATGCAATTTTATCAAAATTTAATGAACTCAGAAAAGTTTTTACTAATAATGATTTTAAATTAAACAGTGCAGACTGGTATTGGCACGGAAATACAAATGAAAATGGATATTATGTATTTAAGTTTTCAGATATGACTTTGCCAAAGAAAAAACAAATTGCAGGTCCGCCAGATTTCGTGCATAAAAGTCACATTGCAGCGTTCAAGAAAAAATACAAGAAAGTAAAAGTAATAAACAGAAGATACTTTGCTGAAACGACCAGAAAATATGCAAACGCAAAAGACATTTTGAAAGTAATAACTAACGATACACTTAGGCTGGTGAGATAAATGTTCAAGTGGTATGGTTTGATTGGAATCTTGATGGTTGGTTTTGCAGAAGCAAATTTCTTTTTTAAAATCCAGCCTCTCGCCAACTGGTATTTTCCAATAATTTGGTTCGGCTATATCTTAGTTCTCGATGCAGTTATTTACAAACTAAAAGGCAATTCTCTAATTAGCAACAGATTTGAACAATTTTTAGGAATGGTGATTTTATCAGCTTTGTTTTGGTGGATATTTGAATTTATCAATATTCCCGTGCATAATTGGAGCTACTCAAATGTAGATTTTTTAGAAACAGGAGTTAAAGCCGCTGTTTCTAATGCAGGAAATCTAAAAAATATTTTTGGAACAATAGCATTTTCAACCGTTCTGCCAGCTTTTTTTGAAACTGCCGAATTGATTCGCTCTCTGCATATATTTGATAAATTTAAACTTCCAAAGAAATACAAAATATCAAAGAAGCTTTTGATTTCAATGGTTATTTTCGGAATAATTTGTTTTGTTGCACCAATATTTCTACCGACTTTTGCGTTTCCATTAGTTTGGATGAGCTTCTTTTTTATTTTAGATCCTATAAATTACTTACATAAGCAGCCAAGTATCATCAAACATTTAGAAGATAGGAATTTAGTTATCCCATTATCGCTTTTGTTGGCGGGAATAGTAATGGGTTTCTTTTGGGAATTTTGGAATTACTGGGCAATCACAAAATGGACGTATAGTTTACCTTTCGTCAACTTTTTCAAGATATTTGAAATGCCAATTTTAGGATACCTTGGCTATTTCCCATTTGCATTTGAACTTTATGCGATGTATTGGTTTGTAAGAAGTTTATTTATTAAAAAAGAAAAGTTACTCGCTATTTAGCGAGTAGTTTTTATTACGCTTTGACTTTCGCACTTTCTGTTTCAACTTTAGTCTGCTTTGAAATCACTTTTATGCGTTTTTCGTAAGCTATTTTTTTGATTTCATTGTCAGATTCACTGCCAAGTGCAACTGCAAATACGCCGTCTAAGTTTTCAAGTGTGTCGGCAAGGTCGTCTTTTGGAACTTTGCCAAGTACATTCAAACTTTTGTCAAGTATTACTGCTTCATCTGCAGAAAGTTTAGCAGCAATTTCAGAAATTGCGGGGTTCGTATACTCGTACCGAGGTCTTTCAAAGCTTCTTGAATCCCTATCTCTGCTAAAACCTCTGCTTGGTCTTGAGTCGCGCCTGTCAAAACTTCTTTGCGGTCTTCTATCAGAATCGCTTCTGGAGTAAGATGATGGCCTTTCTCTTACTTCAGTAGGTCTCTCAATAACTTTGGTTTCAGCTTTAACTTTTATTTTAGCTTCGTCCCAAGTTATTTTTGATCTAAGAGCTTTCAATATCTCTTTTCCTGTTAGCTCTTCAACTTCTTTTCCATCTGGCGCAAATGCAACAAAGTTTACATTTGTAAGCTCTGCAACTTTCTTTATGATCAATTCTCCGCCTCTGTCGCCGTCAACAAAAAGAGTTATCTCTTCTTTTTCTTTTATCAAGTCAACAATTGTCTGCGGAACTTTCGTTCCTTGCAACGCAATAGCATTTTTTATACCATAGCGCAAAAGAGTTAAGACATCTGCTCTACCCTCAACGATTATTATTTCTTTTGAGGTTTCAATTTCAGGACCAGCAGCAATTTTTTCGCTTCCGAATTCTGCTATCTCGCCACTTCTGATGTTATCATTTAGCATATTTGTAAACTCCTGCGAGTCCGGCATATCTGCTACTAACGTTTTCAAAAGTTCCTGAGCTCTGTCTCTTACAAAATCTCTTTTTGCGACACGGACGTCATCTATTTTTCCGACTTTTATTTTTGCTTCACAAGGTCCAACTCTTTCAATTGTTTCAAGAGATGCACCAATTATAGCAGTTTCAGTTTTGCCCATCGAGCTCGGCAAAATTATTTCGCCATTTGTCTTTCCATCTTTATTTTCAGTTATTACATCTATTCTGCCGATTCGTCCCATTTTCTGCAGTTCTCTTAACTCTAAATTAGAGCCAAGTAAACCTTCAGTTTGGCCGAATACAGCACCGATTATGTCTGGTTTCTCAGCGATACCGCTAAGTTCAAATTTCGCATGTATTACGTATTTTATTGATACGGGACTTATTTTTCCCATTTTATTTCTCCCGCCTATATTACTACAGAACGTAAATCTTCGATGTGGTGTCGGTTTGTTAGTTTCAGCAATTTCTCGCCGTCCCTATTGATTTTTATACCGTGCATTTGTAAGTACGTGATCATTCGTTTTGATAGATCCTTACCTTTTTTGTCCGCATCTAACATCAGCATCGCTTCGTTAAAGTTTGAAGCAATGTGTTCTGCGCTTTCGTATAGGCTTCTTTTTTGATCTGATAATAAGAAGATTTTCACTTTTGGAATTAGGCGCTGCAGTGCGAATTTATCTCGCTTACCTTCGACTATCAGGACTATACGCTCTTCTTGAGCTATTTTGTCCAACAAGCTCCGAATTCTTTCGGAGCGGTGATGATTAGTGAGGATTGTTGTCAAGCACCTATCTTCTTATTAATTGCAATATGGTATATTCCTTTATAAATGTTGTGTTGCAAAAGTAATTTAAAGCTCCCTGCCTCTGCACAATCTATGTCGGATCAGCCGCGAATACGGGTCAGAATCATAATAGAAGTAGCAGGCTGGCCAGAGGAGCACATAACAACTACTTTAGGTTTGGTTAAGCAAACTTTTGGTAAAGATGCGCGGGAAATCAAGGTTGTAAAAACGAACATACGCGACCCTAAAAAGATTTCTGAAAAGGCTTATTCCGGTTTTGTAGAAATAGAATTTACCGCTAAAAAAATGACAGATGTTATCGGTGTAGTGTTTGATTGGATGCCCTCATCTGTTGAGATTATAGAACCTACGGACCTGTCGGATACTAACTTTAACTTTTCAGATTTGCTGAATGATTTAGCAGCAAAATTGCATCAATATGATGCATTGGTAAAACAGCTTAAGTCAGCCAATATTTTATTGCAGCGAGAGATACGCAGGCTTGATGGTAAGGTACTTGAGAAGAACGAGCGCATCAGGGAGTTAAAGAAAGGCGAAGAGCTAGATGAGAAGCGGGAAGATAAAACATCTTCTGCTTAGCCTCTCAATTAATTACTACTAATCTGACTTTGTTCTTAAGCTCTGGACTTGCCCATTGGCACAAGTTTTCTAGTGTTACATCACTTAGTTCGTTGCAAGTGACTTGCACTTTAGTTCCAATTTTGTCAACGTGGCAGTATGCTGGCTTCTCAATTACAGAAGCACCTACTCCAATATAGTTGCCGATGACAAAACCGATGCCCAGCGTCACAAGCATACCAATCATTACGACGGCTACCAAGTGACCCATTACGAGCTCGTATTTCTGGTCTTCCATTAGTTTTTGTCCTCCCCTTCTTTCTTCCATTTGATTGTTACTTTCGTGCTTAGAAATTTCAGCAGGTTGAATTTGTCAACTTCATATTTTACTTCTCTACCATCTATTTCCCGTTTTACTAAGCCCTCATCCTCAAGCTCTTTGATTTGCTTAGATGTGAAAGATTTGTCAGTGTCCAAAACTCTGGACAGCTCTTTGTTCTGATGATTACCAAGTAGAATGGCAGTGAGAATTTTCATTCGTTTCAATAAATTATGCAGTTCACGTTTATCTGTATCTGCATCTAATTCTTCAGCGGATTTAGTTAGTATATCTTGGGCAGTAAGAACTTTACTGCTCTTATCTATATTTGGCTGCCTGTACGTCACTTCAACATCTTCTTTAGAGTCAAAATCAGCCTCAGTTTTTGTAATCTCAAGTGTATGTTTTATAGACTTTGCAGCGCTTTTAGACTTGAGCTTAGGCGATTCTGTTTTGTTAGCCATACAAAGCAGACATAATATTGTCTTTTAATTGTTTATATTCTGGCCTAATGTACGCATTAGTCAATCTTACAGCGGTAAGTTAGCCTATTTACTTCTGTATGGTACTAATTATTTTAGATTGAACTGACCACAATACATATAAACAAAATTTCAAGTTCTCATTCTATTAACACAAAGGAGACAAAAATGCAAGACGGATTTGTATTAAAAGCAAAAGGCACATTGCGCAGAATAACTGCTCTAAGTTCAGCAGCAGTTATGATGGGCGCAACAGTGTTTGGCGCAGCAGCCGCAGCAGATTTGACTGAATATCCATCACCATTCATTAAGAATGGACAATGGGTAGGTCTAATCGTTGTTGGTTCTGCAGCAGCACCAGCAGATATTATCGGTGCAACAGACATTGCTGTAACCCTAGCACAAAGTGCCACGACAGCCGCCGGTGGCGGAACAGTAGTTACTATTGGTGGAACAACAGAAGAGATTTCATTAGGTAATTACCTTGGTAACATAACATCAAATGGATTTGACGCGGAATTAGATGACAGTGATGTAAGTGGTCTAAAGGACAGTTCATTAACTTTCCAGTCCACAAGTTACGACTACCACGATGAAATCGTTTTCCAAAACGGAACTGGAACTGGTCAAACAGACAAAGGACCAAGAGTTACAACATCTTTGGTAGCATCTGAAGATGACTATCAGTCAGGTGTCTACCTTGAAGCAGCAAGAGCTACATTCGGTTACTATTATTTATTTGATAGCACCGTAAATGTTAGCAAGACAACAGCTGCAGACCCATTGACACTAAATTTCTTGGGACGAAAGATGAAAATAACAACTATAACAGACGACGATACATTTACTGCAAGCGTTGGTGAAGAAGTTTTCATGAATGTTGGAGACACAGCCACTGTAGCAGGAAAGAAAATTACATTGAAGAATGTAGGTTCAACCACAAATGTAATCGTAGATGTTGACGGTGTAACTGACACAATAACAGGAACACAAACTGTAAACGGACTTGAAATCAGCATTGACAGCACTTTCACAGCCGACAATTTGGCAGAGAGAGCAGCAACATTGATTGTAGGTACCGAAGCAGTTGAAACGTATAACGACGGCGATAAGTTTATCGAACCTTGCGCAGTTGCTTGGAAAACCTCAAATTGTAAGAAAGAGGATCCAGACTGGGTATGGGATGTAGACGGTATACAAGCAAACGCAGCCGGTGACGTCAATGACGTAGGTTCAGGAACTTATGTCAACGGCGGTTTAACACTGGGTGTAGTAAACGACTACTTGGTAAACAGCGCAGACGATGGTCCAATCACAGTTGGCGGTAAATATGACTTGCCACTTGGTGGATATGAATTGAGATTTGACGGCTTGTCCGTACCAGACAACAAGTACGCAGAAGTAACTATCTCGTACGAATCTGGTTCAGACTTCAGTGATGCCGCAGGTTTCACTGCACAAACAGCCGAACCATCTATCTTGATAGAATCGTCAGTTTCCGACTCATTGTTGGTAACTGCTGGCGGAGCTAACAGGAAGACAAACAAGATTTGGATAAGCGTAGACGACATAAACAACAACAGAACAAATGTATTCTACAGAAATCCAACAGATGGAAAGACAACAGCAGCTGGAAACGTAACCATAGCGCAGATTACAAACGGAACAGGAAATGCATCTCAAAAGTTTGCAGAAGTTTCCTACGATGACACCAAGAGCACAAACATTGTATTGAATATCTTAGGTGACAGAGGTGGAACAGAATTGGCAAACGTATTGAATGTAACATTAGATGTTGTAGACGACAATGGCTATATATTGGATAAATATGACGACATAGCTATTTGGTTTGGTAACTCTGCAGCCGGTGACGTAACTGGTTTGGGCGCAACAGCATCTCTTGAAGAAGCAAGAGAAATTAGCTGGCAGAGAGACGTACCTGGAAACTTGACAATTGGTACCAAAGATGAAGACCACAGAACAAGATATGGTAACGTTGTAAAAGACCCTAAGGCCAATGGTGCAAGCGACAGAGTAAAGTTGCTTATACCTGCTGACTCTGTAAGAGCACAGATAACTGTTGCAGGTCCTGAATCCACCACAACAACAAGTGGCGGAGCAGTAGCAATCAGCTCTGTAGCAGGTGTGCCTGTTGCAAAGTTAGACACAGAAGTTACTGACAAGAAAGCCTACGATGTAATCGTTGTAGGTGGACCAGCAGTCAACAAGTTAGCAGCAGAAGCATTAGGTTTGAGCTACCCAGCATATGGCGCAGCTTCCGGTTTGCCACAAGATGCAGCATTAATCAAATTGGTTGAAAATGCATTCGGTGGAACAAAGACCGCATTAGTTGTAGCTGGATGGGAAGCACAAAACACAAGAGACGCATCAGCTGTATTGAAAGACTATAAAGCATATAGTTTGACAGGCACAGCAGTTAAGGTAAGCAGTTCTGCAGGCGTAATCACTGTAGGACCACTTGCAGTAGCAGCCCAAGCACAATCTGCTGAAGAAGAAGTTGCAGCACCAGCAGACGAAGCAGCAGCCGACACAACTGAAGTAACCGCATAAGTGTAAGAAATATGAAGGGTTTTTACCCTTCATTCTTTTTATTTTTATTATATATTTTTGACATCCAACAGATACTCATCTGCGTTCAAAAGTTTTATATCGCTTTCCCGAGAGCTGATTTTATGGCGTTGCCTAATATAGGATTAGACTGGAATAAAGATGACGAACACGAAGAAAAAGGAAATAACCAAAGTGATAACCAAGCTGCATCTCCAGAGAAAAAGAGTTTGCTGCCAAAATTTGAATTTAAAATAGCAGACAAGCCCAAATCAGACTTAAGCCCAAAAGAAAAGAAGGAAAATAAATCCAGTTCGGTTAAGAAGGTAATTGTTTGGTTTACTATTATAATTTTAGCCGGCAGCACTATTGGCTATTTCGGTTTATCACAATTAACTGACGGAGCGAGTGCAACACAGCCAAACCAATTCAAAGTTGGAAACACAGTATTCTATGCTTTAGAAGATAATACTTTTGGAACGCTTATTAAAAATAGCAACAACCAAGATATACCTATATTGTTTAGGCTAGATCCAAGAAATGCAGAAAATATACCTATGCAGGAAATTGCAGTTCAGCATATTCTAAATTATAAAAAAGTATATCTTGCATTTAGTCCAAATGCAGATGAATTTCCAAAGTATGTTGTTGCTGCTACAGAAGTCGCAAGGATAACGTCGCTTTATGGACTTGAAACTATTACAGCTTTTACCGAAGATGCAGAGCCAGTACAGCTAGATGTACCAATCAAAGATTGTGACGCGGTTGGTTTAGGAGTAGCAGTTGTAAAATTCCAATTGGGAGAAACAGGAGTTACGGTTGAAGATGGCTGCGTTTTAGTCTCCGGCAAAACTCCAGACGATATAGTTTCGGCGGCAGACAAACTAGGGTATAATTTAGTAGGAATAAAAATCTAATATGATTAATTTATTTGTTTATCACACAATTCTCTATGTAACATCTTTCATTAGTTTATTTACAGCATTTTTTTGGCTTAGCGTATTATATCTGGAAGAAAAACAGCTCAACATCGAAGAAGATTATACTACTGAAAATGCACCAGTGGTTACGATTTTAATTCCAGCTTATAATGAAGAAGATGTTATCGCCAAAACAATTGAGAGCATCGAAGTTTTAGATTATCCAAAAGACAAAATAGAAGTAATTGTGCTGGCGAATGCCTGCACAGACAGAACTGAAGAGATTGTAAAATCTTACAAACATAAAGGAATAAAATTAGTTTCAATAAAAGAGCCAGGCAAGGGACACGCCGTAAATATTGGACTCCAAAAAGCGAAAGGCAAATTTATAGCGACATTTGATGCAGATACAATTGCAACACCAAATTTATTGAAAAGAGCTTTGCCGTATTTTGCTGATGAAAAAGTAGCCGCAGTAAAGACGAGCATTAAAGTTTTGAAGCCAGAAAATTTTCTTGAAAAACTTCAGTGGTTTGAATATATGGGTGTTGCATTACAACATAGATTGATGTCGGCATTAGATGTTTTGTTTATCACACCAGGAGCTTTTAGTATTTACAGAAAAGATGTGCTAAAAAAAGTTGGTGGATTTGATGAGCACAGTTTAACAGAAGATATAGAGATAGCAATGCGACTATTGCACGAGGGTTGGAAAGTAAAAGCAAGTTTTACCGCTTCACCTTTTACAAAAGTTCCGAGAACATTTGCTGCATTCCATACACAGAGATTAAGATGGGCACGCGGATTTTTCTCTTCGCTTTTAAAACATAAAGATATGCTACTTAATAAAAAGTTTGAGCTATTAGGTATGCTTATTTTACCTCTGAATTTTCTCCTTCCGATACTAATAATAGTTGGTTTGTTTGTTTTGATATATAACATCGCATCAGCATTGATTTTTTTAGCAATAGAGTTATATCTGACAAAATCTTTCGTATATACTTCAACAGCTTACACTATAGATTACAGCGCTTTATTCTGGACAATTTTTCTTATTATAATTGGTACAGGTATATTTCTGAAAACATTTGGGTTGCTAAAGGAAAAGGCGCAGTATCCGCTAGCAGTTTTATTTTACTTTTTAGTTTATCCAATTATACGATCGTTTTATTGGCTTTTCGGAGCTATTTACGAGCTAACTAACGCAAAAAAAGACTGGAGAGGAAGCGAAAGATGGTAGTTGAGAACTATAAAAAATATTTACTTATATTCACATTAGTAGTAACTATATTAGTTTTTGCTATGGGTATTTTTATCGGAAATTCTCTAGATACATTTAGAACAGATGATTTGCTAAAAGAGATTAGACAGAATGAACTTGATTCGCAGTCATTTTTAGTAGAACAGCAGTTTGTTGAAACATTCGGCGGACAGTGCGATAGTATTACGTTGCGGGCGGGAAGCTTACAGAAAGCTATCCGTAACACAGGCAATAAACTTGCAGAGTTTGAAAATGTAGCGAGATTTGAAAACAATCACGAATATAATTATTTAAAACGCAAACATATGATTTCAAAAATACAATTCTTTACGCTTTTGCAAAACTGGGAAAAGACCTGCGGCGTTGATTACAACATAATTTTATTTTTCTATAAAATAGACGATCCAATAAGCAAATCTCAGGGTTTTGAATTGGATAAAATTGCCGAACAATATCCAGATACCATAATACTTTCAGTTGATGAAGATTACAAAGAAGAACCTTTAGTAGGATTACTAGCAGAAAAATACAGTATAAGTAAAGCGCCCATACTAATAATTAACGAAGAGAAGCTTGAAGGTTTTACAACATTTGAGAAAATAGAGAATTATATTATTTGAAAAGAGCGTTAATTAACTCTGTTGCGTAAGCACCTTTTTCAAGCTCAAAGAATAATTTTATTTTGTATTTACCTTTGTTTAACTCATCCTTTTCCAGCTCTCCGATTTCGAAATTCTTAGGCTTAACAAATGCTTTTCTTGTTGTACCTTCTGATGCAAGTTCTGGAATACGTTTAGCCGAGAAGTCCTGCAATGTAATTTTTTCCTTCTTAAGAATTAAAGCCATAGTTTTGGAAAATTTATCTTTACCTAATTTAGTATTGGTACCAGGAATGGGTAAATCTGGATTACCTTTCAAATCTTTAACGCATTTTTTTAATGCAGAATTCCAAATCTCGCTTTGATAAGCGTGCACATACATCTTTCTCATTGTTTTAGGAATTACACGAAGAGCGCCGCCGTAATCAGTTGGATGAGAAATAAGCCAGTTCAATACAGACTTTTCTAAATTCATATATTTCGGAAATTTAATAATAATATCATTCCAATTACCCCAATTTTTTACAGCGAACTTTCTCGCTTTTTCTGTTTCCTCATTTGAGCCTTCCGAATAAGTTAAGATTAGTCTGACAGCCTCTTCTAAATTACCTTTTAGAATTTCTTTTCCAACCAAATGCGTATTGCCATAACCAAAGCGCTGCTCACCGAAATAATTAGGAAATTTATCTATTTTCTTTGGTTTTTCTGTTTTTTTCAAATCTCTTACTACTATTTCAAACTTATTTCCTTTTAGAGTGCCGAGAGAAATCGGAGTGTCACCTTTTCCGATAGCATCTATTTCGATATCTTTTATCATTAAACGTTTCAGCTGTTCTGGAGGAATTTTGAAAGCAGAGACGGCCTGCTTTGTAACAGCATTTCTATCTTTGTTGCCCGCAAACTTGAATCGTCTAATACTAGTATGACAGCGCTGGGCGATTGTAGATACAGCTTTACCAGTTGTCCAGTTAGTTTTAATCAGCCAGAAATATGTTTGCGCACCATTTTCATTAAGATCTAAATCTATCAGTTCTTCTACTTTGAAATCTTCAGGAATTTGTTTGATTTGCATAGTTAATATTGTTTATCGACGTCTAAAAAGGTTTTTAAACGTGCTAAGAACGAGCATACCTATGACAAACATACTGCTTACACTAAAGATACTTCCAAAACATCCAGAGGTAGATATGGAACAATTGAGGAAGCAGACAGAATTAATTGTTGATGAATTCGGGGCTAAGCTCTTGAAAACAGAAGAAGAGCCAATGGCTTTCGGATTAAAGGCTTTGAAAATCATTGTTACCTTTAAAGAAGAAGACAACCCAAACGTAGATATTCTTGAAGAAAAATTACAAGCTCTTGAAATGGTAAGCTCAACAGAAGTAACAGATATACGAAGAGCTTTTGGCTAAAATGGGTGTAAATCTCAAAGATTTAGTAATAAAACATAATTTGGAACTTAAGGATTTAGCCGGCAAAAAGATTGCAATTGACGCTTACAATGTTATCTATCAGTTTCTTTCTACCATAAGACAATATGATGGAACTCCGTTAATGGATAAAAACGGAAATGTTACTTCGCATTTGTCAGGATTATTTTATAGAACAATAAATTTGATTGAGGCGGGAGTTCAGCCCGTTTTTGTTTTTGACGGCAAAGCGCCAGTTGAGAAACAGGCAGTTCAGCAGGCTCGCGAGGAAATCAGAGAAGTCGCGAGAGAAAAACACAAGGAAGCACTTGAGCGCGGCGATACGGAAGAAGCAAGAAAGTTTGCACAGCAGACTTCAAGACTGAATAGCGCAATGATACAAGAGTCTAAAGAATTGATTAAAGCTATGGGTTTGCCTTTTGTGCAGGCTCTTTCCGAAGGAGAGGCGCAGGCAGCCTATATGTGCAACAAAGGAGATGTTTGGGCAGCTGCCAGCCAGGATTATGATACGCTTTTATTTGCTGCACCAAGATTAATTCGTAATCTTTCAATTTCCAAGAAGAAAGACATTAGTATAGAAATAATTGATTTGATAGAAACTCTGAATGCGCTGCACGTAGATGTGTCGGGATTAGTTGATATTGGACTTTTAGTTGGAACAGATTACAATGTCAGCGGTGTAAAAGGAATTGGACCAAAAACAGCTTTGAAAATTGTGCAGGAAGGAAAGATTAAAGAGTATGAGACAAAGATTAATAGTTACACTACAATTAAAAAATTATTCTTATCGCCAATAGTTAACAAAGATTATGACTTAAAATGGACAGCACCAGATGCGACAAAGATTAAGGAAATACTTGTAGATCGGCATGGCTTCTCAGAAGACAGAATTGATGCAGCGATAGAGAGAATGATTGGCAAGCCAATTAACCAGAAAGGTCTTGGAGATT
>JAGVWI010000003.1 GCA_018304345.1 Nanobdellati archaeon | reverse complement strand
GATCCAAAACAACTTAGAATCGAAGAAGTTGCGGAGTCTGCAACAGCTTTGCGATATTATGAGCAAAAACTTCAAGAAGAAGGGCTTGAAGATATCACGAACGTTTTAAAGATAACAAAAATGACTTTAGTTGAGTATGTGAATTCTGAATTGCACGAAAATTTCCAATCAGAGGAGCTAATAAAAGAAATAATAAACATACCTGCTTTTGAAGAAACTACTTTCTATAGCGCTAATTTTGAAACGCATAATGCTGCCTTGAAAACACTAAATTTTCTTGAGACGTTGCGTAAGCAGGGATTAACCGAAACGTTGCCTGGTGGTGCAAAGCAAATTTACGATATTATGGAATCTAATCTACCAGAATATAAAAGAACAATAGCGGAATTTGAGAGTGAAAGAAAGAGCTACAATGACTTAAGAACCTCTGCATCGGAAATAACTGCGGTAATTAAAGATTATGAAAAAGCTAAATCATTATTACAAATTATACAAAACCCACCAATAGTTAGTATGTACGTTAGAATTGGTGAAAAAGAAGAACTTTTGTATATTCCATCTGGAAGCGATAATAGTATTCTTAGACACGAATCTTTAGAGTCTATGGGTGTATTCCTGCCAGAGCCAAAAAAAGAATCAGACTTTTCGATATATTCTTTAAACGTTGGAAAAGGAGCAGAAATAGCTATGACAATAAAAAAGAATATTGCGTTTGTTTTACCAAAGTGCAGGATAATTGTTGAACAGGAATTATAAGGTATTTAGGCAGTGAAATAGGTTGATAACATTTTTAAACAATATAACTGCCATTTATATGTGGGCTCGTAGCTCAGCCTGGTTAGAGCGTTCGGCTTTTAATGAATAGCGAGAAACGCTGTTAAGTTACTAAGCTTAGCTGAAGACACCGAAATGTCGAGGGTTCGAACATGCTGAAACAGCAAAGCAGTTGTTGCTGGCTTTCAGGTCGAAAGTCCCTCCGGGCCCATTTATAATAATACAATTTGCAAAAGACGGGCATAGGAATTACACTATGACTTTTATGTAATTCTGACTAATAGTCTGGCTCACTTAACATTTTTATATGCTAATATTTTTAGCAGTCATATGGCTGATAGTCTATACTGGGCAGATCAGATTGCTGATAGCGTAATAAAAGAACGAGGCAATAAAAAGAAATATACTTGTGCAGCAGGTATAACACCTTCCGGCACAGTTCATATTGGAAATTTCCGTGAAGTTATAACCGTTGATTTAGTTGCAAAAGCACTGAAAAGCAAAGGTAAAGATGTGCGTTTTATTTATTCCTGGGATGATTACGATAGATTTAGAAAAGTTCCAGCTAATATGCCAAATCCTACTTTACTAAAGAAATATTTATTTCAGCCAGTAGTAGATGTACCAGATACAACTAACAAATACAAAAATTATGCAGAGCATTTAGAAAAAGAATTTGAAAAATATCTGCCGAAGGTTGGAATCAAACCGCATTTTATTTACCAAAGTAAAATGTATAGAGCTAGGAAATATGCAGAGCAGATTAAGGAAGCTCTTTTAGACAGAAGGAAAATTGCAGTCATACTAAACAAATACAGGAAAGAACCGCTGCCAGAGCACTGGTATCCTGTTGGAATATTTTGCGAGACCTGCAATACAGATGAAACAAAAGTGATTGATTATGATAATAATTATACTTTGACTTATATTTGCAGATGCGACAATAAAACAAAGACTACTAACTTCAAGAAGCAAGGAAATGTAAAACTAATTTGGCGTGCTGACTGGCCGATGAGGTGGGCTTATGAGAACGTTGATTTTGAGCCTGGCGGAAAGGATCATTCAACTCCAGGTGGTTCAAGAACTACGGCAGTCGAAATCGTAAGAGAAGTATGGAAAGAAGAACCGCCAGTTTATCAGATGTATGATTTTGTAATATTAAAATCCGGCGGTAAAATATCATCGTCTGCCGGAGATGTCGTAACTTTAAGCGAATGTCTCGATATATATCTGCCAGAAATAATACGTTTCTTATTTACAGGAAAACCTGTAACAGAATTTACAATTCCATTTGACGAAGAAGTAATAAAAGTGTATGAAGATTTCTATGAGACGGAGAGAATTTATTATAACGTAGATAAACTAACAGGGCAGAAAAAGAAACACTATGACAGAGTTTACGAGATGAGTTGCGTTGGTAAGCCAAGCAAAAAAATTCCAGTGCAATTTAGTTTTAGACAAGCTGTTGAATTGATTAACATTTACAAAACTGTTGGAGAGGCACAAAAGCAAATAGGCAAAGATAAGAGAGCTAAACTTATTTTGGAATGCGCTAAAAACTGGCTGGACAAATACGCACCAGAAAAATATAAATTTTCTGTTAATGACAAGACACCTAAAATAAAATTAGGAAAAGGAGAGCGGGAAGCTATAATGGAGTTAGGCGAGTTACTTTTGAAGAAACATTATACCGCTGAAAGTCTTTTTGTAGAATTTGGAAATCTGGCTGACAAGCATAATATAGAAAGGAAGAATTTCTTTGAAGCCGCTTACAGGATTTTAGTCAGCAAGGAAAATGGCCCAAGACTAGCGCCATTTATATTAGCAATAGGAAAAGAAAAAGCGGGTAAATTATTTTCTAAAGTTTAGTTAATACTTCTATGAATTGGATGTAATTCGTGTGGTTTATTATTTATTATAACGTCAAGAGTACCAAACTCATCTACGTTGGTAATTCTAAGATCTTTTTCATTAGCTTTTATTATGTATTCAAATGTTTCTGCAATCTTCCGTCTAAACAATCCTTTATTTACTATACTAATTTCTAACATACTTAGCCCATAATCTTCTTTTACACCAAGATGCAATAAATTAGGCTGCACGTTAACGTACGTTATGCCCCGTCGACTGAAATAGCCCATTCATCTAAAATAGTTATAGAAGTATAAATATCTATCCAAATAATTATAATTTTATTTCAAAAACTACTGTTGGTTGCTCAATGCCCCAATTATTTAGCACTTGCGGATGAATTTCGCCAATTACACCATTTTCGCCTTCGGGCGTGATTATATTTGCGCATCTACCTGTTACAAAACTCTGATGCTCTATTTCGTTTACCTTTAAATCCCATCCTAAATTAGAAAATAAGTTATCTAGATGTTGTTTTATTTCTGTAAAGTTAGCATTTGAATGCGAAATTGCAAAACAGATTCTCTTTTCTCCTTTGATTCCAGTCTCCTCTCCAGGTTTAAATAAAGTTATATCTCCGACTTCAAACACTTTTTGAGGAAATTCTTGTGAGGTATTCTTAGACAGAAATTCTAAAATAGAGCTAATAAGAGTATGTCTTAGCACAGAATTAGTTTGCACAACTGGATTTTCTATTTCAATAACATCTTCTTCCGGCAAATTAGTCTTCAAGAATAAACTTTCTTTATCGGTTAGATTGAAATTTAAAATCTCCTGTCCGCCTAAACCGATACACAGCTCTCTTACTTTATCCATTAGCATATCATCGTCAGACAAACCACCAGATACAGGCAAATCTAATTGCTTTCTTGTAAATTTGTTATAGCCGTAAGCTATAGCTATATCTTCAATTACGTCAACTGGATGCATTATATCTAATCTATGGCTAGGAATTTTTATTGCAACATCTTTATCTGATACAAATTGCGCATCATAACCCATTTTATTAAGCAAAGCTACAATATCCTTCGTACTTAATTTAATTCCAAGTAATTCATTCGCATCACTAACTTTTAATTTAGCATCCTTCGTTGCGAAAGCTGGTGTGCGTTCAAGAGTTCTGTATGTGTAATCTATGGCAACGCTGTATAACTTTCCGCTTCTTTCAGTCATAATTAAGGCTAATATTTCTAAAACGTTATTCACTGTTTTGTGATCTGTACCAGTTACTTCAATCAAAATATTAGTTGTGTCGCTGTCAATTTGTCCAAGGTCACTTGAGTTAATTATTGGTGGCATAGACAAAACTTTATTGTCAGAATCAATAAAAAGCGGATACTTATCAAAACCTTTTAGGATTTCGCCGTACATTTGTCCTTTAGGATGTTCGCTAAGAATATCTTTAGGAGTCATCTTTTCATTAAAACCAAGAGGAACAAAAGCGTGTTCGTCTGGAGATGTCAAAGTATATTTCAACGGCCATTTCAATTTATCAAATTTGTATAAACCGATTGATGTTTTACTTCTGTTTCTGCCGTAAGTAGCATCAATTTTTTCCTGTGTTTGCATCAGTTGTTTTATAGTAGCATCATTTAGCTTTACGTCTTTTACAACTACACAGGCCATAAATGGTCTGATATGTCTCATACTATCGGTTACAAAAACTTTGTAGTCACTTGATTCTACTTTTGGTTTATCGCAGTTTATATTAAAAAAACTTCTAAAATGCCTCGCCAAACCTTCGGTAGACCATAAATCTGGTCTGTTAGAATCCTCAAGATTTAGTTTCAAAACATCGCCGTCAAGCGATTCAACTTCACCTTTTGCATAACTTATTATAGCATCAAGTTCCTCTAAATCATTCGGTAGTTTTTTACCTATTAAGTTTTGCAAATCAGTTTTGCTTACTTCTATTAGCGGCATTAACTAACTGGGATGTGTAGGTTTTTAATATTTGTTCAAGCGGTATAAGGCTAGAATCTAACTCGCGCTGAGCATTTTCTACCGCAGTACAGAAATAAGTTTGACATATATTTGGCCGCGATAAATTATAAGCGCTACATTTTAAGTCATCAGTAAGAAAAAAGCAATATCTATTTTCCGGCTTTGGTGATAAGGAGTATATAAAACGAGGAACGTGATTTTCTAATAATCTATCTATGTCTTTTAATTGTTCAATGTCTTTAGATGTCATATTGCCATATATTCTACAATATGGAAGAGCTACGCTTACTAAGACTTCAAAAGATTCGTCAGTTTCTTTGGCAAATCTTTCAAAAGCTTCTTCGCTGTCTTCTTTACTTGTACCGAGTTCGGGATATGAACCTATACAGCACCCTCCGCATCCGGGGCACATATTAGAAGATATGTCTTGTGAGATATTCATTTAATCTGTCTTCGTAAGAGATATTTCCATAGTCGGAACTCTTACTTTTTTGCCGTCTTTTGCGATAAGTTCCTGGCTGTCAATTTTTACATCGCTTATTATAACTTTATCTTTGAGAAATTGTTTTTGTATTACTTCTGCAACTTCAACTGCAGAACTGATGAATTTACCGCGGCTTTTGATTATTACAGCTTCGGCATTCTGTGTAGTAAAATACATTACTACATTTGTAACATAACTCATAGTCGGCTTTCCGCCGATGTATAAACTAAAATCTGTCATTGTTCCTTCAATACTATTTTGGTTTTTTTAGTTATATAACCTGCTAAAAGATTTCTAAGTTTTTTTGTTGGTACCATAGCAACTTGAGATAAAACTAATTTGTTTTGTTCAAAGTTTGGCTTGAAAAAAGAAGTATATTTCTGCATAAGCTTTTCAGCTTGTCTTTTTACGCGTCCAGATCGTATTCTTCCCATATATCAAGCTCTGTTAGCCGTTTTATAAGCTTTCTGGCTTACTTACTCGTCATAATCTCAATTATATCAAGATGCTTTAGCTCTTTTTCTTTACTTATTTTTTGTCTAGTTTTTACATCAATTGCAGCTACAAAATTATCAGCTAAATCTGTATGAATCTTTCTCGCGAAATCTAAAGCGGTAGAATGTTGCGGTAGTATGAAAGCGTCAGGTAGGATATTTCCTTTAGAGTCACCAAGTTTCTTTAATCCGCCCGGAAATATAACTACTTCTTTTAGAAAATCTAAGACAGCAGCATTCAAACACTTTTGTACACCAGTGTCGCCCCACGTTTTCAATATTTTTTGGTCTATAAATTTTAGAGCCTCGTGCTGTCTATCTGATAACTTACTTGCATATAAGATATCAAACTTATTGTCGCCCGGAATATATTTTATAAGTTCTAGTTTAGCAGCTTCTCTAAGTGCTAATTCGGATTCAGCAGAGCACGGAACTATCAAATGGTTTGGAAATCTATGCATTAAAATATCAAGATTTTTCTTTGAAGTAGGCAAATCAATTTTATTTGCAGCAATTATAGTTGGTTTTGATAAGTGTCGCAGAATACCCGCAAATTTTAATATATCGTCGTCGCTCCAGTCTGATAATTTCTTTTCTTTCAGTTGCGCTTTTTTCATAGCTTCAGTTATTTGCTGCAACGTAATTTTAAAACCATAAAACTGTTCGGCGAGAGCTTTATCTGCTGGCTTCTGTAATTACGTGAATTAAAACATCAGCTTGAATTAAGTCTGCTAAGAATTTATTGCCAAGACCTTTGCCGAGATGCGCACCCGGAACTAAACCAGCCACATCGAGTAATTTTACAGGAACAAATCTCTGGCCGTCAATGCAAAAACCTTTGTTTGGATTACATTTTACTTTGAATAAAGTTTCGGGACAAGGTACTCTGATAAAACCAATTCCTTCATTTGGGTTAATAGTAGTAAATGGCCTTGAGCTTATTTCAACCTCTGCAAGAGTTGCAGCTTTGAAGAATGTGCTCTTTCCTACGCTTGGTTTTCCGACAATACCGATTAACATAAGATTAATACTTATAAACAGTTCAAAAGGTTATTGAGAAAGACTTTTATTATACAACCCCATATAAAAGTTATGAAGCAGGAAATGATACAAATCTCAAGAAAAGAATACGAATCACTTTTAGAAGAAGTTGGCATTCTAAGAAATGCTAAAATAATGGAAGCTATAAAGGACAGCGATAAAGCAAAAAAGAAAGGTGTAAAAACTTGGGACCTTAATAAAAGTAATTAGTATATTTTATGAGAACCAGTAGCCACCACTATAATTTCTTTGTTAGCATCATCTATCTCATAAATTAGCCTAATATCATAACCTAAATAGCAACTCCATTTACCTTCTAATTTACCTTTTAGTTTATGTGCATTTAAGGCCGTTTTAGGATCCAGCTTAAGTTTTTCTAATTTTTGAGGTATGTCGTTTCTGGAATTTAGAATTTTATAATATTGTTTTTCCGCTTTCTTGCTTCTTGTTGTTAGTTTATACATAAAAGTAATATAAAATAGTAATATTAATAATTACTCTCTAACGCAAGATTTAAATCTGAAATATTTCTGTAGTCTTTATGGCTTCACGAAGAAGACGCAAACAAGTTAATAAAAATAAATCACGAAATACGACTTGGATTATAATTATGGCAGCTATTAGTATTTTAAGCATTAGTTTATTATCCTTTTTTGGCGGAGCAGGCATAGTAAGTTTCGGTCAGATTACTGGTTCTGCAACTTTGCAATGTCTGCATTCTTTTGATGGAATAACTTGTTCCGATAATACTGATTATAATATTGCTGACTTAGGATGCGAAAACAATCAAGTAATTGTTTGTACAAATGAATGCGAGATACAGCGGGCAAAGACTGGCGGAAATGAATTGTGCGCAACTTATTGCGAAGATTATTGTGTGTCAGAAGTAGATGCCCAGAAACTAAAATCAACGCAAGTTAGCCTCGTTTAAAAGGCTATATGTCACGAATTGTAAAGTTTCGCTTTTCTAAATAGTGTCACGAATTGTAAAGTTTCGCTTTTCTAAATAGCACATATCACGAAGAAAGATATTTTAAAACCATTTGCCTCGTTTTAGCTGGGGTGATTGCTAATGGGAGCAGTTGCAAAACTAGAAGAAAAGCGTGAAAGAAAATCTTGGGGTGTTGAAGAATGCCCATCGTGCAACAGCACAGAGATCTCCACCAATTATTTCAGCGGGGAAATGTTCTGTAGAAAATGTGGCTTAGTACTTTACTAAGCCAATAGTTTCTTTTAGTATTTTAGGCGATAGGAATAAATACAACTAAAGCTTACTATTTAGAGGCTTATTCTCGTAATTAACCTTAAAAAGCTCCTTTGAACCCAAGATTGTACTGGATAGTACATATGGTAGCAGAACAAATAAAAGCGAAGTTAGAAGAGATACTAAATCCAGACACTTTGCTTGACAGCAGAGAAAGACCATCTTTTATTTTTGATGAATTTGCAGATGAAGACAACGCTTTTTATGAAGAGCTATCTAAAGGAGATGTAAATCAATCTAGAGCAGAAGATATCGCAAAGATAGTGGCTCAAAGATTTGGAGTCATTAGCAAAGATCCACACATTAGGGGTTCTAATAGATCGCTCTTCGTTAGTGTTAGACCAGAAGGTTCACAATTAGAATTGAGATTAAAAGGCTTTAACGCCCCAAATCAAATATACAAGAATAAACAACACATAGATTTCTTAAGAGCTAAAGGTGGAGCTGGATATAACGCTGCGATTGGATATGGTGGCGGCAAAGAACACCCATTATATTTAGTAATGTTTAGCGGCGCAGATAGACCCGTTATTGATCGTTCTGCGGATTCAAAAAGAACAGATCCTTTGCCAACCGATTTGAATGATATATTAGATTTCATAAAATCTTATTCTTTGAATAAAGATCACATAGGTCCTACTGAAAATATAAAATTGCATCTAGATTTAGTTGAATCTGGTATAGCCAGACGCATATCAATTAGTGAAGCATTAAATGATAATCAAAAATATTATTGGATAGAAAAAATAAGTAAAGTTATATCAACCATAAAAGGTTTAGTAAGAAAAGAATCATCTATGTGGGTTTTATCAGATGCTCTTCTTGAAAATTTTGTAAAACTTGAAAATAATGATGGTAAGAAACAATGGACTATTACTGACCAAGGTTATTCAGAAGGCCAATTAAATGATTGGAAGCAAAAATATGATTTATCACCCGAAGAGGCGCTTAATGCTAGTTTCTATGGAAGATTTGAATACAATTTAGGACAACTATTTTTCTCACTAAGGTTAAGAGAGAACATAGACAGGCATATTACTGAACTATTTTCCCAAAGAATGTTAACATTAGTGGAATCTGGAATATTTAACAAAGGCAGAGAAACTGATATTGGTAAGCCGAGGAGTGGCAAACAAATTCCTGGCGATCATAATCCATCACTATCGCACTCTTATTTTTATTTAGGTATTTTAGAACAAGTAATGTGTGATATGGCGCGTACTGGAGAAGTGCCAGCCAGTAACAGCTTAGCACAGGGTTTGCTTTATACTATAGATAAAGCGCCTTATGATATATCAGACAAACTCACAGATGGAATTAGAAGAGGTAAAAGTTATCTTTAATTAACAATTTTGACTAATCCGAATTCTTTAGGAAGTTTTTCTAAATCTTTCTTTTTAACGTCGTGTCTGTATTTACTTTGTGGTTTTTAGAATCCAAGTGATAAAATCTATTTGCTAATTCTTGAGAAACATTTTCTTTTAGAAGTACTCTAATAGGTATTTTAATTCGCTTTGATAGCGCTTTATCGCAGTGCTTTAGAAAGACTTCGTGAATATTTTTTTCTCCAGATTTATTAAATACGTCAAGAGCGTTTTTTACGCCAGTAAAAGATATCATATATGGGCAATCTTCAATAGATATGTAACTCCATCTAACTCTTTGTGTAGACTTTAATTGTGTTTGCTTTTTTCTAAGAAATTCTCCGTGATTTAATTCCGCCATATTCTCAATGTAGTCGCAGCATTTTCTTATCATAGTATCTATTTTGTATAAAAAATCTTTGAAAGATGCAGACTGCAGTGCTAATCTTGGAACATTAATTACTATCTCTTGAGCTTCACCAGCTCTGTTTGTTCCTATATGATTTTTCCATTTTGGATTTAATCTAACAGAACCCACAAAACCTGCATTAGGTTTTTGCCAGCTTGGCATCATATTAGCTACATATGTATTTATTGGAAGATCAGATAAGTTAGTTTTCCTCCAAAGCTTAATCAATAGTCTTAGATTTTTGTAATCTTTAGTTTCAAATAAATCTTTTACAATTTTTGTTACATTATCAGCAGATTCTTCATAGTTTTCGTAAGTAGTGCCGTCCTTTGTCCAAAAAGTTGTTGGCAGATTTTTCAATACATCTGGTAAACCTATATCCAAACAAATGTAAGATCTTGAACTTGTTTTATTTAATTCTTCAAAGAATTTATTCATCTCAGAACGCAGTGCTGCGTCGCTGATATTTTTTGATAACGGTGCTATAAAATAATTAAAAGAATCTAAAGATTGGTATCTATCTGCTGATTTTGCAACAAAATCTACAGCGAATAGAATTTGTTCAAATAAATTCTCCATAGTTTCTGGTGTTTTCCCGTTTACGCCGTGAATTGCTATTCCTCTAACATCATGCACGAAATCCAAAAGCTTCGGAGAATCAAGATTCATAATAAAAATATCGCCGTTTGCGTGCTCCTTTAGAGCTTCTGGATGGAAAAATTGCATAACAGTTTTGTATGTTCTTTTGTGACCTTCTGCGATTGTAATTTGTTTTGTAACATCTAAGATATTTTCCATTCTTTTATTTAGCTCATCTTTAAACATATCTCGTAATTCAATAACTGTAATTCCATCGTAAGTTCGTTCTAAAACTGATGCTAACGCATTTGCAACTAAACCGCGCGGCATACCTCTCTTCAAATATTTCTGCGAGAAGATTTTCTCGTCAAAATCCACAAACTCACCGCTTTCGTTTATGATCTTAAATGTGTTAGCTTTTGATGGTATTTTACTTGAACTAGAAATTAAATTAGCAATTCCGCTTGGACTTAATTGCACATCAAAATCACTAATGTAAAATAATCTCTTTAGTCTATTTTCTGAAACTTGTTTGCTTGTAACCAAACTAGCAGCTTCTAATTGTTCAAGATACTTGTGGGCTGTAGAGAAGTTTATATTCAATTCTTTAGATATAGCTGTAATAGATTTAGAGCCTTCTTCTATCAAAAGCGCAAGGATTTTGAGTTTTACTAGATTATCTAAAGCTTTTACTTTATCTGCTATACTTTCAAGTATATCGTACTTACCCATCGCAACCCCAAATAGGTTATATCACGAATTATAGAATTTTAAGCCTTTTGTATGGTAACGCAGCTGAAGCTTAGCTTCATCGCGCCACAGGCTTCGCTTATGTTGGTGCAACTAAAGCAACGTTTCATAGCGCCACAGGGCTAACGCCTTTTGCTGGTGGATGTGTAAAGGTTAAAAGATTAACATGTATAGTAAAAGTATGACGGATTCAGGCATAAGAGCAATTGATATTATGACAACAGAAATAGTCATAGCTTACCCAGAAATGAATATCGTTGAAGTTTCTGAACTTATGAATAGATTTAGAATTGGCGGATTGCCAGTTGTTGAAGAGGGAAGACTTATCGGAATAGTTACTGAAAGAGATATTATGAGAAGAGTTATAGCTAAAAATTTACAACCGAGCTTAACTTTAGTTAGAGGTGTAATGACATCTCCTCCAGTTGCAATTGCAAATGTGCACGATGACTTATCTTTACTAGCTGAAAAGATGTCTAAATATGATGTTACGAGATTGCCAGTAATCGATCACAAAGGAAGGTTAGTTGGAATTGTAACAAACAGAGATGTCTTGCAGAATTCTAGCGAATATATGGAAACTCTTTTAGAGCAGGCCAAAATAAAAGGCGAATTGAAAGAAGAGAAAACAGCATTTGGTAAATGTGAACTTTGCGGCGATAATACTCATCTGTATTTGAAAAAAGAAAAATTCTTGTGTGAAGACTGCGGTAAACCAGCTATATTCAAGAAGTTTAAATTTCTTAAGATTTAAACAATCAAAATAGAAAACAAATTTCTCAAGCCTTCAGCTAAACCAAGAATCGCAATTGCAATTAAAAAGAAATTTCGTTTGTTTTTATCTTCTATATCTTTATGAAGGAAATAAGCAATTGGAATTAGAACAATTAGTTTCAAAATATACATTATGGCCGCAGTATCCGCGAGCGTATTAACTAATGCAGGAATTGGATGCTTTTCAACAGCATTAAGGAAATCTACAGCTATAAACGTAGAACTGGCATCAAGCATATGCGCTGGAAATATTATAAATGCTAAACCTTGCGTCCAGTTTAGTTTTAGATATTTGAAAGTGAAATATAGAATTGCACTTGCGAGAGTGGCTAAACCAACAACAACTCCACCAAATATAGCGTCATTAAATTTAGCGTTGAGCAAGGCATATACGAGCAAACCAAACAAAAGAATACCTCCCGTTCCTAAACTTATTTTCCAGTACGAAATGTAAGTATATTTTTCTATTAGGTAAGATAATACAAACGTGATTAAGAAAATTGATGCAATTGCGATATATATACCGGGCGAAACCGTCCAAAAGTTATAAGGAATGTAACTGAAATCAGTCAAACTTCTTACTAGCGAGCCGATAAATACAAACGGCAGAACAGCGTAAAAGAATTTCAAATCAATATCAATCTTTAATTTCTCAAGAAGTTTGTAAATTCCAAATAATAATATCAATGCTATAACTGCATAGACGCCAGAATTAACAAAGTTATAACCTTCGTCTAAATTTATAGGCGTTATAAAATAATGTTGTATGAATTCATTTACAGACATATGTTTTTAGATTACTGAATTATTATAAATCTTTGTAGAAATAAATTGTCTAATAAGTCCAACCCTCGCCTTTTTCTTCTCTTCTTTCAGATGGTTTTATTAGTGCATTTTCTAAATTAATTAATCGCGCATTAATTTGATCTAAAGTGAGTTTAAGGTTATCAATTTTTGTTGATAATTCGTGCAAATCTTTTTCATTACTCGAAGTATAATCATCTTGTAGAGATAAATCTGGTAGATTTGGAATATTCGGACGTGAAAGCAAGTCAAGCGGAGTTTCATCTGAACGCATTGCTCCAAGTTCATTTAGACTCTTTCTGTGTGAGTCCTTTTTCTCTTCGATTTTTGGTAAACCTTCTTGTGCTGGACCATAAGAACCTTCATCGGCATTTGGACCGATTTCAACAAAATCATCTTTTTTCTTGCGCTTCTTGAATATATCGCCTAAGGCCATACGCTATTATTTCTGCAGGCGTTTTAATATCTTGCGTCCAAATTGCTCAGCAAATTCTGGACCTTTGCCGGTAATAAATAAATCATCTTCTTCAACACCAGCATTTGTATATTGTGCTCCTTGTTTAGCAGCTTCAATATTAGCTTCTGGACTCCAGCCAGTAACTCTTTTGCCTTGCGTTAATCCGCTTCTCATCAATGCAACGGTTGCTAAACATATAGCTGCGATTGGTTTGTTTGCATCATAAAAAGCGTGAAATAATTGTTGCAGTTCAGAAAGATCCCATAATTTTGTGCTTCCGCTTCCACCAATAACAACTAAACTATCAAAATTATCTTCAATTGCATCGCCTATAAGGATATCAGTTTTAGCTTTGCCGCCCAGCATACCTTTGCAAATACCACGTTTAGTACTAGCAGTTATAACGATATGTCCTGCTTTTTCGAGAATTTCTTTTGGTTTGAAATACTCTTCGTCTCTGAAATTTTCAGGTGCTATTACAAAAAGAGCTTTTGCCATGCTATTTTAATGTTGCAAATTCTTTTATAGTTGTCGCAAACAATTTGCAAATAGTCTTTGGGTGTATTGTTAATTCTTCGGGACTTATTTTCCCAAAAAAATTAAGCTAAAACTTTTATCATATTTTCAGCTATTCTTTGAACGACTGGAACGACTACACTATTCCCAGCCTGATGATATAATTTGTTATCTGCGAGGTTTTCAGGAAGTTTAAATCCCTTTGGAAAACCCTGAAGCATAAAGGTTTCTTTTGGTGTTAGTTTCCTTATTCCTTTATGATTTTTGATTATAGGAACATTATGACCGCCCAGTCCCATATTTGCGGTTAAGGTAGGCACAACCCCCTTTTTATTTGTCCTGACATATTTTCTACGCCACTGATAAACCATATCCTCTGAATTGATGTCGTTTTTTATTCTCTCATAAAGAGGTTTATCGTTGTAATAATACTTATCATCTGCTTCGTTTGCTGTAAATTCTCTAAAAGACTTTGTTAATTTAATCGACTGCGGAAATTCAAAGGCTTCTGCTTTGTTTTTATCCAAGAAGCCGACAATAAAAATCCTTTCTCTATTCTGTGGAATATTTCCATATTCCATACTATTAAGCACTTTTGTTTTAATGTGATAGCCGAGCTTTTCCAAAGTTTCTATTATTACTTTGAAAGTTTTACCTTTATCGTGTCCTTTAAGATTTTTAACATTCTCTAATAAGAAAGCTTCGGGTTTTCTTTCTTCTAAGATTTCTGCTATTCTAAAAAATAAATTTCCTCTTGCTTCATTAAATCCTTTTCTATATCCAGCAATAGAAAAAGCCTGACAAGGAAAACCACCAAGTAATATATCAAATTCAGGAATTTCTTTTATATTTAATTTCCATATATCTTCCGTGTTAAGTTTTGGCTCACCGAAATTCAAATCATAAGTATCTTTGCAGGTTTTATCAAAATCATTCGCAAATATTGTTTTAAATCCAGCATTTTCAAAACCTAACCTTATGCCCCCAACACCAGCAAATAAATCTAATGTTCTGAAGCCTCTTTCCATATTAGTTTTAGTTCTTATCATCTTTTAATTATTTTGCTTTGAAAGTTTAATTAAATCAAGCCATTTATTCACACCAAGCTTCAATTCAGGGACGGCAAGCTCATAAGGACAGCAATTTATAGCCTGATGAGCTCTTATGAAATTATAATAAATTGAAAGCCCTTTCATAACTGCATTTGCAGATTTAACCGAGCCGTGAAAGCTTCTGAAAGTTTTTGTTCGTGCTCTTATGTTGCTATGCATTCTTTCAACCTTATGATTAAATCCCTCGCCTTTTAGCTGGGTTACTTTGTTATGTGTAACATTCCAAGTATGTGTTTTAAGAGAATATCCAAAAATCTTTTTAACAATATTTTCATATGCAGTATAGCCGTCTGTGGTGCATATCTTAATTTGATTTTCTGTGTTCTGCTTTGCTCTTATAATCACTTTTCTTATTTCTTTTCTGCCTCTTAACTTTGAAAATTCAGAAGAAACCATATATCTCGTTTCGGTGTCTATTGCATCTATAAACCAAGCCTTTCTTCCTTTTGTCTTATATTCCATTTCATCAACTTGTAATTCCTTTCCGACTTTCAATTTAAGATTATCTGTAAAGCCTGAAATCATTTTTGAATATTTGATAATCCATTTATAGATAGAAACATTAGAGCTATTATGTGGATAAAAAGCTTGTAAATGCTCTTGCACTTTTCTTGTAGAGATACCTCTATAAAACAAATCCAAACATAAGGTTACTTTCTGTGGTGCGTTCTTCATTTTGAAAAATCCGTCATCAACTACAAAACGCTTATTACAATCTTGACAGCCGTATCTTTGGATTATTCCTCTATTCTGTGTTTTTCTTTGCCCTCGTCTAACTATGTTTTCGCCGTTGCAGTGAGGACATCTTATTTCTTGTTTCATCTTCTTATTACTATGATTAGTCATAGTATGGCCACCTCGTTCTCAAAAGGAAAAGCCTCTCATATGCCCTAAATGTAAAAGCTCTCGTTGGGATAAAGAGCCGAAAAACAAAAAAGGCAGTAAAAAGGTTTAAAAGTAATAAGAGCTTGAGATATACATAAGATAGTCTTATAGTTTTAAAATAAGCTCTACGCGAGTTCAGTTAAGCCGTCCCGCCAAGGAAAGCTAAAACCTATTTTTTCACTCACTTGCTATCGCTCGTTATTGTATCCCTCAAACTACTAAGGCTTGACGTTTCTCGCCCCTTCGTTTTTTCATCGGGTCGCGTAATATGATTTGTGATGTTATTCAACATTTTCTTCTTCCCTTTTTTTTACTTCTGGCAATAAATCCAAAAAGCTTCTTACTCCTATTATTGCTTTTGGAAGTTTATTTTTTACTATATCCTCAAATTCCTCTTTATTTTTTGCATAAAATGGAAAGTTAATTCCTGGAGCTTTTATTATTATTGCTATTTGTTCGTTTGTTTCAGGATATGAATTGTCATTATTTTCTTGTTTATCTATTTGTCCAATAGTTTTTGGCTTTTTCTCTGTTCTTGCTCCTTTTTTTCTTTCAGAAAATTTATACTGCCTTTTCTTCAGTTCTTCAGACATCTCAATACCATAAGTTTGACAAAAATTAAGGAATAAAATGGCAGCATATTTTGCTTGAGCTTGACCGAAACCATAATGGCTTACTATAAAATTTTGAATATCATTTCGGCTTACTTGTTTTAAGTCCATAGCATTAAATAATTCAGCATAAGATTTTTTAATAATCTCTTTCATAAAATCTTCCTTATCTTTTCCAACAAGCTTTAATTTTTGAGCCACATTATTATTTACATTTCCATCTCGGTCAATTATTCCAAACCATAGTAGCATATCAATTAGTGTGAAAGCATTTGATAAAGTTGCAATTTTATTGTCTGCTATAAACTTAGTTGTTATCTTTTTGGGGGTCATTCTTCTAAATAAATCAATTACTTGCCTTGCTGCTCCTGGGCTTGCATAGGGTATTCTTAATTTTTTATCTTCTTGTATTTTCATCATTTCAATAGCCAAAATGCCTTTTTAAGCTTTAATGTGCTTAATTAATATATTTAATTAGCTGACAAAAGGAGTATATTTTTGCTATTCTTTAAATAAAACCCCAACAGCCAGTACTTCATACATTTTAGCATATATAGTATTTAATTCATTTATTTATAAATGCTTCGTTTTTAAAGAAGTAGACTACAACTTACAAATTTTTACAGGTTTGAGCCCTTTTGGCTTGATTATGTTGTCAATTATGGAAAATCTTTGTCTTCTGCCTTGCTGTTTCTTATTAACCATATGCTTGTAAATCCAGTCAGGCTCTATCTTGTAGGCTTTGAAGCTCCCGTCTGAAGCCGAGAAATCCAAAAAGAACAGCTCGTCCCATTCTGAACGAGGTCCGAATGTGGTTAAGTCGGAAGTTATGCTTGTTGCCTTAATCTGTATTCTTGAGCCAGTCTTAATGTTTATGCAGTCAAAGGAGCATTTCATTCCTTTCAAGCCGACAACACGCATGCAGTCAGGAAAGAACAAAGCAAAAGCATTCTCGCTTATTGTTTCAGGCAAGTTTATTCCTCTCGTTGAAATTGCTTTAAGCTCCTTATTTAATTTATTCCAGTCAGAATAAAGTCTTTTCAGAAGCTCTCTATCGCCTTTCTCTTTTATAGTAATTTCTGCCTCTATCTTCTTTCCCTTGATTAAAATATCTTGTTTCCCAATTCTCATAAAATCTAAACGACAAAGATATTTTTAAGACTTCCTAAAAGTCCCGCAGAGTTAGCAATACAGTCTTTGGGCAACCTTTTAATATTCTCTTAAGTTACATAGAATATGGTCACTTTACAGATAGAAGATGTAGATAAAAAACTTGAATCTATCGGACCGGATAAAAGGAATCTAACAGAAAAGCGCGATTACTTAAACGATTTATTAGATAAAATAAAAGAATTAAAAAATGATAAAGAAGTAGACCAAGACAAATTAAAGGACTTTGAAACTAATGTAAAAAAGAAATTACACAATAATCCAAATATTATTAAAGGCGATCAAACTGCCGAATATACTTTAGGATATGAAACTTTCCAGAGTTCTCTAGAACCAGTTTACTATTGGATATACGATGCTCTGAAAGGTCCGACTTTCGGTCTTAAGTATGATTTAGTTGCGAAAACAAGAGATGAGTTTGCAGCCGCTGAAGCATCAGCATTTTATGGAGAACTAGGTAGAAGGAGAACTGAGCTGGAAAAAAGAGCCAGCGAATTGATGGGCACCATAAATATGGTTGTCAAAAGTATTCTTAATTTGATTTATGATTTAAAGGAATTTGAACTGCGATTAGATGAATATAAAAAATTGCACTCTGATGAAGAAGCTGTTTCAAACGGCGCAGATTATGCACTAAAAACAATTTGGTTGACTGAAGTTGATTCTAAAAAAGGACCAGGTTCAATTAACTCATTAGTACAAAATTTGAATTATGTAATGCTAAGAGATGCATTTTTTTCAATTCACATGCCTGTTGGAGAAGCAGACAAAGTTGAAAAAGATGTACTTAACAAAATACAGAAGGAACTTGACGTTCCCGATATGATTAAGAGAATTCTACAAGGCAGAGTAAAAGAATACCTGAAATGGCGCGAATTAAGCGAAAAAGAATTAGACAAAAGATACAAAATAGAACGCACTTATTTGAAAGCGCAAGTTAATTCACTTAAGCTTTATACTAAGTGGGCTCGCCCATATATGATTGCAACACAAAAACTTTTGCCGGCCGAATTAGCAGCTGAAGATATGGGAGAATTACCAACAACGTTTAACACTATGCTAACTTTTTTAGATCTCTTTGCAAAAAAGAAAGTCAAGATTGCTCAAAAACCCGGAAGTTCTGATGTAATAAAAGTTGAGAAATATACAAAATTAAAGAAGGTTAAAGACGAAGAAAAAGAAGAGGAGAAAGACAATGATGTTTATTCCGTTCTTGAAGTAAAATTTGTTTATAGAGTTTTACCGGGCGGACAAACACAGGAAGGATATCGCGGACATCTTGGAAATGTTGACGTAAAAATAGTTGGCTATGAGATGCAGCAAAAAGATTTAGATAATTTAGAAATAGCAAGACAAAATGAAGTTATATCTTTAGTAGATGAAGTAACAAAAGATACATTAGATGCTTTAGAAGACGACATTAAGAGATTTTTAGGAGATGAAGATAAAGGAGAAAAGAAAGAAACAAAATCAAGAAAACATTTAGGAAGACAGATAGATGATACAATTAATATTACTAAAAAACACTTCAGCAATATAAAAGAACAAGTGCAAAAGATTTCAAATGTTGTAAATTCATTAAGCAACTGGAACGCGGAACAACAGACTGAATGGAATACGCAAAGATTAAGAAAGTTAGCAAAAGAAAAGTCAAAGAAAGATGCATATATGTTAATTTATTTGTATAAGAAATTACACAGTATGCTAACTTGGGATTAAAATGGGCACGTTTAAATTAAAAAATGGAGTGGAAAAAACATACCACCACATTAACACACCAGCAAATAGTAACAAAGTTCTAAGAGAGAAAAGTATCAAATATGATGGTTCCGAAATATTAGTATTACAAAAATCTCAAAGTTATACTGCTGATAAATATACTGTCGTTTTAGGAGAGATATGGAAGCAAGAATTTGCTGAAGACGGAACGTTAGTAAAAACTATTGTTTTTACGATAGATGAAAAAGAGCGTATAGACTTAGAAGCTGTTGTAAGAAAAGCAGGTTTTGAAGGCGACATACAATTCTGGTAGTGTAGTTTAACTACAAAGATTTTTATTCTATAAGTTTATTACGAGTATATGATTTACTCTGAAAGTTATGAATCGGCTATGGATAAAAAATATCAAACTACTATGGCTACTGATACTCTTCGTAATATTTACTTTAGCGCTCCGACTTCTTCTACAGAACCTGGTAAACAGCTGAAAGATATAATTGACAGAGCCGGCGGCGGAATAAAAAATGTAGAGATTGGACAAATTGGCGCACAAAAATGGGAAGCAATCCCAAGAGAGCATTTTAACATGGCGAGGCAAATAGCTAAATTAACAATGGGTGAAAAAGCTCTTGTGTCTGTGCACGCGCCTGTTGATGTTGATCCAACAGGTTTCAAATCATCCCAGCAAGGTGGCAGATGGTCCGAAGATAACAGAGTTGAATCTGAAGAATTTATGAAAGATGTAATTGACAAAGCGCAAATGGTTCAGACGGACGACAAGAGACCAGTTCCAATTGCATTTCACGCCAGCGGACAAGTTGGAACGATGTGGAAATGGAATGATGATTACAAAAGAGTAATGCCGGAATACGCTTTTGGCGTAGTTCCAGATACAGGCGAACTCGTGCCTTTGACAACAGAAGAAAAAGTTTATCCTGGTGGCGAAAAAGTAAAATATGTTCCTTACAAAGTAGAAGGAGTTGAATATAATCAAAAAGACCGTGTTGTTTCAAGTTTAGACCAAATGAATCATACTCTATGGCAGAGAGAGCAGGAAAAAGTTTCTCAAATGTGGAAAGAAATTCAAGAAGCTCAAAGAGAGACAGCAAGAACGGATATATCTAAAGAAGAAAAAGAAAGATGGAAAGCAAGAGAAAATTTAATGACGCAGCATTTACGTTCAGCTATACATTCTACTTATAATAAACTCGCTGAAACAGATAACGTAGCTAAAGAATTTATTGACCAATATACTGGCAGTTCTGATGATATTGTAACATTAACTGCGGCAATTTCACGTTTAGGAGTTGATCCAAATGCTCCAAGACCCAAAATAGTAAGGTTGGCAGATGAGTTTGGCAAAGAGAAAGCGGCTAAAACTTTCGCAAATTTAGCAAAATACTCTTACGATAAATATGGCGAATATGGTCCGCAATTAGCGGTTGAGAATTGGGATCCTTGGCATATTATGGGGCGCGGAGAGGAATTAGCAAAAGGTTTGAAATTAGGCAGAAAAGAATTTGTTGAAAAGTTAGTTAAAGAAGATAAACTGCCTGTTAAGAAAGCTAATGAAATTGCCGAAAGACTAATTGGTGCAACGTGGGATATTGCACACATAAATATGATGCGTAAGTTTGGTGTACCAGAAAGAACCTCAAAAGAAGTTTGGGAAAAACATATTAAAAAAGAAGTTGAAGCAATAGAAAAAGATATCAGACATATTCATATCTCTGATAATTTTGGTTTTAGCGATGTGCATTTAGCGCCCGGTATGGGAAACGTTCCGATTAAAGAATTTTTAGATCATATGCAAAAAACCGGCAAACTAAAAGATGTTGCTAGTGTTTTGGAATCTGCTGGAACTGCAATTCATCTTGGAATTCCTCCATCGCATTCTGAAGCTCTACAACATTTAGGAATTAGTTCCCCAGCCTGGTCAACATCTCCTAATTGGTATGAAATTGGACAAAACTATTTCTTTGGCGGCAGTAATTACGCTTCTGCTGGCTTCGGAAATATACTTCCACAGGGACACTTTTCAGAGTATGGTGCTGGCTTTTCGCAATTGCCAACCGCAACTGGTGGAATGCGTCCGGGTCAGCAAAGCAAATTTTCTGGAACACCTATGAATTAAAGTGCAAGAAGCTAACTTTAAATATAGCTAGTTGTGAAGTTATATCGGCCACAATGGACGACTTTAAAGAACAGAAAGCTCCTATACCAACTAAACGCAAAGAGCTAAGAAAAATTAATCTCGCTAATGAGGATTACAAAGTAGCTTATGATTTTGCAGGCAAGGTTTACAAGAAATTTGGACCATTAGTTTTGTCGGTAGTAGTTTTTGGTTCCGTAACTAAAAAAGAAGCTAAACCTGAATCAGATATAGATATTGTAATAGTTATAGATAACGTTTCGCAGCTTTGGGATGAAGAAGTAATCTCTTACTACAGAGAAGAATTGTTTAAGATTACTAAATCTCATATCGCAAGAGATAAATTACACGTTAATACGCTTACTTTGTCAAACTTTTGGGACAATGTAAAGGCTGGCGATCCAGCAGTTATGAATATGTTAAGATATGGTGTTGCATTAGTTGATTTAGGATTTTTTGAACCGCTTAAATATCTACTTTTGCTGGGAAGAATTTCTCCAACGCCAGAATCAATTTATGTGACTCTAAACAAAGTTCCGTGGCATATGCTTAGAGCAAGAGTAAAAGCGCTTTCAGCAATAGAAGATTTGTATTGGGCTTTTGTTGATTCAAGCCACGCTGCTTTAATGATGGTAGGTCATACGCCGCCAAGTCCAGAACACGTTCCTGAAATGCTGATAGATGCATTCGTAAGCAAAAAGAAATTAAAGAATATTTATGTCAACTGGTATAATGATATGTACAAATACTATCACGACATCAAAAATCACAAAATAGCTAATATTACTGGGAAAGAATATGAAATGTGGTATGAACGGGCTGTTGAATTTACAAACGTTATGGACAAGTTAACAAGATCAGAAGAAAAGCACTTTTTTAGAAAGTAACTGCTAAACCTCAAATCAGAGATTTGGGACTAGACTACATAACTTATGTATTTTTAATAAGGAACTGCTAAACCTCAAATCAGAGATTTGGGACTAGACTACATAACTTATGTATTTTTAATAAGGAGATAAGTTTAACTGCTAAACCTCAAATCAGAGATTCTGACTACTTTAATGTATTCTTAGAAAGAATAGTAGAACTAACTGCTAAACTTTTTAAATGACTTATACAATGTATCTGTATGGATAACAATACAATAAGCCCAGCTGGATTTAAACCAGTAAATTCTAAATCAAACATACCTATACAAAAACTTAGTCCAGAACAAATAGCTAAATTAAAAGACGCTCAAGAGAATAAAGCCGAAGCGTTAAAGAAAGTCAAGGAAATGCTTGAAAAAACTCAAAAGGACTGCGAGCCTTTCAAGAAAGAAGTTTTAAAGAAATTTAAGAAAGAAATTTTAGCAATTTCATTACTGCCTCCGGCAGGCAAAGATAAAAATTTGGATGTTTTCATAACATTAAAATTAGAAGGCGAATTTGAAGAAAAATTGAAGAAAAAAAACGATATTGATAAAATAATATTAGAAATAAGCAAAAAGAAACTTAAAAATTTGAAAGTTGTTACAGCTTTGCACGATGAGATTTGGGAGATGGCTCTAAAAGGCAAACACGATTTCATTTCTACTTTAGCAATGGCTGTATCAATTTACGATAATAATTTTTTGAAGCCATTAAGAGCGGTTGAAATACATAAAAAAATGGTTCTTGAAAAATTTGAGAAATATGTTGTTTCATATGTTTTGAGCGGTTCTGTTGTACGTGGAGAAGCAACAGAAGAATCGGATATTGATACATTTATTGTAATTGATGATACTGATGTAACACGAATGACTAGCCAGGAATTGAAATCACGATTAAGGGGAATAATTTGGGGAATGGCAGACGAAGCTGCAATTGCTGCAGGAGTTAAGAAAGCTCCGCACTCGCAGGTTTATGTTCTAACAGATATGTGGGATAATATTAGAAGCTCTAATCCAGTTATATTTACTTTCTTAAGAGATGGTGTACCGCTATATGACAGAGGTATGTTTGCGCCTTGGAAATTACTTTTAAGAAAAGGTAAAATTACTCCAACTCCAGAAAGTATCGAATCTTATATAAAATCAGGAAATGAATTGATTGAGAGAACAAAACAAAAATTGAAAGCTATAGCTATGGAAGATTTCCATTGGGCTTTAATTACACCGACGCAGGGCGTTTTAATGAGTCTTGGAATAAGTGCTCCGGCACCAAAACAAGCTGCCGAAGTTATGAGAAAACATTTAGTTAAACCTGGATTACTGGAAGAAAAATATGTTAAGATTTGGGAAGAAATAAATCAAGTAAGAAAAGATATTGAGCACGACAAAATAAAAGAAGTAAGTGCAAAACAAATTGAAGATTTGATGAGCAAATCTGAAGATTATTTGAAGCGACTTGATAAATTAGTAAAAGACGTTGAAATAAAAACATCAAAGAAACAAATTGCAGAATTATATGATAAATCTGTTGAAGATATGACGGCTTTACTGAAGACTGCTGATATTAAATTGGCAGGCAATTTAATTGACACTTTCAAAAAAGAAATTGTTGATAAGAAATTAGCGAGTTCGCGCTATTTAGAAGTTTTGAAACAAATTGAAGACCTTAAGAAAGACGGAAAAGCGGATAAGAAACTTTTAGATTCATTGCATTTTGAGCAGATAAGATTATCAAAAGAAGCTTTTGAATATATTAGAGCAGAAAAAGGCAACAAGTTTGACAAATTTAAGATTTCAGCAACATATGGAGACAAGAAAGCAGACATATGGGTGTTAACAACTATGGCGTTTATAATTGAAGATGCACACGATCCAAATACACCTATTAAAAAATACGTAATTGAAAAAACTGGTGCATTATCAAATCCAGTTAAATCAGATTTGAAAGAACTTAATAAAGAATTAGAAAAATTCGCGGGAACGTCAACACAGCTTACGAATAAAACAATTGAATCTCTTAAGAAAGTATTATCAAAAGATATCAAAATTACGATTGGTGCTTAAGTCTTTAGACGAAACCCTTAGACTTAAAAACACATATCTTAATTTAGTTTATGGAAACACTAATTGCATATCAACTAGTAAGCGTTAGAATGTCAGAAATAGTTACAGGAAAGGATGCTGATGTTTTTGGTCTATATACTAATCTTTCTGATGCCGTACGTGTGTTAAAAAATAAAGGTTTTAGCCCATCTGATATTCGTATACGAGCTATTCACTTAGACGGCTCACAGCTCGTACCTGAAGAAAGATATTCTATTAAATTTGAACAAATATTAGGTAATATCACTGTTGTTAGAGAAAAGTGGCTATCTCTTGAACAAATAACTTCTCAGACACTAAAGTCCTAATCATGCACTGATGTTGACCAAAGTAAAGCGTTAGACTTAAAAATCAGGTAAACAGGATAATATTATGAAAGGCACATTACTTAGATACAGAGGCTCGCACAAGACACAAAATACCAAACAAATGCTATTGCAAGTTGAAGGTATTGATTCTAAAGAGAAGGCCACTAAAATGGTTGGTAAAACTGTCACTTGGACATCTCCATCTGGCAAGAAAATATCTGGTAAGATTTCTGCAGTCCACGGTGGCAAAGGTGTAGTACGAATTTTATTCATAGACAAAGGTCTGCCAGGTCAATCTATCGGTCAAAAAGTTGATATTGAATAAATATGGAAAAAAGTTATGACTTCTTAAATATACTTAGTGATGTTTGTATGAACCTTGAATGCAAAACACCAGAAATAGAGACTTCGGCTTTTAGAAGAATAGGCAGATTTTATTTGCCGACAGGAAGTTCAAAAAAGCCCGTTACTGAATTAGTTATTTATGAGAAAGTTTTGCCTCAAGAATTCCTGCCAAAATATGCCAATAAAACGATTATTGAAAGTTTAGCTCCTAGTGTATTATACTCCACTTTTGAAAAGCTCTATAAGGAAAAGTTTGAACATCTATGTAATTTAAAATTGATGGCTTCAGATAAGAATGTACTATCGGATTTACAAAAAATAGATGCAGAAATGCACGAGTGGATTGATGGACTTGCTAAATATACATTACGTTCAGATGTACTGCTTATTAAAAGCGCATACTCTGTCGTAGAAGACTCAAATAACTTACGTAGATTTTTGGCTATGCACGAAAGTCTAATGCGCTTTCCTTTAGAAGAAATTTTAGCCTAAAAAGATTTAAGTGAAAATTAACGTCTTCTGAAATGATCCCAAACGGGATATTCTTTATTTGTTGTTGGAGAATCTTTGAATATTGTTCGAACTTCATCATTGACAATTTCATAACGAGCGAAGACTTTACCATTTGTAAGTTTTAAGAAATAAACACCATTTGGCCAGCCTCTACAAACATTTTGAACGTGATTCATAAAACCCTTACGTGACTTAAGATTACTTCTATCTAGGTAGAAAAACTTACACTTTCTATACGGCGCAACGAAATTTGCTCTAACTCTGAAGACAGAAAGTCGTGATTCAAAGACTGGAGCATCAACAACTTCGGTAGCAGTCAATGACATTTTACGTTTTGTGATGGCACCGTTAAATTCCCTTTCCATATTTCAATATGTAGATTATACTATATAAAGCTTGTGAAGAAAAATCGCATAGCAGTAATCACATATTGTGATATTATTCATATGTTATTCTCAATTTTAATGTGGTAAAGCTTATATGGCGATTGTTTTAAGTTAATTTATGAAAAAAATACTCGCTATAATGATGATAGCTTTATTCTTTGGCGCTTTAGGTGGAATTGCTGGAACTTATACTTTTATGAATGTCGTAAAACCCTCATTTAGTCAAGAACAGCTAATTGCTGAATACTATGCAACTGAAACAGCAACTTCTGTTAGTCCAACAGAATTAAAGAGCAGAATGGATAAAGGTGATACGAATTTTATAGTGGTTGATTTGAGAAATGAAGGCGCATATAATGCCGGCCACGTTGCTGGAGCCGTTAATGTTCCAAATACAGATGAAGCTTCTGTTATGGCTGCTTTTACAAAAATAATATCTGAAAACCCAAACAAAGAAATCATAACTTATTGTTATTCTTCGCACTGTATGTTAAGCCGAAGAGTTGGAAATATGCTTGCAAAGAATGGAATGTATGTCAAACATCTTAATGTAGGCGGAGCAGAATGGGTAGCAGATTATGGTTCTAACAAAGACTTAACTGAATACGGAAGTAGTGATGCGATTAACTCTAACAGCGCTTATTGCGACCCTAATTCAGAATTAGGCTGCTGATATTCTGTCCTGTGTATGGTAACAATTTCGTCAAGACTCAATTTAGTTTCTAGTTTCATTGCAATTCTTATATAATTTATGCCGTATTTTGTTTTATTTGCAGAATCCTTAAAATGTCTATCTAACTCAAACACACATGATGGATGTAACTTATATTTCTTAGCGATAGCTGCTAGTTTAGTACCATCTCCTCTACCGCCAAGTGACTGATATTCTAATTCAACTATTTCGTGATGAGTATCAACTTGTTTAGCAATTTGCTCAAGATCACGATAACTTAGTCTAGATTTTATCTTAAGTTTACTTTCTTTTTCTCTAATTATATCTCTAATTTGATTTGATCTTCGTTTTGCAACGTCTTCAGATACAGAAATAATATAATCTATAGTCTCCTGTTTAGTCAAAGATATATCATCTTTAGTTGCTTCATAGATTCCTTCAAAATCAAATAAGTGTTTAGGATATTCTCCATTAGCTCTTGGCTTATGTTGATATATGGATTTTTTCATTAGTTCTGTAATTAAATTCTCTGGTCTATTTGCAGTCATATAAACAGAAATAATAGTACTAACTGTATGTGAGCTTAAGCCAGTTTGCTGCATTATATTATATACTGGTATGCCTTTTTTGTGTAGTTCTATAACGATATCTCTCTTTTGGTCTATTATTTCACTTTTAAAGTCACTCTCAGTTTTTCTAATAGCTTTAGTATTATCTTCAATAATTCTAGTGAGTACTCTGTCGCCTCCTTTCAAATCTTTTTCTGCTTGTCTTCTGTTTCTACGAATTATTGTTTTCGCAAATTCACGATTTCTATTCATAGAACTACACCATAGCCAATTAAGTGCCATCTATTTTGTATCTGTCTTGCAATAGCAACTTTAGTTCCCTTGTCAGCACAGACTGGCCGTCTTAATTTTAATCTCATCTTCTTGCCGGATGACTGCACTATACCAACTGTTGTTGCAGTGCCGACGTTTAGCATTAGAGGTTCATATTGTTTGAACGGAGATAATTTCAATTTTTCTTTTGCGCCAACAACATATTCAAATAAATGCGGTTCTAAATCAAACTCTTCAACAACTCTTGGCAAATGGTCTTCAATACCAACCAAACTTCCGACAAATGAATCTGATTTAGTAATAGCTGGATCTAATGATGTTGCTAAAGCAACAGAGCCTCCTGGACCTTTTTCTTTTATAGATGCGTTACCAGAAAATATTCCCGTAATTTTTGCTATAATAGGTTTCCAAACTACGCTGCCTTTTTTTTCTAATTTTAATCCGGGTTTTATTTGCATCTCCTGTCCGATTTTGAATAAACCCTGAGCTACAGCTCCACCTAAAACTCCGCCAGTAAGTTTGTCTATATCTGTACCGGGTCTATTTACATCAAAACTTCTTGCAACCATAAATATTGGATCTTTTTTCAAATCTCTCTCAGGAGTTGGAATTAATTCTTGGATTGCTGTTACAAGTGCATCAATATTTACTTTCTTTTGTCCTGAAACTGGAATGATCGGTACATCTCTTCCTAAAGTTTCTTTGACAAAATTCTTTATCTGCAAATAATTTTCTTTCGCTTTCTCTTTTGTAAGTAAATCAACTTTATTCTGTACAACTATAATATTCTCAATTCCTAAGATTTTCAAAGCTGTTAAATGCTCAAGAGTTTGCGGCTGCGGAACTTCTTCAGTTGCAGAAATAACTAATATAGCGCCGTCCATAATTGCGGCACCAGATAACATAACGGCCATTAATGTTTCGTGTCCGGGTGCATCAACAAAAGAAATTTTTCTTACAACTTCCGATTTAGCACTGCATTTTGGACAGATCTCATCAACGGTATATGGTATATCTTTACACTTACACTTTCTAATAGATGCATCAGCATAACCTAATTTTATAGTAATTCCTCTCTTTAATTCTTCAGAATGAATCATAGTCCACTTGCCAGTTAAAGCGTGTGTAATTGTTGTTTTTCCGTGGTCTACGTGCCCAGTTAATCCTATTGTTATCTCTGGCAATAGTTCTTTTTTAACCATAAGCTAATTTTCAGTAGTCTCTTTAAAAGCTTTAACTTACGTTGATTTTGTTTTAAACTACACAAAGTATTACTTTGCGAGGCAAGAAAATCTCTTGATTTTCTATGATTAATCTAAGATTAGTGTCTGCTGATTTTCATTCTCTTCTAACAAATCAACAAAACACTTAGCTAATCTCACGTGTTTAGATTTAACGTAATTACCATCATAAGGTTTCTTTGGCTCTGAAATCATTTTGTAATAATCTATAACGCCCAAAGGCTGACCGTGTCTAATACTCATAGGTGAATAAGGAGTAAGTTCAAATGTTAGAGAATTACCCCGTGGATAGCCAAAGCCCGGATCTATAAAACCAGCTATATGTGCTTGATGAAATGACATATAACCTTCAGAATATTCTCTTAATTCAGATGCTAAGTAGTTTGGAGTTACTATTCCTTCTAAACTTCCTAAAATATGACACGCGCCTTCTTCGGCAACAAAACTTTTGTTTTGTATTCCAACATTTTTCCAATATACCTTAGCTAAATTTTCTTTCGTTAATTTTACCGCAACATCGTTTGGTGTTGGTATGTATGCATCACCAACATCTGCGTGTAATACTAATCCGTTTGAATTAAACTCTATACCATTTGATGGTATTGGTATGCTATAATCTACATCTCTTAGCAAAGGAGTTTCAGTCCAGATTTGTCTAATTTCATTTTCAGTTACCTGTGCATCAATTGTCTGAAATCTAATTTGCGATAACGCTATTTTTCCCAAAATTATATTGAAAGAACGTGGCTGAACATAAGCAAATAATTTTCCATTATATCCAAAAGGTGTTTTGTTTACGTATTTGCCGTCTTCGGTATAAGTCAAAACATATGTTCCTGTTCTACCTATGGTACTTTTGGGACTTACTTTTCCAAAAAGTGCTGGTGGTATAGATAAGTTTTCTGCAAACTGCACTTCGTAAATTTTTCCCCTCTTTAGCTCTTGAGATCTTATATCTCTAATTTTTTGGATTCTATTTTCAATTCTTGATGATGGAGACATATTACCAAAGCCTTTTACTTCCCAGGCTTCTTCCAAAACAAAAGGCTCATATGATGCTGGCTGTATTTGATCTTGTCTAGTTGTATTCTCCACTATGCCTTTCAACATAAAATCTGGCAGTATACCTCTAACTAAGGCTTCAATCATAGTTATTCAAAATCAACTTAAAATAAAAGTATTTAGCCAGTCTTGTGAACAGCTTTACGTCTAAAGTGTAAAAGTATCCAAACTGCTAGTCCCAATACGATAACTCCAATTATAGCTATATCTAAAATCTCTGTATAAGACCTAATGATGTCCCAATTTTCTCCTAATCTTAATCCAACATAAGTCAAAAAGCCGTTCCATAATGTGGCTCCAATAAAAGTATAGATTACGAATTGCGCGATATCCATTTTAGCATAGCCTGCCGGTATGGATATTACGTGTCTTACAACGGGAATAAATCTACTGACAAAAATTGTTGCGGTTCCGTATTTTTCAAAAAAATGAGTTGTCCAATCAAGATGCTGTTCTTCCAAAAAAAGATATTTACCAAATTTTTTAATTAGTGGCTGGCCGCCAAAATAACCCAGATAATAACTTACTAATGAGCCGACAATTGAACCTATAGAACTTATAATTATAACATTAGAAAAACTAAATCTTCCAGATGCCACCAAGAAACCAGCGAATGGCATAACTGCTTCAGAGGGTATTGGAGCAATCATAGATTCCAAGGTCATTAAGACAAATATACCAGCATATCCGATAGTAGAAATAAATTGAGTAATATAATTAATTAGTATTTCAAGAGCCATCTTAACTTAGTCTCCAAAGATGACCAGCTAAATGTGGACATTTAAGCGCTGCCATCTAATTACTTACCCTTTAGTATTCTCTTTTCTTTTGACTTTGGTCTAAAATGTCTTTGTCCGCACTTTGGACAATGTATTTCGCCTGCTCTAATTTTTCCGGAGTCTCCTTTAATCACGGTTTTACATCTTCTGCAAACCCATTTTCTTCCAAATAATCTCGCCATTGCTTCCGGAACTTTTGCCATTGTTAATCAGTACTCCTTACTTGCTTAATTACTTTTGTACCAAGAATATCCCAGTAAACTATATCTACTCCTTCTTTTATCTGGTCTTTTAAGTTTTCTGGTATTTCAATCTCAAAAGTTTCGTAGGTCTCCATATTCATCGCCTGTGCTTTAGTTTGCTGCACCGAAAGAATTTGAGCTGTTTTTCTGTCAATTACGGGGCAGTCAATTTTATCATGAGCTGCATAAACAACTTGTTTTTTGTTATGCGTTAGCAAATCCATTGCAGTAATTCTACACTTAGCGTGCCCGTGTTTTCCAGGGGCTGACCAGTCTGCACCTACTATTTCAAAAGGCCTATCATCAATTAGTATATACTTTCCTTCTCGTATAGAACTTTTGCTAACTTCCTCTCGTTTAATATCCATAATTTACAAAACCGAGCTTGTTTCTTTATAAACTTTGCTCAGCCAAGCTGTAAAGTTAAATGGAGTTATTTCACGTAAAAAAAAATTAATCTTTCTCAACAATCAATTTATTATCTTTAATTTCAGCTTTCATTTCTTGCCCTTCTTTCCACCCTAATTATTCTATCATTATTGGAGGCGCCACCAGAACCCATATTGATAAATGCCTTAGTTATTCAGCATAACTTTATAGAAAACCATTCAACTACGAGTGAAGTTCCTTGTGAAAGAGCGGGGGTTAATCTAGAATTAGGAGAAAATAAGTGGTTGGGATTGATTAGATTATACGGTGGGTAAGGAAGATTATTAAACGAGAAAATCGTTCAAAGAATAACAAAATGAAAAAAGAAATAATGAAACTTATAAGAGAAGCTGAAAAGAAAAATAAAGTAAAAATAATCTGGGCTATCGAATCAGGCTCACGAGCTTGGGGTTTCGCTTCTGAAGATTCAGATTATGATATCAGATGTATGCACATTGGAAAGTTAGATGATTATTTAGGACTATATCCTCACCCCCAACAAATTAATCTTACGACAGATGTATTAGACCTTGAAAGTTGGGATATAAAGAAGTTTGCCGAACTTACTCTCAAATCTAATCCACAAATCGCTGAATGGCTAAGAAGTCCTATAGCCTATATTGATTCTCCAATAAAGAAGCAATTTAAAAAATATTTTGATGAGGGTTGCTCTTTAGAATTTCTAAGACAGCATTATATTAGGATGGCAAAGCAGAATTATTATAAATACTTGGGAATCGGCATATCGCATTCATGTAAAAAGTATTTGTATACTCTCAGAGGCTTAGCTTGTGCCATTTACATAGAAAAAGAAAAAAGGCTTCCACCTTTGCCATACAAAGAAGTTATTGCTTGTTTACCTGATTATGTAAGGGGTTTTTTTGAAAGGTGTGTTATTCAAAAGAATACAACAGAGAAAGCTGAAATATTAGTGGATGAAAGAATTTCTCATTTTATAGAAAAATCGCTAAATCAAAATTTCGATAAAGTAGACACTCGATTTAAAAAAACTGAAGAGTTGAATATATACCTAATTAAAACGATAAAACACATTTCACATTAAACTTAGTCTTTAACGAAACTGTTTAATGTTTTACTTATTTAGGCAAGTGCATATCTTAATATTGCTGCGGCTTTGCCAAGAGATTCTATTTGTTTTCCTTCTTGTGTTCTATTTGTAACTATGATTACATCTGCTCCAGTTTCGTGCGCTTTGTCAATCATTTGGTCAAATATGCTCTCGTCAAGTGATTCAGATATTATTAACTCTTCAACTGCACCCATTTCAAGCGCACGCTTTACATTTTCTTCGCCTTTTGCAACTAATTCTTTTCTGGTTGCAAGTAAAGTAAGAACTTTTTCAACAGCTTTCTTTTCTAACATCGCTTCAGATTCTTTCAAAACATCTTCAGATTTTTCAACTAATTCTTTTAGTCCGTATTCGTCCGTATAACCGATATTTTTTACTGCTATAACTTTATTTTTCAAATCTGTTGACAAAAAATCTCCCTTAACAAAATCTTCTTTTGTCGGACCAGGACCGCCGACTATCAAACCAGCAATTTCGTGCGGATTAAATGATTTTACAGCCTTATCGCCAACTTTTTTGTACCAGTCTTTTGCCATTCCTTCAATTGTTCTGGCGAATCGCTGCGCAGATTGTCCGCCAACTCTAAATTTCCCAGGCACCATAGAATCTAATCGCATTATTGGAATTATGTGTTTACCTTTTAGAAACGCTAAATTTGCTTCTCTTCTGTCAACAACTAAAAGTCCATAAACTATTTTGGTTTCAATTTGCTCCATCAATGGTTCAAGATAAAATACCTGATCGCATTTGTACATCTTTACGCGCAGGTCTTCTGGCGGTTCAATTTCCCAAACTTTAAAATCCATTTGTCCTTCACGTTCGGAAATATTTCCAGAGAAAATTGCAAGTCCGTGTTCTGGAGTTCTCTTGTAAAGTCTAAGCGTCTGTAGCATTTTTTCTAATGCACCCGTAACATTTTTTCTAGTACTTGTTGTTTTGATATTTCTAGCTGTACCTAATTCACTTGATATTTGATCTATAGTACCTTGAATATTATAACCGGCAGGTATGTATACCGTAATAAATTCGGTATGCCTCGCTCGTTTTTTTGAGAGATCTCTGACTATCCTAAGCAACTTCAGTTTTGCTATTTTGCTTTGTTTATCATTTTGATCTGTCATATTAGCATATACAGAATGACGTTTTTAAACGCACTGCTACAGTATTTTTAATGAACCTTTCTTAAATTCTAAATCTTTGATTCTCATCGTTGACATAATTTCATTTTTTATATTTTTTATAGAATTAATATTATCGTACCATAAGACTAACTTATCTACTTCTGCGCCCATACTCATATTTTTCTCTGATTTCCATTTTCGTATTTCGCCAATTATAGTTACAGCTAAATTACCGCAAGATATGGACTTTTTATCTATTTTAGTCTCCTTAGGTAATTGACTAATATGAATTGATTTTATACGTTCAGTCTTTTCAAATAATTCTTGATATAACTCTTCTGTAATATGTGGAATAAATGGCGACCACAACTGCAAAATTGTTAGCAAACTTGTGTAAAGCGTTCCTTCAGCTTCTGATTTATCTTTTTTGTTCTGCCCGTAAAGTCTGTATTTTATCATCTCTATATAATAATCACAGAATTCGTGCCAGAAAAAGTCTTCCAAAACTCGTCTCGCATTTATAGGATCGTAGTTATCAAATTTTTGTTTGTATTCTTTTGTAACTTCGCTTAATCTTGAAAGTATCCATTTGTCAATCACGTTAGAAGATTTTCCTTTTTTGATTTTACCTTCTGCAAATCTTGCAACATTCCAAAGTTTTGTAACTAATTTTTGTCCTCTTAGTATTTCTTTTTCTTGAAAACTTAAATCACTCCCAATATCTACAGTTGATACAAAGTATCTCCAAGCATCAGCGCCGTATTTACCTAATATTTCTTCCGGCTCAATTACATTTCCTAAACTTTTTGACATTTTTCTTCCTTTTGAATCAAGCAAATGTCCTGAAACCATTATGTTTTTCCAGGGAAGTTTACCAAAATGATAATGAGCTTTTACAATTGTATAAAACGCCCACGTTCTAATTATATCGTGTGCCTGTGGTCTTAAATCCATTGGAAAGTGCTTCATCAAATTATTTTTCTTACCCCAGCCTAATGCAAATTCTGGTGTAAGAGAAGATGTCATCCAAGTATCAAGAACATCTGTTTCTGGAGTCAATTCGTCTTTTTTATAACCTTTTGGCGTATCTGTAAGAGGTTCTACGGGTAACTCATTTTCTTTTGGTAGAATTACATTTCCTTTTTTATCGTACCAAACTGGCAGTGGAACTCCAAAATGTCTTTGTCTTGAAATAATCCAATCCCAGCTTAGATTTTCAACCCATTGGTTATATCTTTCTTGATAGTATTTTGGAATCCAATTAAGCTGCTTCGCACGTTTTAAGAAATCTTTTTTATTTCCAAGTAACTTTATCATCCATTGTTTTGTAACTATGAACTCAACAGGTGTTGCACATCTCCAGCAAGTACTAACTTGCTGCGTTATATCTTCCTGCTTGATTAGTTTCTTTCCAATATCTTGCAGTATTTTTTCTTTGGCCTCTTGTAATTTTAATCCCGCGTAATCTCCTGCATTTTCATTTAATATTCCGTGCTCGTTTATTATTATTCTCAATGGTAATTTGTGCTTCTTCCACCAACCTATATCGGTTACATCACCAAAAGTGCAAATCATTACCGCGCCAGTTCCAAAGTTTGGATCAGCCTTATCGTCTTTCAATATTGGAATTTCTCTACCAAACAAAGGCACACTAGCTTTTTTGCCTATGTATTTTGTATATCTTTTATCTTTTGGATTTACAAAAATACCAACACACGCAGGCAATAATTCAGGTCTCGTTGTAGCAATTTGTATCGTTCCGCCGCCTTTAATTTCAAAATCAATATAATTTAATTTTGTTTTGCGTTCAATTGGTTCTATATCTGCTTGCGCTGTTGCAGTTCCGCATCTAATACACCATATTGTTGGTTCTTCCCTGCGACTCAGCAACTTTTTTTTGTATAAATCTAAGAATGATAATTGCGCAGCTCTTTGCGAGTCTTTTGAAATGGTATAATATTCAAGATCCCAGTCATAGCTTTCTCCCAGCCGTATAAAAATTTCTTTCATCTTTTCTCTCGCTTCTGGAAGTTCTTTCATAACAATTTTATTGAATTCATCTCGCGGAACAAATCTAGAATTTATATTCAATTTCTTTTCAACATATCTTTCTGTTGGTAAACCGTTGTCGTCAATTCCCATTGGCAAAAAAACATTGTAGCCAATCAATCTTTTGTATCGGCCAATAAAATCAAACTGAGTATAACTCATTGCGTGTCCGATATGCGTACTCTTTGCAGAAAGTGTTGGCGGCGGGGAATCAATAGAATAAACTTTTTTCTTTAGTTTATTGTCAAATTTGTAAATTTTATTCTTAAGCCAGTAATCCTGCCATTTATTTTCTAATTTCTTGAAATCTGGTCTTTGTTCTAACATATATCTATCAAGATTTACGTATTTTTAAGACTTAGGTAGCCTTTTTTTGAACGTTTTTGAATCCTTCTAAATCTATTCTCATACCATCTTGCGCAGCGATAGTTCTAATATTTGTTTGTTTTTGTACTTCTCTCGCTTCATAAACTGGATTCTCGCGTATCATTTTAGCTCCAAAATGTGTTAAAACAGATAGCTGTGGCTTGACTTTTTGTGTCAAATCAATTGCATCTTGAGTGCAAAAATGTGTCTTCCATTTTTGGTTGCCTGGCTTTAAAACATCCATTATCAGAATATCTGCACCCAAATGAGCTTTTGCTAATTCATCAATAATCGGAGCAGAGTTACCAACATAAGACAATGTAAATTTTGGGGTTTCTAATTTCAGTCCACTTCCGTATTCAACATCGTGCTGTATGGGTGTTGCAGTAAATCTTAGATTTTTCATATTTACTATATCACCAGTTTTTACAACATGCACTTCATCTAAAAACTTTCTATAGTATTTCAATAAAATTGGACCATCGTCGCCAGTGCCATCTATAGTTGTAGGCGTTGAAATCAAAATACCTTTTTTGTATATGCCACCAAGAGTCATTACATCTATCAGAGCGTTCAAATCATTAGCGTGATCTAAATGATGATGTGAAACATAAATTATATCTGTATTTTTAGGTCTGACTCCGAATTGCTTTGCTCTTACTAATGCTCCTGGACCCGGATCTATCCATATTTGCTTACCTTCTGTTTGGATAACAAAACCACCAGTAGCAGCAAATTGATTCGCTAAAACGATTCGTCCGCCGCCAGTCCCTAAGAAGATAATTCTGTCTGTCATAGTATGAGTAGCCTTTAAAACAGCAATTATATAATCTTTATTATGGGCCGATAGTTCAGTCCGGCAGAACGCTTCGTTCGCAACGAAGAGGCCGCGAGTTCAAAATGACAGGAGTAGGCTCCTGCTTGAAAGTCTCGCTCGGTCCATACATTACATACGCTAAACTTAAAAACGCCTTGATAAAACTAAAACCAAGGGTCCGTAGCTTAGCCCGGTAGAGCGCTGCTCTGATAAGGCAGAGGTCGGAAGTTCAAATCTCCCCGGGCCCACTAAGATTTTTATAATAACATAACTTAATTTTGGGATGACGGACATACAAAAAATAGCTGAAGCCTTACAAGATGCCGAAATCGTAGTGCTAAAGGCTTTAACTAAAAAGCCAGCTACAACTGAAGAACTTGCAAAACAAACTATGCTTCAAGAAAGAGCAATATCGCGTGCAGCTCTTTGGCTTCAAAATAAAGGGTTAATCCAAATAGAAGAAAAAACTAGCCCATTATACGCTCTAACTGAACTCGGAGAAAAAGACGCTAAAGATTCTCTTCCTGAAAGAAGATTATACAAAGTTCTGAAACTGGCAGAAAAACCATTACACTTCGATGAGATTGCAGAAAAAACTAATTTAAGTAAACAAGAAACTACCGCAGCCATAGGTTATGGAAAAAAATATAATTTTATAGATATAGAAAATGGAGTTGTAAAACTTACAGATTATGGTAAAAATTTATTAGAGACTGAAACCCCTGAAGAAAAATTATTACTTAAGCTTGCAAAAGGCGAAAGAGATAATTTACTAGCAGAAGAAAAGTCAGCATTTGATAATCTCAACAAAAGAGGTTTAGCAAAACTATCAGAAAAGAAAATAAGAACCTTCTCTATAAACGAAACTGCAAAAAGGGTAATATCAGCTATACCATCAGGAATGCGAGTTGGACAACTCACAACTGAAATAATAAAAAATCACGATACATATACTTTCAGAAGGTATGATGTGGAAACCCAAACTCCGAAAATCTATGGTGGAAAAAAGCAAGTTTATCGTGCGTTTCTTGATGATGCAAAAAGAGAACTAATAAGTCTCGGCTTTCAGGAAATGACAGGACCGCTTGTAGAAGCAGAATTATGGAATAATGATGCATTATTTATGCCACAAGACCATCCTGCAAGAGGAATACACGATATCTTTTTTGTAAAAAATCCCAAGTATGGTAACGTAGAACAATACGAAGATTTGATAAAAAATATAAAAAATACCCACGAAATTGGAGGCAAGTCAGGAAGTACCGGCTGGAATTATACTTACAACGAAAAGACTGCGGGAAGATTAATCTTGAGATCGCAGGGAACTGCGCTTTCTGCAAGAACATTAGCAAACAAAGATCTAAAAATCCCTGGAGCATATTTTGCTATTAGCAGAGTATTTAGACCAGAAAAAGTTGATGCTACTCATTTAGCAGAATTTGATCAGTGCGAAGGAATTGTTATAAGTGATGATGCAGACTTCCAAACCTTATTAGGTTTGTTAGAAAATTTTGCTAAAAAATTTACCGGTTCAGACAAAGTAAAATTCAAACCAGGTTATTTTCCATTTACAGAACCAAGTGTAGAAGCATCAGTATGGCATCCAAAATTAAAAAAATGGGTAGAGATATTAGGAGCAGGAATTTTGCGTCCAGAAGTTACAAGACCTCTGGGTATTGATGCACCAGTATTGGCGTGGGGAATAGGTATCAGCAGATTATTTATGCTAAAAGAAGACATTTCAGATATCAGACAATTATTTAGTCAAGATTTAGAGTTTCTTAGAAAAACTAAATTATGAATATAAATTTAGGCTCATTGACACGCTAATTGATATTGTTTTTAAATCCGAGTTGCGACATATCAAACTTAGTAAGATAACGCCATCTGCCTTCTTCTAATCTGCCTAAATCTAAATTGGCTATACGAATTCTTTTCAAACTCATTACCGGAAAACCAACAGATTTCAGCATTTGTCTTACTTGTCTTTTCTTTCCCTCTGAAATCGTTATCTCAACTATAGAGTAAGTTTGTCCTTTGTTTTTTAATTTCACTTGAGCTGGTCTAGTTCTGTATTTACTTAATTTGTGTCCGAATTTTATGAATACTTTCAAACCTTTTCTTAATCTCGCAATCGCGGCTCTGTTAATTATACCTCTAACTTTTGCGACATATGTCTTATCTACATCGTGTTTTGGATGAGCTAACTCTTGTGCAAATGCGCCGTCATTTGTAAATAATAATAAACCAGACGTATCAAAATCTAGCCTGCCTACATTAAACAAAGTTTTCTTTACAGCCTCATCCATATTTGTTAACAAATCAAAAACAGTTTTCCTTCCTCTTGTATCTTCTCTAGAAGTCAAATAGCCTTTTGGCTTATTTAACATAACATAAATTTTCTTATCAGTTTTCAAAACTAATTTTCCGTCAACAGTTACATTTGGCTCATCTGAAACTTTCGTTCCTAACTTCGCGACAAAACCATCAACTCTTACTTTCCCTTGTCTAATTAGGTCTTCGCATTTTCGCCTTGAACCGTAGCCACTTCTGGCTAAGTAAACTTGTAGTCTCATGTTGCGTTAGCAATATTAGCTAACGATTTCGTTAGCTTTATAAAAAGCTTTTATAATTAACAGAATATAAACCTTACATGGATAAGCTTGAACTAATTAAACGCAATGTTGTAGAAATTGTCAAGGAAGAAGAGCTGGTTTCATTGCTGAAAAAAAAGAAAAATCCAGTAGTGTACTGTGGTTACGAACCAAGTGGTCCACTGCATCTCGGGCATATGGTTACCATTACAAAACTAAAAGACTTGCAGGAAGCTGGTTTCAAAGTCAAAATACTTCTCGCAGACGTACACGCTTATTTGAATAAAAAAGGCGACTGGAACTTTCTTGATGAGCAGTGTAAAATTTGGGAAAAAGCTATCAAAGCAATAGGTCTAGATGCTGAATTCATCAAAGGCTCAAGTTTCCAGTATGATAAAGATTACTGGAACGACGTTCTTGAAATTTCGCTAAAGACAACCTTGAACAGAGGTCTGAGAAGTATGACTGAAATTGCGAGAGAAATTGACAATGCAACTATTTCACAGATGATTTATCCCGTAATGCAGGCAGTTGATATGAAAGCTCTGAAAGTAGATATAGGTTTAGGAGGAATGGAGCAAAGAAAAGTGCAAATGTTAGCACGTGAAACTTTGCCGTTAGTTAATTACAAACCAATTATTGCAATTCATACTCCTTTAATCTCAAGTCTTAAAGGCGAAGGAAAGATGAGCTCATCTATCAAAGGCTCTATGATTTCAGTAATAGATTCATCTGCTGAAATTAGAAGTGCAATAAAGGGCGCACACTGTCCAGAAAAAATTGTTGAAAATAACCCCATAATGCAAATAGCTCAGTTAATTATATTTCCAAACCTAACTGGCTTTTTCAAGATTACTAGGCCAGATAAATTTGGCGGAAATTTACAATTTTCTAATTATGACGAATTAAAGCACACTTATATTTCTGGGGGACTGCATCCTGCAGATTTGAAATCCGGTGTCGCAGATGCGCTAATAGACATACTTGAACCTATTGGAAAAAGATTCAAGAAGTAAAATAGTAAGTATCGCTAGTATGTTATAACGTATTTCTATAGCGAAGCCTTAAAAGTAAACACTGCCTAAACTCCAGCCAAAGTAAAGCTTTCGTCAGTCCACAGTGCTTATGCAGTCTGTCAGTCAGTTCACAAATTCAAATGGTAGAATATAAAATAAATCCCAATACAGATGAAGAAATATACAACTTACTTAATCCAATTGTTAGTAATTGGTTTAGAAAGAAATTCAAAAATTTCTCGCCACCGCAGACTTTTGCAGTAAAAGAAATACACAATAGAAATAATATTTTAGTTTCTGCCCCAACGGGTAGCGGTAAAACTCTTACAGCTTTTTTATCCGTCATAAATGAGCTAATTACTTTATCAGAAAAAGGCGAATTAGAAGACAAAGTATATTGCATTTATATTTCTCCTTTGAAAGCTCTCGCTAATGATGTAGAAAAAAATCTTCTTGAGCCACTTAAAGAAATGGCAGATATAGTCGAACACAAATTCGGCATTAGGGTAGCTCTAAGAACGGGCGATACAACACCGCACGAACGAAATAAAATGCTAAAAAAAGCACCACATATTATGATTACCACTCCCGAAAGTTTAGCTCTAATGCTTGTAGCTCCGAAATTCAGAGCATTACTAAAAGATGTTAAATGGACCATAATTGATGAAATCCACGCTCTTGCTACAAACAAACGCGGAACACATTTGGCATTATCTCTTGAAAGACTACAAAATCTCGCGGGGGCATTTACGAGAATTGGTCTATCCGCAACTGTTTCACCATTAGAAGATGTTGCTAAGTATTTAGTTGGAATCAATAATAACGGAAAAGAAAGAGACTGCATAATTGTAAATGCATCGTTTGATAAAAATATAGATTTGAAAGTTTTATGTCCAGTAGATGATTTAGTTGATGTTACACAAGCACGTTTAGATAAAACTACTTATAGAATGCTTCACGAGTTAATTCAGGAGCATAAAACTACTTTGATTTTTACTAATACGAGAGCTGCAACAGAAAGAGTAGTTCATAATCTGAAAGAACGTTATCCGAAAGACTATACCTTAAACATAGAAGCGCATCACAGTTCGCTTTCCAAACAAAGCAGACTAAAAACAGAAGAGAGATTAAAAAATGGTGAATTAAAATGCGTGGTTTGTTCAACTTCTCTTGAGTTAGGAATAGATATAGGTTATGTTGATTTAGTAGTTCTGCTTGGTAGTCCTAAATCTGTCTCGCGAGCTTTGCAGAGGATAGGAAGAAGCGGACACAAACTGCACGACAGAATCAAAGGCCGCTTTCTTGTATTAGATAGAGATGATATGCTGGAAGACGCTTTAATTTTAAAAAATGCGATTGAAAAGCGCATAGACAATATCTACATTCCAGAAAATTGTCTTGACGTTTTATCGCAGCAAATTTATGGTATGGCTATTGAACAAGTTGACCACATTGAAAATATTTTTGCGACAATAAAACGCTGTTACTCTTACAGAAATTTATCTCGTGATGATTTCTCAAATGTAATAAAATATCTTACGGGCGATTATGCCGAATTAGAATTACGGCACGTTTATGCAAAAATATGGTATGATGAAACGACAGGTAACATTGGCAAACGCGGAAAGTTAGCAAGAGTTCTATATGCGACAAACATTGGTACAATTCCAGATGAAAGTTTTGTAACTGTAAAATTAGGCGACCAGCCAATTGGAAAAATAGATGAAGATTTCTTATACCGAATGAGACGCGGAGATGTTTTTGTATTAGGTGGAAATACATATCAATATAATTTTAGCAGAGGTATGGTAGCGCAGGTCGTTGCTGCACCGGGTAGAGTGCCAACAATTCCAAGCTGGTTCTCCGATATGCTTCCATTGAATTATGAATTAGCAATGTCGATACAAAAATTTAGAGCTCTTGTTGGCGAAAGGTTTTCCAAATATAAAAGCAAAGAAGAAATTCTCGCTTTCATAAACGAATACTTGTATGTTGAAGGTTCCACCGCAGAAGCAATTTACAACTATTTCAAAGAACAGTTTGATTATGCCGAAATACCTACGGCTGACAGAATTATAGCAGAAAATCTTTATTTTGAAGGCAAACACTATTTGATTTTCCACACTTGCTTTGGCAGACGCGTAAATGATGTATTATCAAGAGCTTTAGCTTACATATATTCTAAACTTCATCACACAAACATAATAGTATCTATAACAGATCACAATTTCTATCTCCAGAGCAGCAAAAGACTTGGCGCGGCCGAAGGAATTGAACAGTTAAAGAAAGAAAATCTTCAAAAGCTTATGGAATTAGCAGTAGATAAAACTGAAATTCTAAAGAGACGATTTAGACATTGTGCCGGTAGAAGTCTAATGATTTTGAGAAATTATAAAGGACAAAGAAAAGCTGTAGGCAGGCAACAAGTGTCATCTCAAATTTTGATAAATGCTGTAAAACGAATTTCAAATGATTTCCCAATCTTAAAAGAAGCTCGCAGAGAAGTTTTAGATGATTTAATGGATGTAAAAAACGCGGATTTGATTTTAGATAAAATCAAAAACGGTAAATCATATATAAAAGAAATAGAAACAAAAATTCCAAGTCCATTTGCATTAAATCTTATAGCAAGAGGTTTTTCAGATATAATTAAAATGGAAGACCGGCTTGAATTCATTAAGCGTATGCATCAAATGACGCTTGCCAAAATAGGACAAAAATACAAACCTGTTAAAGCTATATCTTAATACTATGGTACAAATACACCCCGGACTTGAAATAATTGACTTAGGTTTGTACTTAGTTAAAGAAAATATAATCATATTTAGCGACTTTCATCTTGGCTACGAAGAAGCTATGGCTCGTGGCGGTGTGCTTTTACCGAGATATCAATTTAAAGATACCGAAGAACGCCTCAAAAAAATATTTGAAAAAATCGGTATAAAATTAAAAGCTATAATAATTACGGGCGATTTGAAACACGAATTTGGAACTATTAACAGACAAGAGTGGCGCGATGTAAATTCAATCCTAAATTTATTCGGTGAGTATACAGATAAAATAATCTTACTAAAAGGTAATCACGATCCTTTGCTTCCAAGCATAGTAAAACGAAAAGGCATAACTCTAAGAAATAGTTATAGACTAAAAGATTTCTTAATTATGCACGGAGACATATTACCAAAAAACGAAGTAAAAGAAAAGGTCATAATAATGGGACACGAGCATCCGGCTATTTCTGTATCAGATGGCATTACAACTGAACGAGTAAAGAGTTTTATTAAAGGCAAATGGAAAGACAAAATTATAATTGTGCTTCCGAGTTTCAATCTCGTAACAGAAGGAACCGATGTTAAATCTGACAGATTATTATCGCCATTTCTAAAAGATGTATCAAACTTTGAAGCATTTGCAGTTCCAGAATTTGATAAAGTGCTGTATTTTGGCAAGATTAAAAATCTAAATAGCAAACAATAGAAATGATTATAAAGCTAATTTGCCCCCATAATCATATGACAGATAACGTTTCTCAAGGCGATGAAAGCAGTAAGAAAACAATTACAATTTCTAAGAGTTTTCTTTGGATGACTGTTGCAGTGATTTTAGCGATAGCCTTAGTAGGTACGTTATTCTTTACAGGTGTATTTAGCGGTATAACTGGCTTCGGTCCAGCAACAATAGATAACGGAAATGCACCATCAATAATAAAATACACTATTCCTGAAGGCGCACATATGATTGGTAATGCTGATGCTCCTATCACTATCGTAGAATTTTCAGATTTTGAATGTCCATTCTGCAGTAGATTTTACAAAGAAACTTTGCCAAGTATAGAAAAAGAGTGGATTGACACAGGTAAAGTTAAACTATATTACTTACAATATCCTTTAAGTTTCCATCCACAAGCAATGCCTGCAGCAAAAGCAACTGAATGTGCAGCAGAGCAAAGCAAGTTCTGGGAATACCATAACATAATATTTGAAAATCAAGCTAAATTAGCTACTGAAGGAATCTTCAGCACGTGGGCAGCAGAAATTGAATTAGATGTTGAAAAGTTTAATACTTGTTTTGAATCTACTAAATATGACGGCAAGATAAACAAAGATATGGCTGACGGCAATACTGTTGGCGTAAGCGGTACTCCAAGCTTCTTAATTGGAAATGAAAAAGATGGCTACCAATTAGTTGTCGGTGCACAGCCTTATACTGTATTCAAACAAGTTCTTAGCAGTCAATAATAGTTCAAAAGTTTTAAATCCTTAACTTTTAGTTTTGTTTAGATGAAATATCTACCATTATTGATAATTGGTATTGTATTAGTCAGCGGATGTACTACTCCAGATATAAAATTTCCTTGGACTGGCGGAGCAACTGCTACAAATTCTCTTTATGATAAATATAACCCGCAGCCATACTTAGACGGCTGGACATTAAATCACGAAAACAAAAATCTCGCAGATATGCCCGATAACATCAGGAAAAATCTTTTGCTTGAAGGCGTTTCAGACGTTGCTTTTTGGGAGTATCAAAAAGGTGATTTAGTTGCAAGAATTTGGACTAAAAAAATAGATGATTCAGATATATTTCATCAGTTACAGTTAAATAATTATTTGGCAACTGGTGCATGGAGAACACAAACAATTTTGCTCTACGCAGATGTTGGACTTGTTGGCGTAAGACGTATTGACAACGCAAATGATCCGCTAATGATTTATTTGTCTAAGAATCAAGATATGGTTTATATTTTCTACTACAATATGGTTGGTAAAACAACCAAAGAGCCAGCCTACACAGATATAAATCAAGATGAGGATCAGAAATTCCTAATAGACTTAACAAAGAAAATTCTAAAAGTTCAGAACAATGATGTAACTAGCGCTCCAGAAGTAGAGTAAAAGCTTATATTCAATTATCTTAACTTCTTAATATGCTTTCCAAAGAAACAAATCTGGAAGTTGATATAAGGAAATTTGCACTTGCTAATTCACATACTCACGGTAATGCTCAAACTGGAGCTGTTTTAGGTAAGCTATTAAATGAGAGACCGCACTTGAAATTGCACATAAAGTTACTTCTGCCAATAATCAGTAAAACTATCGCCGATGTAGATAAATTAAATCCAGCTGAAAAGGAAGCTGAACTAAGAGAAACATATAATGAATTTTTTGATAAAGTTGTTGTAAAAGAAAAAACTTTGCCAGATTTACAAAATGCAGTGCATAGCAAAGTAATTACAAGATTTGCTCCTTCGCCGTCTGGTCCACTGCATATTGGACATATCTATGTAATGAATTTGAATGCCGAATATGCTAAAAAGTACGGAGGTAAATTCATACTAAGAATTGAGGATACTAACCCAGAAAATATTCAACTTGATGCTTACAAAATGATTCCAGAAGACGCTAAGTGGGCTACTAAACACGTTTCAAAAATTGTAATACAATCCGATAGGATGAAGCTCTATTACAAATGGATTAAAGAATTATTGAAGCGGGAGCACGCTTATGTTTGCAAATGCAGTCAAGAAAGATGGAAAGCTTCAGTAGAAAAAGGCGAAGGCTGTACTGGAAGAAACGTCAAAGCATCAGAACATCTAAAGCTGTTCAAACAAATGATAGATGGAAAAGTAAAGCCAGGAACTGCAATTATAAGATTGAAAACTAATATGTCGGATAAAAATCCTGCTATGCGCGATTTTGCTGTCGCCCGAATAAATCACTCAGCCCATCCGCGAGTCGGCAAGAAATACAAAGTTTGGCCATTGATGAACTTAGCTGTTGCTGTTGATGATCACGAATTAGGTGTAACGCATTCTATTAGAGGAAAAGATCATAGAGATAATTCTAAAAAACAGGAAATAATACAAAAATATTTGGGATGGAAAATTCCTACATCTCTTTTCGTAGGACGTATAAATTTCAAAGACTTAAAATTAAGCACAACAGAAACAAGAAAAGCCATACAAAAAAATAAATATTCTGGTTGGAATGATGTAAGACTTCCTTTCCTGCGCGCATTACGAAGGCGAGGCTATACGCCGCAGGCATTTTCTAAACTTGCTGTTGAATTGGGAGTAAGCGAAAATGATAAGCACGTCTCATTAAATGAATTTTTTGAGAATTTGAATGCCTACAACAGAGATATAATTGATAAATCGGCAGATAGATATTGGTTCGTTGAAGCTCCAACAAAAATATCTATCAAAAAAGCTCCGAAAATAAAACACATTAAGGCAAAATTACATCCAAATAAGAAACAAACAAGAAATATAGACGTCAGTTCCGAACTCTACGTAACAAATAATGATTTGAAAAAATTCAAAGGCCAAGAAGTTAGACTGATGCATCTCTATAATGTTAAGTTAAGCAAAACTTCTGATTTTACAAGTGGGGAAAACAAAAACATTCAAAAGATTCAGTGGCTTCCAGATAGAAACATAAAAGTAAAAGTGCTTATGCCAGATGGTAAAATAATAACAGGCATAGGTGAAGATTCTCTCAAAAAGTTAAAGCAAGGAAGTGTAATTCAATTTGAGAGATTTGGTTTTGTCACTCTTGATTCTCGCTCAAATGCCCTTCTAACGTTTGCATATTTGCATGGATAATTTCTCCTATTTGCTTTTCTCCTTCTTTTGCAACTTGAGGAAATTTTCGTTCAATTTGTTCTTTTATATCGGCAAGAATTCTTATTTCTCTTCTTATCTTATCTAAATTATATACGGCCTTTACGCTTTCTACCATAGCTTCGTGAGCTTCAGAACTACCAAGTTGTAGCACATTTTGATAATTATCTAACATATATTTACTACAAATATGGCTTCCAAATTCAGAGTAAGATGCTATTAAATCATATATTCTAAAACTGATATCAACGTGTACTTCAAGAAGTTTTTCTTTTGGTATAGTAAACGCTAAATTTTCGCTGGTAAATTTATGCATCTTTTTGGCAGAACTTACCAATTTATAACTTTAATGGGGGTTGGAAAATTATAGTATATAACTACCTCAAATACGATATGTTTTTAAATACACTATTTAACGTTTTAAATATCCGATGAAAACCATCGTTGCCCAAATGAGGATAAAATGCAAGGAAAATTTGATGTACCAAAAGAATTGAGCGCTAAAGTTCTCACACTTATTCAGGAAACTCGTTCCGGCGGAAAAATCAGAAAGGGCACTAACGAAGCTACTAAATCTATTGAAAGATCTGAAGCAAAATTAGTCATAATTGCTGAAGATGTAAATCCTCCAGAGATCATATTACACTTACCAATGTTATGCGGGGAAAAGAAAATACCTTACGTTTTTGTTCCGTCAAAAGCGGAATTAGGAGCCGCTGCTGGATTACCAGTAGGAACAAGCGCTATTGCAATTGCTAAAGCGGGCGAATCTGAAAAAAAAATGGCTCAAATTATTACTGAATTAAATGCAATAACTGGCTCAACTGCCAAATCTGCTGAATAATTCTCACATGGCTAAGCCTTCAAAAAATAGTGAAAAAGAAAATGCTGAAAGTTATGCAGGACCTTTTCCAGCCAAAGTAATGGAAATAGCAGGTTCTATGGGAACTAGGGAAGGCGGAAGACAAGTAAGAGTAAAAGTTCTTGCCGGCAGAGATAACGGCAAAATAATCAGAAGAAATGTTTTAGGACCAGTAAGAATAGGTGACATATTAATGCTAAACGAAACTGAAATTGAGGCAAGTCCGCTAAAAGGACGTAAGAGGTAATTATGCCAAAGTGCTCATATTGTAACAAAGAGTTTGACCGTGGCAGCGGAGTTATGTTAATCCAAAACACCGGTAAAATCCTTTGGTTTCATTCTAAAAAGTGCGAAAAATATATGTTAAAAATCAAGCGAAGTCCAAAAAGATTGAAGTGGACAAGAAGCGCTAAAGCTGTAAAATCTGAATAATTCTAATAGTAAATTATTTATTCTACCTATGTAGTATATTTATGAGGTAATTAATGGTCAAACATAAGTCTAAGAAAAAAGTTGTCTCAAAGACTGCGAAACGAAAAGTTGTAAAACATAAAACAAGCAAAGCTAAAAGCAAAACTACAGCAAAAGTCAAATCTCCAGCAAAATCAGCTGGTAAGATGTTAGTTGGAAGTGTTGTACATTTCTTTGACAAGATTTCAGTTGCAGTAATTGATGTTAAGAGACCCTTAAGCGTAGGCGATACTATTTCAATAGAAGGGCCACAAACGAATTTCAAACAAAATATCAAATCAATGCAAATAGAACACTCTAGCATTAAAACTGCGAACAAAGGCGATAACATTGGTATGAAAACAAATAAACCTGTAAAATCAAAAGACTTAGTTTACATTTTGCCGAAGCAAGGCAAAGAAAAACATTAGTTTTTCTAGTCTCAAAAATCAACTGATTTTTAAGGTTGACTAATCCACAGATTAGGCTGACTTTGCCGAAGCAAGGTTGACTAATCCACAGATTAGGCTGAAAATTTAATTATTTACTACTAATTAGATTTTTAAAGTGGCGCATCTTAGGTAATAATAATGGCAAAGATTAAGCCGACTTCTAAAGAGCGAAAACGTTATATAAGGATAAAAGTCGATTCTAATAAGAGAGTCGAGAAAGGTGATTTAGACAAGACGGTCATCCAGGCTGGTCTACAATTTCTCGGAGAGTTAAATATGGCTCGTGCAGGTATGCAACTACTATCCGATACATGGGATGGAAAAAACGCAATAGTAAGAACAGGACACAAATTCGTAGATGATACTATAGCAGCACTTACGCTAGTAAAAGAAATAAATGGAAGCAAAGCATCAATATCAGCAGTCAAAGTTTCAGGCAATATCGATAAGGTGAAATAATCTAATGGCAAATTTATTACCGCAACAAGCAATGGGATACGACCGCGCAATTACGGTCTTCGCTCCTGATGGACGACTTTTGCAAGTAGAATATGCAAAAAAAGCTGTAAGTCTTGGTGTATTGACACTTGGTATAATTTACAAAGATGGTATTTTACTTATGGCTGACAGAAGATTAAGTGAAAGACTTTTAGTTGCAGAATCAGTAAAAAAAATCGCCGAAATAGATGAGCACATAATTTCATCTTTCTCTGGTTATATGAATGATGCAAGAGTAATAATTAAACGTTCGCGAGTTTTCGCACAGCAGTACAAATTAACTTACGGCGAGCCACCCGCAGTCGAAGACATTGTGAAATACATTTCGGACATTGAACAGCAATATACTCAATACGGAGGAATAAGACCTTTTGGTGTAAGTTTCCTTTTTGGCGGAGTAGATAAAACCGGAATACGACTGTTTGAAACAGATCCATCTGGAATCTACACGCAATATTATGCCAAATCAATCGGCGGCGGTGCGCCCGAAGCCAATGCAATTTTGGAAAAAAAATGGAAACAAGGCCTGAGCAGCGTTGAAGCACAGAAGCTTGCGCTTGATATCTTCAAGGAAGTTTTAGGAAAAGAGTTTTCTCTGGAAAGACTTGAAGCCGCTGCAGTAAATGCAGACGGTAAAATGCAAAAGGTAGAATTAGTAGCATAATGGGATTCAAAGCAACACAAACTTACGACAGAGAAAAATTAAGTATGAATATAGCCCGAATAAAAAAAGGTGGCGTAACTTTTGAAATTGTAATTCGCAATCCGGATTTAGCATTAGACTTCAGAAACGGCAAAGATGAAGACTTAAGAGATATTCTTGAAACGCCGAAAATATTTAACGATGCAAAAAAAGGTGAATTGGCAGCTCCTGGCGATATGACAAAATGGCTCGGCACTTCCGAAGAAAAAGAAGTTGCAAAAATAATTCTAAAGAAAGGCGACTTAGCACTAACACAAGAACAAAGAAAGAAGATGTTTGACGCTAAGAAATTAAAAATTATAGATTATATACAAACAAATGCTTCTGACTCAAAAACCGGCTTGCCACACCCAAGACAAAGAATTGAAAACGCATTGGAGCAGGCAAAAGTTCAAATTGATGGTAACAAATCTGTTGAAGAACAACTTGACAAAATCATAGAAAGTCTAAGAGTTGTCTTACCCATAAGTTTAGAAAAGGTCAAATTGAAAATTATTATACCAGCTAGATATTCTGGCAGTGCTTATTCAGCACTAAAAGGAAAATACAAATTCATCAGTGAAAAATGGAACAACGATGGCTCAGTAGAAGTGACAATTCAAATTCCTGCGGGCTTGAAAATTGATTTTTTCAATCTTGCAAACGGCTTGACTTCTGGTGAAGTAATAATAAACGAGGAAAAATAATATGGTTGAGAAAATACACATAAAAGATAAAGATGTAATTGTCCCGGGCACACTATTAGCTGAAGGACTAGAATATTTGCCATCTGGAAAAGCATTCCGTGACGGCGAAAACATATACTCATCTACAGTCGGACTTATCTCTGTTAAAGGCAGAGTTATAAAAGTAATACCTTTGGCAGGCAAATATGCGCCAAAGAGAGGCGACGTAATAATCGCAAAAATAAATGGTTTCGGAAAGTTTGGATGGACTTGTGAAATAGAAAGCCCATACAAAATAGATCTAAATGTCGGCGAAATTTCAATGAACTATGTTGATTTGAAAAACAGCAAACTTGCTGATTACTTCAAAATAAGTGATTACGTATTCGGCGAAATATTAGATATAAGCGAGTCAGGCTACATCAGTTTGACTGCAAAAAGAATGCCATACAGAAAATTAGTTGGCGGAAATGTAATAAAAGTTAGTCCTGTAAAAATTCCAAGAATAATTGGAAAGCAGGGCTCTATGATTAAAATTTTGAAAGACAGTTCTAATTGCGAAATATTAGTCGGACAAAATGGATTGGTTTGGATAAAAGGCAATGCAGAAAACGAAGCGAAAGTTGCAAATGCGATAAAACTAATAGAACAAGAAAGCCATCATTCTGGTTTGACTGAAAAAGTAAAAGCAATGCTGGAGGGCAAATAATGGGTGGCGTAGGTGGACCTGAAAAATTAATCGTCAACGGAAAAAGACTTGACGGCAGAAAACTAAACGAAATGCGTGAAATGGAAATCAAAGTCGGAGTTATTCCAAATGCTGATGGCTCAGCTATGGTTACATTAGGCGAAACAAAAGTAATTTGTGCTGTTTATGGACCAAAAGAAGTCTTGCCAAGAAGAAATCTTGATTCCGAAAAAGCATTCTTGAACTGTGTTTATGGTATGGCTTCGTTCTCTACATCAGAAAGAAACAGACCAGGACCAAGCAGACGAAGCACTGAAATTTCTAAAGTTATAGCAGATGCATTAGCTCCTGCAATATTTATGGAGAAATATGCTGGACTTGAGATAACAGTAATTATGGAAATAATAAATGCAAATGCTGGAACAAGGACTGCAGCAATAAATGCGGCTTCTGTTGCTTTAGCGGATGCTGGAATTGAAATGCGAGACCTTGTATGCTCGGTCGCATCTGGAAAAGCAGACGGGCAATTGATGCTTGATTTGTTTGAACCAGAAGACAATTTTGGAGAAGTTGATATGCCTCTTGCAATACTTCCAAATACAAAACAAATAACATTGTTGCAAATGGATGGTATGTTAACTAAAGCTGAAGCTAAAAAGCTAATAGAAATGAGTATGAAAGCTTGTGAACAAATCTATGAATTGCAGAAAAAAGCTTTGAAAGAAAAATACGGATCTGAAAAGGAGAGTGAATAAAATGTTAAAACAATATTTCATAGAATTACTTGAAAAAGATAAACGCGAAGATGGTAGAAAACCATTTGAGTATAGAGATGTTTCTGTTGAAACTGGCGTAATTGCCCGCGCAAATGGTTCTGCAAGAGTTAAAATTGGAAATACAGAAGTTCTTGTTGGAGTTAAACTTGATGTTGGAACACCATTTCCAGATGGTCCAGAAAGCGGAATACTAATGGTAAATGCGGAATTGCTTCCATTGGCAAACCCAAATTTTGAATTTGGACCACCAAGCAAAGATTCTGTTGAACTTTCAAGAGTTATAGACCGGGGTATAAGAGAATGCCACGCAATAGACTTAGACAAGCTTTGCATAAAGGCAAAAGAAAAAGTTTGGATGGTTTTCGTAGATATCTATCCAATAAACGATGATGGTAATCTTTTGGATGCTGGAGCACTTGGTGCAATAGCTGCACTAAAAACTACGGTGTTACCAAAATATGACGAAAAGGAAGAAAAAGTTATTCACAAAGAGCTTACTAAAACAAAACTTCCTTTAGTGCATTCGCCCGTTATGACAACATTCGGAAAAATTGGCAACAACAAATTTTCTGACAGTACCATGAGAGAGGAAAAAGCAATTGAAACTAGATTATCTATAGTAACTACTGAAGATGGAAATGTATCCGCAATGCAAAAAGGCGGAGCAGGAATGTTTACAGCAGACGATGTAATAGAACTAATAGAAAAATCTGCTGAGCTTGGAAAGAAATTAAGGAAGCTAGTACCTTCAAAGTAAAGGTTTAAAAGGCAAAAATATAGAATTTGGTTATGGTTGAATTTACTAAATACGAAATCGCCCGAATTATAGGTGCGAGAGCACTTCAGCTGTCCATGGGCGCGCCACTTTTAATAAAAAAGCCAAAAGATATTTTTAATACAATAGTTTTAGCGAAATTAGAACTAAAAGAAGGTATTCTGCCAATAAACATAAAGAGACCTAAGGCAATCAAAATAGGAGAATAATGGAACAAACACAAACCAAAGAAACGCTTACTGCACTTGAAACAATGATTGCAGCAGGAATACATATTGGTACAAAATTCAAAACTAAACCTATGGCTTCTTACATTTACAAAATTAACCCAAATGGTTTATGTATTTTAGATATAGAAAAAGTAAACGATGGTCTAAAAATGGCTGCTGCAGAACTTTCAAAATACAATCCAGAAGATATTGTAATTGTATCGCGAAGAGAAAACGGCTGGAAACCAGTAAAAACTTTTGCGAAAGTAACAAATATAAAACACGTATTCGCCGGTAGATATCCTGCTGGTACAATAACAAATACAAATCTTGAAACTTGGCATACCTATAATCGGTTTATGCGATTCAAATAACACTACTGAAAATCTAAACATAATTGTACCGTGCAACAACAAAGGTGCAAAATCTCTTGGACTAATATTCTGGATACTTGCAAACGAGTATCTTAAAGCAAGAGGCGAATTGAAAGAAGGCGAGCAATTACAATTAACAGCTGATGATTTCACCAGCGATTAAACCTCTTTTTCTGCCTCTTTAAGTGTATATGCACCATAACGTGGTGCCCTGATCTCAATCTAAGTGCAATAAATCTCAACACCCTTTGCCCTAAACGTAATCCTCTTAGACCTCTAATTACCTTAAGTTCTTTCAATATTTGGCTCTGCCGTATACCTGCCACAGTATGAAAAACTTCTTGCAGATTTGCTCCACTGCCTACTAAACCACTAAGACTAATATAAGTTCTTGTCAGTAGATAAAACGGAAATATTGCTAGTATATCGAGCCAATAGTATTTGAAAAACTTACGTAAGTTATGGGTGTGGCGCCATTTGAACAATAAATCTGCTACGAATATAAGTATGATTAACCAGTCGGCATATGTTGCATAAGGCTCATATGCGCTTATACCGAAGAATTCTCCGACAATTAAGATTATCAGTAAAATCGTAGCTGGCAGTATAGATACGTCTATTATATCTTCGGCTATCTCTAGAAACTTCTTTTGCTTAGCAGTCTCCTTCCACTTAAAGGTCATATGACTTCTAAACAAAACAATTCGGGTTTTTATGTGTTTAGGGATAAACTATTAAAACTTATAATGTTACGAAAAACTATGCCCGAACCCGAAGAAATACATTTATCTCTTACAGATTATGTTTTAGGTTATTTTTGTTTAACTGGTTATTACTCACTTGCGGGATTTTATAGAAAATTTTATTCCGAACGGGAAAAATTCTCTCAAATTCAGTTAGAATTTGATACTAGTACGTATGATCCTGCAAATAAATCATCACATCCAAAATGCTCTGCTTTAGAAAGAGTAGTGCAGTCTTTAATGGCTGATAACTTAATAGGAATTGCAGACAGCGATAATAACGGCAAGATAATTGTATGCCATAAAAAAGCTATCAAAGAAGGTATAAAATTAGTTGAAATGCATCCAGAACTTTTTAGTGAATTGGAAACCGTATTATACTCTGACGAACTCTATCCTGTTACGAGTTAATACTTCTACAATTTTATTTCTTTGAGCACTATTCATTCCTTTCCAATCTAAAACTACTTGTTCTGGCTTTGGAATTGTTTTGTTAATAATTTGTAAAATCATTTCTTCGTCTAGGTCGTCTAATTTATGTTTTGGGCAAATATGACCGAAAGCATAGCCCTTCTCTTCAATCATTTTCTGAAATCTTGGAGAATAATGATTTCCTCCAAAACCGACCGCTATGGTTCCTTTTTCAAGAGGTTTTGAGACTAAATCATAAACTACATCTGCGACTACTTCGGCCGCAAGCTCATCTTTCCACGCTTCTTCATTTGAACCGATTTCAACAAACAATAAAGGATAATCAAAAGTCGGACTGTGGTGCGTCGCTTCAATTGTAATTTGGTATTCAAGACAGCCACGGCGTTTAGCGTGTTTTCTTAATCCCAATAAAGCTGTTCTCAAATAGAGTGCCGGTGCCACTGAAAGTGTCTTTTTATCTCCGCCTAAATCATTTGTATCAAAATTGCCGGTCGGATGAGCACTAAATGAATTTACACCTGCTTTTGAGGCGTGAGAAGA
>JAGVWI010000002.1 GCA_018304345.1 Nanobdellati archaeon | reverse complement strand
TGTAACTCCGCGCTTGACTGCTTTGTCAGAAACTTCAGACGCATCTGCTCCCGCAATAGCACCGTAATCTTCGATATGTTCTTTATCTTTATCAAATCCGTATCCTTTTTTTATGCACCACTGCGCTCCATCCTGCGCAACATCTTTCCAGTCTTTTCCCGTAATTCTAACAAAACCTTTTCGTCCGACGCCTGCTGGAACTAATCTAAATAAACTGTCAACTAACTGTTTTAATTTCGGCTCAATTTCTTTTAGTGTAAAATCTGTTCTTATCAGACGCATCCCGCAATTTATGTCGTAACCGATCCCACCCGGACTTACAATTCCCTTATCTAAATCAAATGCTGCAACTCCCCCAATAGGAAAACCATAACCCCAATGCGCATCTGGCATTACCATTGCCGCTTTTACAATCCCTGGCAGAGCCGCGACATTACTTATCTGTTCATAGACTGCTAAATCCATCTCATCAATTAATTTTTTAGATGCGAAAATTCTGGCTGGCACCAACATCTTGGGTCCATCTTTCTTATAGTCTTGAGAAATTTCCCACGTCCAGTCATTCAGTTTCCTGAGTGGTGGCCGTTTAGTTGGCACTTGTAACATAAGTTAAACCGTGAGTTCTACTGATATAAATGTTACGAGAGAATTAAGCGCCGACGGCAGGATTTGAACCTACACACCCTTACGGGCATCCGCTGTCTCGCTAGAGCTGTTCTATCTCAAGGCGGACGGAATACCGGGTTATCCGACGTCGGCGTGATGATAATATCGTCCGTTAACTATTTATTAAATTGCCTATTAGTAAAAGTATGCCAACAAAAGCAAAACCTTACAAATTCCTCAAAAACTCGGTAACTGCAGACATAACTTTTGAGGCTACAGGTAAGAACCTCAATGAATTGTTCAAAAATTGTGCTTTAGCTCTTATGGATACTATGGTTGATATGAAATCAGTCAAATCTAAGTTCAAAAAGCCGATTAGACTAAGAGCTAAAGATGAAAGTACATTGCTTATAAATTTCTTAAATGAAATCGTATATTACAAAGATGCTGAATCAATGTTGATTAGCAGTTTTAAAGTTGATATTAAAAAGAAAGAAGATGCTTATTTACTGACCGCAGAGTTATCGGGCGAACCATTGCAGATGGGCAAGCACCTTCTGCGTTCAGATGTAAAAGCTGCAACGTGGCATAATTTCAAGTTAGAGAAGAAAGGTGCAAATTATATTGCACAAGTAGTTTTAGACATATAGCTATATTTTATTAGTTTAAAAACAAAAGAAAAAAGAATTCTTAGTAAGCCGGTACAATACCACTTACCAAAACTATAGCCATTACTGCTAAGCTAACTAAGTAATACAGGGACTTGAATAATACGTCATTGAATTTCTCCATACCCCATACGACCTTGCTAAACTGCACTGTTGCGATAAAGCCAAGCCACAACCAGAAAGCTACCATTATAGCACCCATCCAGTCTGCTCCGACATTCGCTACATTAAGGACAACGGCCAAAACTAAAGCCATTATGGCGGCTAATACGTATTCGCCGATATAAGCTGTCCAGTCATTCTTGTGCGGTTTATTCTTCATCATCTTCTTACCCAGTACGCTGTACCAGATATAGCCGACAACAAAACTTGCAATAGCCGCTACAGCAACTGCCAAGTAATTTATTCCTGATATGTCAAAGGCCATATATTATGAAAAATAATCAGGGTATAAATATCTTTTTAAAGGCAAAACAGCCCTATTCTTCTGCAAATATTATAATTTAACATGGCAACAAAGAAAGTCGGCTCAACTGGGCGCTGGGGCGCCAGATATGGATTGAAACTAAGGAAATCTGTATTAAAAATAGAAAAAATTCAAAGAGGTAGACACAAGTGCCCATTCTGTGAAAAATTAGCAGTCAAAAGATTAGCAACTGGAATATGGTTCTGCAGAAGCTGTGAATCAAAGTTCGCGGGCAGAGCTTACGAACCGGGTATAAGCCACGCAAATATATTACCAACAATGGTTGAAGAACCAGTAACAGCAGAGGTAAGTGAATAAAATGTACAAATGTTTTAGTTGTCAGCAAGAATTAGATATGAAAGACGTAGAGAAAAGAATAATTTGCACTTACTGTGGCTCACGAATAATTGTAAAAAAACGACCAAACGTGAGCAAGAAAGTCAAAGCCCGATAATCTATTCACGATGTACAAATCTGTAATTGAAATTTCTGGCAAATCAATTGATTTAGATTCATACTACAACGCTCTTCTACCAGAACAGGATTTCAAAAGCGAAAGAGCTGCTTACAAACTCAAGAAATTAAAAGATAAATTAACAATTACAATTGAAGCTGAAGATGCGACATCCTTCCGAGCAGTCATAAATACAATTGCGGGATTGATTGCAATTGTGCAGTCTAGCATTGAGGCTGTTGACAAACGTGCATAAGACTTTTAACCTTTGATTTTAGTTCAAACTTACATGGGTTCATAAAATGGCAAAACAGGACACAAAACAAAATTCACAAGACAAAATGGCAGAACTGCAATTGCTGCACCAAAGATTAAGTTTTTTTGGACAGCAAAAACAACAGCTGCAAATACAATTACTTGAAACGGAAAATGCAATGCGCGAATTAGATAGTGCGAAAGCTCCTGCTTACAAATTAATAGGTGATTTGCTAATTGAAAAAAATTCTTCTGAGCTGAAAAAAGAATTGTCTGACAGAAAAGAAGATTTGAATCTACGAATTAAATCTCTTGACAGTCAAGAGAGCAAAACTAAAGATAAAGCAGTTGAACTTCAGAAAGAAGTTGCAAAAGAACTTGAGTAGTTAAAAAAATCAAACTATAACTTATATTAGCCACTTCGTTAACAGCGCAATATTTATAAGACATTCAGATTTCAATTCCAATAATTATGGATAATATTAAAATGGTAGACCTTTCGGATGTCAATGAATTACTTGAAAACCTATCTTCCGATAATTCTATTTCAAAAAGCGTAAGGACGATTTTGACTGAAATAAAAGATGACTTCAGGGATGAAGATAACATATCTATAAAGATTGACTCTGCTCTCCAGAAAGTTGAAGACTTGAGTCTTGACCCAAATTTGAATTCTTACACTAGAACACAAATCTGGAATTTGTCTAGTTTGCTTGAAGGCGCCCAGGAACACTGAACTGCAACTATTAGATTCTATCATAGAAATGTATTTAAATAACTGGGAATTGAAGTGATATAACATGGTATGGGATGCATTCAAAAAAAAGCTTAGCTCGGTTATAAGTTCTGAGAGCAAAGTAGAATTAGGCGAAGATTATGTCGAGCTAGAGGCTGAATTGAAGGATCAAAAAGCCAAAGTTTTGATAAGACCTTTCACATTAAATCAGTATGACGATATCAAGCAAATTCTTGCAGCCATAAGAGACGGTAATACCATATCAATCCTAAACATTGCTCCTTTGAAGGAGAAAGATGTTTCTGAATTAAAGAGAGCGATTGATAAATTAAAGAAAACTATTGAAGCAAATGAAGGCGACATCGCTGGATTTGGAGAAAACTGGTTAATTGCAACTCCAAGTTTTGCTAAAGTATGGAGACAAGAGCAGGAAGCTCCCGCAGTTCCAAAAGTAGTAAATGACGATTTGGATTAAAAATAGCTGTTTCTGATTTATCTGTACAATTTAATGTATAGTTTCAACAATAGTTTTTTATAGTCAACAATTCTTTTGTATTCTATGGTAAATGGTTTGGCCTCTGGAGAAATAGTTCTATGGTCGGCAATTATTGGGTTGCTGGTTGGAATAATTTGGAGTCTGCGTTACATAGTTATAATTGACAAAAGAATTGAGAGAATTGAAGCTCACATAGAAAGCTTAGTTGGCAGAAGAAGCGGCGGAAAGAAATTAAAACGCCATACGTCTAAAAGAAGACGCAGATGAATACATTTCTTTTTACAATACAAGGCAAGCCCCCCGCTCTGGCGGAATTAAAAGCTCTTTTTGAAACATACAATTTGAAATCAAAAATTCTGAAACAACGAGATAACTTAATTACAATTCAATCAAATGCTAAACCTGAAGATATAATTAAACTTTGCGAAAGAAGTTCTCACATTACGGATGCATCTATTCTTATAAAAGAGCTAAAAGATTTGAAACTTAATACGTTAAGCAAAATTAATTGGTCATTCGTACAGATGCCTTTTGCAGTTCGTGTCAAAGATTTAATGCAGCAAGAAAGGTTTGGAATTGAAAGAAGATTAGCAATGCCCATATGGAGACATTTTATTGCTAATAAAAAAAATCCGAGCGTTAATTTAGATAGACCAAAAACAACTGTTCATTTCATAATTGGAGAAAAAATATTTCTAACAAGAAAATTATGGGAAAACCAATCTGGAAAATACAAAAAAAGAGAGCCGCAAAAACGCCCTGCGTTCCATCCGACTACATTAAAGCCAAAAACTGCGCGGTTGATAATCAATTTAGCGAGAGTAAAAGAACACGAACTATTGTTAGATCCATTCTGCGGTATCGGTGCAATTCCGATTGAAGCAGATCAGTTTGGCATACAAGTAATTGCATCCGACTTTGACAAAAAGATGCTTTCGGGAGCTAAATCAAACTTCAAATTTTACAAAAAATTTGGCAATACAAACTTTTTGAATTCTGATGTAAAAGATTTAGATAAGCATTTGAAAAACAAAGTTGATGCAATTGCAACAGATCCACCTTACGGCAGAAGTTCAAAAGTAAAAGCTACATCAATAATTAAACTATACAAAATGTTTCTTGATTCCAGTTCAAGAGTACTGAAAAAAGGCGGACACGCTGCATTTTTTTATCCGCATTATGTCAAAGTTAACAAGCTAGTCAACGGGAAAAAATGGCAGACTGTTGCAAAATCAGAAATCTATGCGCACGGTGGCTTAACAAGAAAGATTCTGGTGCTAAAACTCAGATAAAGTGCGAGTAAGGTAATCTTAAAAATCACTACACATTGATAAAACTATGACTGAGCTTAAAACAGAAGAGGCTAAAAGACTAGAAAATGCAGGCTACGAAATAGTTGGTAAACATTCTGCTGTTGAAGTATGTCATTATACTAAATCAAGTCTTCTTGGAAAAAGTGGCTGCTACAAAAAAAAGTTTTATGGAATTCAAAGCCATCAATGCGTTCAGATGACTCCTGCTGCAAGTTGGTGCGATCAGAAATGCAAACATTGCTGGCGGGCAAATGAAAAGTTCCAAGGGATGACTATGGATAACGAAACTGACGAGCCAGAAGAAATAATTGAAGGAAGCATCAAAGGCCAGCTAAGAAAACTAACAGGTTTTGGAGGCAATCCAAATGTTTTGAAAGATAAACTTGAAGAGGCTCAGCATCCAAAACATTTTGCAATTTCACTTACAGGAGAGCCTACGCTTTATAATAAAATGTCTGGTTTAATTTCTGGCTTGAGAAATAAGAATATGAGTTCTTTTTTAGTAACTCACGGACAGCATCCCGAAGCACTTGAAAAACTAAGAGATGAAAATTCCCTGCCGACACAATTATACATCTCTATGGAAGCTCCAAATAAAGACTTACATAAAAAACTTGATGTACCGCTGCTTAAAGATGCGTGGGAAAGAGTTGAAAGAACTTTTGAACTTCTACCAACACTAAAATGCAGACGCATAGTTAGAATAACACTAATGAAAAATCTAAATGACTTAGATGAATTAATTCCGCAGTTTGCTAAACTTATAAAAAAAGGCGATATCCATTTCATTGAGGTAAAGTCATATATGCACATTGGCGGTGCGCGCAAAAGATTGGATTTTGAAAATATGCTAAACCACGATGAAATAAAAATATACTCTGAAAAGCTTGCCAAAGAACTCGGATGGAAAGTTATCAATGAAGCGCCGAGCTCAAGAGTTTGTTTAATTGCAAAAGAAGATTATAAGTGGCGCGTAATGCCGTTTGCGAGCAAAGATATAAAAGAGATTGAAAAGGCTCCCTTTGCATAAAACAAGATAAAAAGCAATAAATAGCTAACTTTATATAAAATCTATATGACCAAAGCTACAGCTGTATCTATACAAAAAAAGCTATCTAAAACCTCTGACACAACAGCACCAAGGCTTTCTGTGATTATTCCAGTATATAATAATCCTGAGATGCTTAGGAAATGTTTGAAATCAGTATACGATTCTAATTACAAAAATTTTGAAGTAATTGTTGTAGATTCCGCAAGTCCTAACAAAGCTGTTTCAGATGTTGCGAAAGAAGTTAATTGCAAATTAATAACATTAGAAAAAGACTATGGAGTTGCAAATGCCCGTAATATTGGTGCAGATAATGCGAAAGGCGACATATTGGTCTTCTTTGACCCAGATATAGTTTTAGAAAAAGACACGCTGGCTAATTTCTCTCTGGCTCACGAAGACCCAAAAGTAAAAATTGTGCAGTGTCAGGTTGATAATAAATCTCTCAAACCAGGCTTCGCCGCTGACTTAATTGCTGTTATTTGGGAGCATCAGTTAAACGAGATGTATCCTAATCCATCTTTCATTTCTACTATGTCTTGCTCAATAGACAGAGAAGTATTCAAAGAACTTGGACAATTTAATGTGCAATTAGGTTGGGGAGAAGGTGGAGGTGGAGAAGAATTTGAAATGGGTACAATTATCAAACAGCACAATTATACAATATATCAAAACAATTCATTCAAAGTCCATCATCACTTCCAGGATTTTTGGCCGAGATTTAAAACACTGTACAAGAGAAGCTATATCTATTCTAAACTTGTTTTTGACAAAGAAGTAAGTCTAAACAGCGGTAATGGAACTGCGCATCAAGGCATTAATTCATTGCTTTCTGTTGCTATGCTTCCCACCATAGTGGCATCATTTGTATTTCCACCATTACTATTAGCAATTCCAGCAATAATACTCTCGCAGTTAGCACTCGAGCCAAAAATGTATGCGCATATTTTGAAAGTCAGAGGTCCAAAATTCTTTCTGGCTTCTATACCTGTGCTACATTTATGGTATTTAGCTATGGGTGTTGGTGTGGGTAGAGCTTTTGCAACTCACGTTACTACAAAAACAAACCGCACATTAACTTGGGCTAATTTCTTTTTGTCCGAAACGCCAAGTTACGTAATATTTTATGTTAATGCCATATGTAATGCACGGTGCAAACACTGCTTCATCAACTGGGACGACCAAGAAAAATTAAGCAAGAAGGCACTAACGTTAGAAGAGATACAAAAAATATCAAAAAGTTTTGGTAAAGTAAAATATATGAGTCTAACTGGTGGCGAACCTACGCTACGGGCAGATTTAGCAGAAATTGCAAGAACATTTTACAACAATAATAATCTTGAAATCTTAAACTTAATCACAAATGGTTTTGGACCAAGAAAAATAATCAAAGATGTAAAGAAAATACTAAGATGGTGTCCAAAGATGCATATACAAGTGCATTTTTCTATTGATGGTATCGGCAAACAGCACGATGAAATCAGAGTTGTTGAAGGTGGTTTTGATAAATTGCTTCAGTCAGTTGAGCAAGTGAGAGCTCTGCAAAAGTTTTATCCTAATTTACACGTAGGCGTTATTACAACTTATTCAAAATTCAATAAACACAATATCTACGACATAATCGACTACGTTACATTGAAATTAAAACTTCCATTGTATATGAATTATGTACGCGGTACAACTTATGATAGAAGTGCAAAAGAAATAGATTTGAAAACATTCAAAGATGCGAGTAAAGTTGTTGCTATACGAAATACATCTTCGCAAAGAAATAGAATTCCGAGACCGATTGATGCAATGAATAATTTAGCTCCGAAATTAATTACTAAATTAGAGGAGACTAACCAATGGCAGACTCCTTGCAGAGTAGGAAGCAAAATGATAGAAATCGGACACGATGGTACTATATTTCCCTGTGAAATTTTGAATGTAAATTTCGGACTAATACAAGATTTCAATTACGATATAAGAAAAATACTTGCGCAGGATAAAGTAAAGAAATTCGTCAAAGATATAGTTGATGAGAAATGCAAGTGCACGTGGGAGTGCGCACTAAAAAATAATATGCTGTACGACCCAAGCAAATATCCTTTACTTGCTAAAGAATATATATCGCTTTTGATTCGCAAGAATTAGACATATATTATCACAATAAGGTTGACTAATCCTGAGATTAGGCTTATAAATCGCTTTTTAGTTTAATCTATATGATACCTGTAAAAGATATTGAAATAGGAAAAGCGACTAGCGTCAAAGACCTAATTAAGCAATTTGGCGAAGCTGGCGGTTTTAGCGCTAAGAAAGTAGCTGAAGGTGTAACAATTTTAAGAACGATGTTCGCTGAAGACAGGTGCACAAAAATACTTAGCTTTCCAGCCGCAATTATTTCTACCGGTACCAGGGGTGTTGTAAAAGATTTAGTAAAACAAAAAAAAGTTGATGTTGTAATTACAACTTGCGGAACTTTGGATCACGATCTTGCAAGAGTATTCCAAGACTATTATCACGGCGATTTTATGATGGATGATGCTAAACTTAGAAAACAAGGTATAAACAGGTTAGGTAATGTGCTTGTGCCTGATTCATCTTATGGCGAAGTAATGGCCAATCATATGAATAAAATTTTAACAGAACTCCATAGTAAAAATGTGAAAGAAATTTCTACTAAAGAATTATGCTGGGCAATTGGCGAATATATCTCAAAAACCTCCAAAAAGCGCGAGGAATCAATATTATATTGGGCTTGGAAAAACAAAATCCCTGTCTTTATCCCTGGTCCAACTGACGGCTCTGTAGGTTCACAAATCTGGATGTTTTCTCAAAAGACTGATTTTAGATTAAATATACTAAAAGATGAACAGGACTTATCAAACATAGTGTTTGACGCTAAATCACTAGGAGCACTAATGATTGGCGGTGGCATTTCCAAGCACCACACAATTTGGTGGGCACAGTTTGGCAATGGATTAGACTACGCAGTTTACATAACAACTGCTGTTGAATATGACGGCTCTTTATCGGGCGCACAGACTAGGGAAGCAATAAGCTGGGGCAAACTTAAAGAGCAAGCAAAGCACATAACCATAGAAGGCGACGCAACAGTGCTTTTACCTCTAATGATTACTGCTCTTTAGAAAATATTATATAGCTACAGGAGTTCTTTTTTGTATGACTGACAATTGCCCAAAATGCGACAGCGCAGCTATAAGTGCAAGAAATGTAAAGATGCCCCATACTGGCCAGATTTTTAAAAAGAAAAAGTGTTTAAACTGCGGTTGTGATTTTTAATAATAGCAGAGCTTAATATGACACTAAAACAAGTTATCGTGGTGCGAGCAGACATAGGGATGAGTAAAGGCAAAACTGCTGCGCAGGCAGCACACGCGTCTGTCTCCGCGGTTTTTAAAACACAGCAGCACGACAAAATTTTCCAAGCTACACTCGTTAAAGACTGGACTAAACAAGGAGCAAAAAAAATAGTTTTGCAGGTAAAATCAGAAAAAGATTTGATAAAATTAGCAGATTTGTGTGTCAGAGCAGGACTAAAACACGCCATAATTAAGGATGCTGGAGAAACTGAACTGCCTCCAGGAACGATGACTGCGTTAGGAATAGGTCCTGATGACGAAACTAAAATTGACAAAATAACTGGAAGCTTGTCTGCTTTGTAAAAATTTATATATCTTAGATTACAAAAACTATTATGATGGACAAAAATGTAAAGTATGTATTTGCTCTTTTTGCATTAGCATTTCTATTGTCACAATTTGTTCCAGTTGAAACACTTGGCATAGATTTGAATGCTATTACTGGAAATGTCGTTGGAAGAAATTGCGTAACGAAAAATTTAGCAACCGGATATTCTTTTGTCCTAAATAAAAATGAAGTAAAACTAAACAGTGTTACTTCTACTGGTTTTCAAGAGTTCGTTATTGATTTAAATGTAAATGGCAAAAGCCACCAAATCAAAAAAAGCATAGGGTTATTAGGTTCGCTTGAAACAGATACAATTGCGGTTTACATATCTGCTGTAAGGGAAACTGCAAATCATTCAGCAGATGTCGCATCAATGACAATTTGCACTTAAGATAATATTTAATATAAGATATATGTCTTTTACAGATGGCCAATTGGTTACCAATAGCTCTAATAGCAGCCATAATAGCTGTATTTGCTTTTCAAGTAAGTCCGCTCGGTTTGAGCGGCAGTGTTATTGCAAATCAAGACCTGCCTGAATTAATCATTGTATCTGCAGAAGTCTCAACCAAAACTCCGGTAATCGGAGGTCAGCACACACTTAATATTTTGATAAATAACACCGGAATTAAAACCGCTAAATTTGGACCAGATGATCCAGTATTATATGTAACAAGCAACCGCGAAAAAGACGTCATTTTAATTACTGGGAAAAAACTAATTGTGAAAGCTCCTGATGGAACTTTATTGCGCGACGGAGAAATACGACCGGGCGATGCAATTTTTATGAAACTTAAATGGTCGCCAATACGAGATGGACCACAAAATATTGATTTTCTAATTGATCCAACAGACATAATAAAAGAACGAAACGATACAAATAATTTCTTCAGGATAAGAACTAATTCATTCACTGATGAAATCTTTTGCAGCCAAGATGCAGACTTAAAGTATAAACACTTCTATGGTTTAGAAGGCAACAGTTTGAAATTAGTCGATATTAAAGATGACAACTCAACGAGCATTGCTATTAACACCGCGGTAACAAATGTGCGCGGCGGCGAAACGGTTGAAGTAGGAGCATATGCAATCAAAGTGCTTGAAGTTCTGCCGGACAAAAGAACTGTCAAAATAAACGTAGTGCACTGTCCAAGTTCAGGCGATAAATTCATACTGCCGGAAGTTAAAAAAGATACAGGCGAAATTACGGTAAATCAACAAATACTTGAAATAGATGAAACTATTGGTGAAGTTGCAACAGGAAGCGGTCAAATATTTAATCCGGGTGCAGCAAATGACGAAGAAGAGTAAACTACTTCTTAGCTAATTTAAATTTCTTTATTACATAAACGCCGGCATCGTGGTTCCAAACTTTTTCTGCGTCTTCTATTTCTATTTTCTTTTTGAATATTGGACCATCTGTAACAAAAGTTTCGATTTCCCCGCCTTCTCCACCGATATGTATTCCAAACTTGTCGTGGAGTTTCTGAAGCTCCTCCAAGGTTTCTAGATTTATTGGTTTGCCGAGCCAATCTTTACTAAACCCATCTGCCGCAACAGAAACTATTAGTGCCTTGAAACCATCGTTGATGAAATCAGTCATATATCTTTTGGGATCAAGGTGCCACAAAGGTGCAATTGATTTTAACCCTAAATCGGCGCAAACTGTTTCAACTCTATATCTTTGGTATTCTGAAGCTACTGCTCCTGAAACTACACCTTCAATATTATATTTCTTTTTTGCTTCCAGAAGAACATTACGGAGATCCTTGAGTTCTTTTTCTTTTATACCTTCCGTAGACCTAAAAAGTATAGGTATACCAATAGCTTTGGATTGTTCTTTTACCATATCTATGTTAGGGACGTGAAACATATAAGAATCTGGATTTTTTGAGCGCAAAGATACTAAGCAAACTATTTCCCTGCCTTGTTCCATAGCCCTGTGCATAGCATAGGTGCTGTCCTTACCGCCAGAGAATAATACTGCTACTTTCATAATTGCTATTTTCTACTAATCTATAAAAGGCTTAGCGTTAAAAGTATATGCGCTGGCTGGGATTGGTCAGAATTACAAAGTAATTCCTACGCTCCCATTTAGCTTTTGTAAAATTGTATGCGCTGGCTGGGATTTGAACCCAGATCATCCGCTTGGAAGGCGGAGGTTCTACCAGGTTGAACTACCAACGCGCTGCGCTACCCTATGAGTTTGTGTTACTTCATACACACGGGGTTGATGCAGTTGTATATGCCTAAAATCAGATTAAAAGTCTTTTGAGCGCTTCAAATGCCAAGTCTAAAAAGTACAAATACTACAGCTGATGCGCCCATAAAAAAATATGCAAGGGGGATCTCAATAGGCAGTCTGCCCGCTATAACGTAAATACTAAGGAAATCATAACTCCACCAGCCTTTTGCGGTGCCATATAATTCATAAAGGAGATCTGCTACAAATCCTATAATTCCGAGTTCTATTATTACAAAGTCTCTATAAACTAAAAATCCGATAACACTAACTATTGCAAGACCTATGAGTGTAATATTTTGTGGAAGACCATGTTTAATAAGCGATACTGAATCTCCAGATGATTTAAGTTTATGCATATCTTTTAATTTGTTCGATACTTTTTAAGTATTTCCAATTAGCTAGATACGAATATGCTATAAGCGTGCCCGACAGGATTTGAACCTGCGACCTACGGTTTAGGAAACCGACGCGCTATCCAGGCTGCGCTACGGGCACATTATATTTGAATTTCAAGAAGTTCTAACAAACTCTACAGATCTGCCGCTTCGCATTGCGGTCTGCAACAATCTGCCAAGTTTTGATTTCTTATGAACATTTAATTCATTGCTTCTTGCAACTTCTATTGTAGCAACCTTGGAGCCATCTATAAAGATTTCTACTGCTCTCGCTTTTCCGCCGTGAAAATAAAAGCTAACAAATTGTTTAGCTTCTCTAGCGCTGTATGCTAATGCTGTACCCTTACTGCCAGACTTGCCTTTCGTCACAATTGGAATTACAACTGTCTGTTCGCCGTAGGTATACACTTCATACTCTAAATTTCCGGTTTCCAAATCTTTTACGTCTATTACTGGCCGAGCTAAGTCTGATTCAGTCATACCGCTTGGCACCTTAACTTTCATAAAAACTTCAAGAACTTTGTTTATCTTTCCATCAGACATAAAAATAATCATATCAATAACTTGAGGTATTACTCCTAAATCTAATCTGCCAACGAATCTTTGGAGCGCATCAATAGGCTTTGTTGCGTGTACTACTCCGGCAAGTCCTATTCCCGCCAGTCTTAAATCGCTGTAAAGTTTGAAATCATCTGTTGTCCTCATCTCATCAAAAAAAGTATAATCTGGCCGCGAAAGGAGCATAACATTATGTATATCGTCGCGCGTTCCTAAATTTTTAGAGTACTGGACTACTTCATCCGGCACTTTCAAATCTCTTGGGCTTTCAATTGTTTTAATTATTCTTCCTAATTTCAAGTAGTGTTTAATTAAAGCTGCGGCGAAAGTAGTCTTTCCAGAACCGGGCGAGCCGGAAATCAAAATTCCGGATGATGTTAAGTCAAGTTTTTGCATTAGTTTTTCGGTTATTTCGTAATCCTCAATATTCAGTGCTGCAACTGGTCTAACTGCAGTAATTTCCCAGCCATCTGAAAACGGAGGTTTACAAATTACAATTCTAAAATCTTGAAACTGTACAATTGTTGTTCCGGGATGATTTATTTCCACAAATGCACCCTGCGTACTCTTGGTTTTCTCAATCACATCTTCAACCAATTTTTTCACTTCATCTTTATGCATTTTTTTATCAGATAATTTTACAACTTCCATATTTCCCGGCAAACCTTTTTTTGCTACTGGAATTGTATCTTCTTTGATATGCACAGACATAGTATGTTTGTCAAAGAATTTCTCCAGTTCAATCTTTTCATCTGATGGTGGCGAAGGTAAAATCAGAATTACACTTATACCTGCAGCTTCTGCAACCGCTGCCTGCACCTTGTCTCCAGTGATAAGTGTGGCTTCGTTTCTTGCTGCAATATCTCTAATTAAATTATCAATTGCACCATATCGCGCACCTCTTATGTAAAGTTCGGTTGGCTTGTCACCCTCATATATTAGTTCAATTTTTTTCTTTGCTGCTAACTCTCTAAGGTCCTTAATCTCTTCAAGTCCTAAAAAACCTTCAGTATGATTTTGATTTGCCTGATTTTCTAATTCTGCTAGAATAGCATTAGGAATAATTATAGTTCCTTTAATATCTCCCTTGTTTACTAATTCGCTAATTTTCTTTTCTATTATTACAGAAGTATCAACGACGTATATCGAATTTTTAATCATATTTTATATTTCAGAGTTTGCTGCTCTTTCCTCTACAAATTTTACAAAAGCTTTTACCATATTATAAGCCTTTGTAATAGTATCTTTATCTTGTTCTGCTGAAACCAGTTTCCACAGCAACAGAAAGTTATCTGAGAAAGCCTTTTCCTCCGGCGAGTTATAATTCATTTTATTCCTAAGCAAAGCAGGCGTAACATTTTCATTATTTACAAATTCTCTTGCTGCTAAATTAGCTGCATCAAAAATATTTCTGACAGCAGATTGATTCATCTGCTCGTCATTCTTAGAAAGTAAATAATCTGCAAACCGCAGTTTTTGTTTAGCTTGGCTGATCCGAGACATTTGCCACCTTGGATATTTCATCAACACTGCTTATGAATTTCTTAGTTACGTTTGCATACTTTTTCACAGTTTCATAATCCAAAACAGATAAAGTGTAATCTTTACTTGCTAAAATATAAGAGTCACCGCGTTTGAATTTCACTACAGAACTTTTATTAGATTGATAGATTTCAAATAATCTTTGCATAAGCCTATGAAATGTCGAATCTAATCTGTACTTTGGCTCAATTACTCTCTTATACAAACTCATTTGCGAAACAAAGCTCTGCGGATAGTCCATAATACTATTGTTCATCTTTTCATATTCCAAAAGCGCCTGCAATGCTAATCTTGCGGATGTCGCTATTTTGCTGGCAATTGACAAAAGAAATTTTGATTCCTTTACGACAGGATAAGTAACATAAAGCAAATGATCTGCTACACTCATTTCTTTGCGGGCTGCAAATAATAACTCTTCATATCGTTGTGGCATATAAATAACAGCAATTGCTCTAATATATTGTTTTCTAGTTTACAGTTATTATCCGCCAAAGCTCTCTATTTTGATATTTTCCTTTGAAACATTTATTTCCTGCAAAAGGGCTGTCATCGCTTTAACAAAATCACCAGTACCACAAATATAATAGATTTTTTCTGCGATTTTATTACCGCAGCATTCTTTCAAAAGTTTAGCATCTATTCTGCCAGTCAACCCTTTCCAATTATCTCTTGTTAGTGTAAAAAATACTCTTACATTTTTTTGGTTATCTAATTTCTCCAATTCTTTTTTGTAAAGTATATCTACAGAAGTTTTGTTGCTAAAAATAAGAGTTAATTTGTTTGGTAAATTCCTGTCAAACACGTATTCGAGATAAGATCTAAATGGCGTTATGCCGACACCACCAGCAAGCAAAACTGCATCTTTGCAAGTCTCGTCATAAGTAAATTGTCCGTATGGTCCTTTAACTCTTACAACATCTCCAATTTTTAGTTCGTGCAGTTTACCTGTGAAATAGCCTGCTTTCTTGTAAGTTATATCTAAATGTGTTTTTCTTGTCGGAGAATTTGCAATTGAATAAGCTCTTGATTCTTTGAACTCACCGTCATCATTTTTTATAAATAACATTACAAAATGACCTGGCTTGAAATCAAATATACTGCCTTTTATTGGTTTAAGCTGTAAAGTTCGTGTATCTTTTGACTCTTCAATAATTCTATTTATTTTGCAGTCAAGTATTACCATTAACTTTTAAATCAAAAGTATCTTTAAAGGTGTTGCGATAACAAGGCACAGAAAAACATTAGTTTTTCTAGTCTCAAAAATCAACTGATTTTTAAGGTTGACCAATCCAGAGATTAGACTAACTTGCGTTGCCCTTATAGCTCAGTCCGGCAGAGCGGCTGTTTCGTAAACAGCAGGTCAGAGGTTCAAATCCTCTTGGGGGCATATGAAAGCATTCGATGTACACGCACATTTGTACGATAAGAAATTCACAGACATAGATAATGTTATCAAAAATGCTAAAAAAGTACTAAACGGAGTTCTTGTTGCTGGCGAGCATCCAGAAAGCAACAGGCAAGTTCTCGAGCTGGCAAAAAAATATCCAAAATTCTGTTATGCTAGTTTGGGTTTTCATCCAACACGCGTGCCAGATTTTTCCGATAAAGAAATAGAAGCTGAATTAAAATTCGTAGAAAGTAATTCTAATAAAATCATAGCTATTTCTGAAACTGGTTTGGATTATATGTGGCTTAAGCATGAACTGCCGAAAGAAAGATATGAAAAAGAGAAAGTCCGTCAGATAAACTATTTTGAAAAACATATTTTGCTTGCTAAAAAACTAAACATACCATTAGTAATTCATTCAAGATGGTCAATGAAAGATGTCTTGGAAGTTTTGCGGAAAAACAAAGCTAAGAACGTTATATTGCACGCATTTGAAGGAACTGTTGATGAAGCGGTGCAAGCAATAAAACTTGGTTATAAAATTTCTATCGGCAATACAATTAAGTATAGCGAAGCGAAACAAAATGTTGTCAAAGCAATTGAGCTCAAACATGTGGTTTTAGAAACAGACTCGCCTGTGCTTGCTCCAGTCAAAGGAGAAAGAAATGAACCGGCAAATGTTAAATTAATAATTAAAGAAATTGCAAAACTAAAGAATGTTACAGAAGATAATGTAATACAAGAGACAAACAAAAATATCGAAGAGCTTTTCAAGATTTAACCAATATAATCTGTATCTTCGTCTTCCCTTTCCTGCTTGAAGCCTTTCTGCTCTTTCATTTTCCGCAGCAAATCCTTAAGTCTTAGTTCCATATCTGCTGCCTGCTTTACGAGAGGTTCAATCTCTACTTGCAGACCCAAATATTTGTCAAGTATTTCTATTATTCGCGCCGCAGCTCTTGAATCTGGCAAATTTTGCTGCGCTTCTGCAAAAATAAAACTTGTCTTTACATTATCGTGACCTTTTATCATCAGCGCTCCGGAAACTCCAAAAATCATACCCTCCATCAGCGGTTCGCAGCCAGTTGACTCCAAAAGTTTAACTTTATCCGGCTGATTTGTTGAATAGTATGCTGTAAGTTCTTCTTTTACCAGTGGCGGAGCACCTATTCCTTCAATTGAAATAATTTCTCTTGCCTTCAACGTGTCATTAAGTTTCACAAGTGCATCTGCAATCTCCCATTCCAATCCCTCAATTCCGGAAAATGCTTCTAAAATAACTAAGTTGTATTTTTTAGAATAAAAAATTTCCATTGGCTGCATAATTTTTCCCTTGTGCACCAGAGCCATTGGCTGTAAATTAGGACTCCATATTTTACCAATAGTTTCTATTTCTAAATGATCTAAAAGATATTCAATTGCAATCGTTGCAACAAATCCCAATCCCGGAAAGCCCTCTATTATTGTAACATTCTGCGGTTTTGCCCACAAATCTATTTGCATTGGGATGTGATTATGGTGTTTTGGATTAACTTTATTAGTAATGGGTTGATTTGGAAGCGGCATATCATTATTTACATAATAGCGTATAAATAACTTCTTACCTAATGCTGTCAAAACTTTTATTATTTTTTAACCAACTATATATTTGTTCGTTATCGGCAGTGTATGTGGTTTTGTCCCATTCTTTTCCGAATTTTTTACTAATATGATACGCTGCCTCTCTGCAAACCTTGAAGTATTCTTTTAGCGGTCTAGCCTTTTTGTGGTGCTCAATTGCGTTAATATAATCTATGAATAAATAACCCTTGCCAATTTTTTTGCCGGTCTTAAAATCGTGCACACAGCACAGCTCTAAATTATAGCCTGATTCACGCCTCTTTAGGTTTGCTAATTCTTCTGGCGTTATAGTAAACATTACTGCATTAAAATGGTGTCCTACTGACTTTTCTACATTTAAGACATCGCCGCCATGGTATTTTATATCAAAAATGCGCTTGTAGCCCTTAACTAAAACTTGCTTAAAATGATGCTTATGCGTGGCATATTGAGCCCACTTTTTGTGGCTAATAAGACTGCCGTATCCTATGAGTTTATAATTCATACTCATATATTTGCGGAAAGATTTATATACTCTAATAGCTACTTTCAGGTAGTGATTTATGAGCTTAGGCTCGTAGTCTCACACCTCTGGCCGAACCACAAGTTTGGCCTGTATTATCATAAAAACCCTTAAATAAAAGGGCGGATGTAAAAGAATATGTGCGGAGTAGACAAAGACCACGTATATTGTACGCCTCAGAAAAGCTCATCTAAACAGTACACTAATCCACTATCATCTACTTATAAAACTCTACAAAACCTGTTTAATTACAGATAGTTAGTCTTTTAAATCCCATAAATCAAAAATCATAGTCAGCGGTCATAGCGCTGGGGCAACACCCGTTCCCATTCCGAACACGGAAGTGAAGCTCAGTCACGTTTTGACCTGTACTGCGTCATACGCGGGAACGTCAGAAAGCTGCTGACTTTTCATTCATTTTATATAGTATTTATTATCATTAAGTATATGGTCGCGTGGGTTAAAGCTCTACTAATAGTTACTATAATTACGCTTACATTTTATGCTATTTTCACGCCACCTCAAACTGGCTTCGCTGCAAGCACAGAGCCGTGCAACAGACAAATAATTTACAACATAGGAATCGGAGACAATCTATCAACCGAACTCGGTTCGGAATTAGATAGAAGCGATCTATGTATGTTCAAAGGCGATTTAAATATCGGTGGTACCACTTCAAACTCCCGTGAACTTCTCGTATTCAATAACAGAGGTAAATTTGCCGGCGCTGCTACAACACTAACTTCAAGTTCAAACTACAACGATATAGTTTTTGAAGCTAAGCCAGGTTCAATAAAACTCTACTATACCTTTGACAATAATGTTGATTTAACTAAAGTTACAAAAAACAATCCTGCACAGATACAATTCTTAGGAAAAACATTCAATATATTTAGCGTTAGCGGAAAACAATTTACTGCTTTCGCAGGCGATTCAAAATTAATTTCTGGCGGACAGCTAATAGATGTTAAAGGCAAATCAGTACGACTTGCTAGAGTTGGCTCTAATGGTGCAATAATAATTGAAATAGATGGCGAAGCTGGGGTAATTGAAAAGGGCGGCTCAGAATTCATTAACGGCTTACAAGTAACAAACATAGATTCATTTTATGATTCATCTTCATTGGAAAATAACATTGCAAAAATAGTTGTTGGAACGCAGTCACTAATCACTGTATCAGACGGCAGCTACTACGGCGCAGATAATCAGAAGTGGCGGTGGAACATAGGCGACTTAAGTACAACTGGTTCAACCGTAACTTCCGAATCTGAAGAGTTCTCCGGACCTTTTATCGGAATAGAAAACGCATTTGACTATTCTTCAAACGATGATGATACACCAAGAAAAGGCGAGTGCATAAACTTGCCGGAAGACTACATGCATATTTGCCTTGACGCAACTACAACAAGTGATACTACGACAGTTGATATAGAGATGGTTTCAGAAGACTTTACAGAAGCGGGCGGCACAACTGAACAAGCTGTGCACTTCGAAGCTGACACAAATAATTTGAGAGTCGGCAGTACAAGGACAAGAGAATTCTGGATTACTGGGAGCGGCAATTTATATTATTATGACAACGGAATAAAAGCCGGAAGTTTTGACGGCACAAATATAGGGCGAATTGAAAGATTAGATTTGGTAAAAAGCGGTGGAATTTATACACTAAAATCTTCACAGGAAAATGATAACATTGCATTCTCATTCTCTGGTTCAGATTTAAGTACAATTACGTGGAACGGCAAGAGCATAAAGGATACAAACGGAGTATTGATAACGAAACAAGGCGTAATTGTAAAAGATGTAGATGATGATGGCATAACTTTAGCTGTGCCAGAAGATCGCTCATTCGCAACATTTAGGTTAGTTTCAGCTGCGCAATAGATTGCTTTTAGGATTTATATAAAAGAAATAAAAATTAACTTAAGCAAAAATACATCTGCCATCTACACAAGTTCTGTCTGGTCCGCAGGTTACTATATTTACTTCGCAATTATAGTTCATACAGAAGTATTCGTTTAGCTGATTTTCACTTACGCAATAATCTGTAAAATCACCGTTGTTATTGCTACAAGTTCCGCGCAAATTAGCACCGTATCCGTCATCAGAGTCAGTACATATTGGTGTTGCGTCTGAAGCTCCTGTTCCTAATTTTGTGACTCCAAAACCCGTCGTGCTCACAACAAGAGACAAACCAAGCAAAGCAATTACCACTATGGCTGCTATTTGAAAAGCATTATTTGTTTTAACCATCATTTTTTATAGATAGCTACTCTTTAAATATTTTTATACGGCTGATTTGTAATAATTATATGCAAAGACGCGACAAACCAGAGTGGCAAAAGGAAATTGCGGAAGAAAGAATTGCAATTCTATTCAGAGAGGCAGGTAGAACAAAAGAACAAAAGAGAGCTAATCGCTATGTATTTTTAGCTAGAAAACTTGCTATGAAGTTTAATCTCAAATTCACGAGAGAGCAAAGAAGAAAGTTCTGTCATAAATGCTACGCATATTTACATCCTGGAAGAAACGTAGAGGTAAAAATCAATTCCAAACTTAAGGCTGTTGAGTATAAGTGCAAAGCCTGCGGTCACGTAAATAGGTATCCGTATACAAAAGAAAAATCTAAGTCCAAACGCTAATTCCATTCTGCTTCGCTTCGGTCTCAAGGCAGTCAAATAAATCAGAGTAGTATGTATCTGGCTCATATCTATAACTCTTCGCCCACCCTCTGCGAACCTGCTCTGCATTTACAAAAGTGTCTTCAGTAAAAATATATCTCAAGCTTCTGCCGTATTTGTCTTTGTCAGTAATATCTTCAGTCAGATAAAGTTTTTTTCCTAACGTTAACTCTGCTAAACTACTGCTTGCTTCTTTGTAAGATTCCTCGCTGCGTTCTTTTGTATCAATTCCAATCAATCTTATTTTTGTATCGTCTTCCAAAACTAATGTATCTCCATCAATAACTCTCTTAGCAGTTGTTATTTCGTTGTTTTCAATTGCATCAATTATATCACTATGCATATCGGAAATAAGTTCATCGCAGCTCTTTTCTTCATCAGAAAAAGCAAATGATGCGGCCGAAAAACCATCTACGCATCCGCTAACTAAAACTATTGCGGCGAAAAGAATTATCAATTTTTGCATAAGTTTATGAAATAACAATTGTATAAATATATTATGAAACAAACTTTGCTGATTAAAGTAAAGCCAAATGCGAGAGAGACTAAAATAATTTCTCGGTCAGAAAAAGAAATGATAATCACATTAGCGGCCCCGCCAACTGACGGCAAAGCTAATCTGGAATTAGTAAGATTCCTGAAAAAGACGTTCAAAAAGAACGTTGAAATAGTCAGAGGAAAAACAAGCAGAACTAAATTAGTTTTAATTTCCTAAGACTTCAAGCTGCGCCACTAAACTATCAAGAGACTGCTTTTCTTCTGTGCTGCCTTTTAAGTTAGCTATGACTAAAAGATTTCTCGCAGGTATGATATGAGTTTCGCCAGCTTCGTCGCTTACAACTATGCCTTTAATTCCAGCGCCCACTGTTGCTGCGGCTCCATAAGCTGTAGCCAACATAATGCTATATGTTGGTGCATGAGATTCACCCGGTAATTGAGAATACAATACTTCGCCGGTTTTACTAATTACTGCAAATGCGCCTATTCCGCCCCTATAGCTTTGTGCTATTTCTTTTTCTCGTGCGTAATTATTTACCATTTTGTTTTACCGAACGCAGAGAAACTTTTTGTCTGTATTTAAACTTTACTGAACCTTAAGTTCGGTGAGGCAAGAAAATTCAGAAATTTTCTACGCTTTACTATCTATTTCTTTTTGCAGCTGCTTTGAGAAATCTTCCATCTTAATTCCAAATTTTACTCCTTGCACTCCGCGCTTTCGCACTGCAAGAGTTTTATTCTTCTCTTCCTTATCTCCAATTACAATAATATATGGAATTTTATTTAACTCTGCGTCTCTGACTTTATACTCAACAGTTCTGTTGGAATAGTCTGTCTCAATTCGCAGTCCTTGCTGTAAAAATTCTTCTTTTATTTTATCCGCAAACTTGACATTTCTGTCTGTAAAAGTTAATACGCGTACTTGTACGGGCGATAACCAAAGAGGAAATGCGCCTTCGTACCTCTCTATCAAAAACGCAGTCAAGCGCTCCATTGTACTAAGTCCGCCTCTGTGAATCATTACTGGTCTTTTCTTTTGGTTATTATTATCAACATACTCGAGCTGGAATTTCTCCGGCAAATTGAAATCTAATTGAATTGTTGCGAGAGTTTCTTCCTTTCCGTGCACATTCTTAACTTGCACATCTATTTTTGGACCGTAGAATGCGGCTTCGCCCTCTTTCTCTACGAAATCCACTTTGATACTTTTCAAAACTTTTCTTAATGAATTTTCGGATTTCTTCCACATTACATCATTGTCAATATATTTTTCTTTATTTTTCGGATCGTGCAATGAAAGCATAAGATAATAATCTATCAAGCCCATATCTGCGTATACGTCTCTTATGAATTTCAAAGCTTTTTTCACTTCATCTTCTACTTGTTCGGGTGTGCAAAATATGTGCGCATCATTAAGAGTCATTCCTCTGACTCTCGCCAAACCATACAGAGCCCCAGATGCTTCGTATCTATACATCGTTCCTAATTCTGCAAGTCTAATAGGTAAATCGTTGTAACTTCTTGATTCAAATTTGTAAATTTGTATGTGGTGGGGACAATTCATTGGCCGCAAAACTAAATCTTCGGTATCAACTTTCATTACAGGATACATATGATCTCTATAATGATTTAAATGTCCTGAAAGTTCATAGAGTTTTGTTCTTGCTAATGCGGGAGTATAAACGTGCTCGTAACCTTCTTTCAATTCTTTATCAGTAATATATCTCTCAATAACTCGCCGAATAGTTGCTCCTTTCGGCAGCCACAATGGCAGGCCTGTGCCGACTTCTTCTACTTGCGTGAACAATTTCAATTTCGGACCAATTTTTCTGTGATCTTTTCTTTCTCGCGCTTCCAAAAGTGCTAAGTATTCATCTAATTGTTCTTTTGTTGGAAATGAAATACCATAAATTCGCTGCATCATTTCTCTTTTGTTATCGCCACGCCAATATGCTGCTGCCGTGTTTAACAACTTGAAAGCTTTTACTTGTCCAGCAGATTCAATAACGGGGTTGTTGCATAAGTCTGCGAACTCGCCGTGCTTATGAAATGAAATTTTATTTTCTTCTATTTCTTTAATTAGCTCTTTCTTGAATGGCTCTTTTTGATAAAATTCATTTGCTTCTTTTTTGGACTTGTAAATTTGTTTAAAAAATTTATCTTCCTTAATTATTTTTTTCATCACCTGCTCAATTTTTTGCAGTTCTTCGTAATCAAATGGTTTGCTTCTGTAAAAGTCATAATAGAATCCTTCTTCAATTGCCGGTCCGAAACCTAACTTTACATCCGGATAAAGTCTCGTTACTGCGTCGGCTAATATGTGCGATGTGCTATGCCAAAATGCTTTCTTATCCGCATCAGTCCGGAATCTCACAGGTTTTGCCATATTTCAAAAACATCTGCGTAATTTATAAACTCTTTCCAGTTGAATGCTTTGTTTAAATGTGTACTAATAATCTATACGGCCCGTATGCATCGCATATGCCCACAACTTTTTAAACAAAGCTCTTGTTGAAAATAGGTATGGCATTTGAAGAAATGGCTATTAGTTTTATGCAATCGCAATACTTCTTACCCCTAATTGTAATAATTTCTATTTGGGATTTATTTTTCAAAGGCTGGGCGCTTTGGGAAGCCAGCGGACGAAAAGAAAAAACCTGGTTTATTGTACTTTTCATACTAAATACTGCAGGAATTCTACCAATAATTTACCTTTGGCTCAAAAAATGGAGTAAAATTAAACATACTTCTAGGAAAAAAATAATTCGTTACTAATTCAAACTAAGTCTATAATTTTATATTAATATTATTTTCAATAGTGAAACGTTGGACAAGTTTTAATTTATATTAATAACAAAGTCTGTATAAGTCGTTTGGACGCTTGTCCAATAAATACTAATATATGGGTCTTTTAACATAATTTAAGCCACACCATAGCGCATAACTAATCAATTGGACAAACTTGTCCAAAATTAAACTTAATAAAATAAATCTATGACTAAATTAAATTAGAAATCTATATATTGCCCATTCGTCCATAATATTACTACATAATGGGGTAAAATGGCTAGAAAGAAGGGGCACGATCCACTAAAATTAGAATTAATTTTGTATGTCTTACGGACAAACACACACGGTTCTTGGGTCAGGGACATTGCAAGAAAAACCGGTATGAAAAAAAGCACAGTCAGCCATTATCTAAAAAATCATCTTAATCAAAAAGTAGAAGTTGTGAAGGATCACGGTCATATCAAGCTGTTTAAGTTGAAAGAAAAGTTACGAGATGAAATGCCCTATTATGTGCATTAAACATAATTCATTAAGAATAAAAAAACCAAGCTGAATAAACTTCAGCTGGGCCCAGCAAACAAAAGTTTGCTTAGGGAGAAAAAAGATTTACTTTCTTCCGTGCTTCTCAAGTTTTTCCAAGCCTTCTTTCTTAACAGATGGTCTCCAAACCATTTGTGGTAACCAGCTTGGCGATCCATCGGGAGCTGAAACTCTCTTTCTGCTTCCTTTGAATTTGTGAATCTTACCAGTTCCACGTTCTCTCAAATGTATTTTTGTGTAGCCTCTAGTTGCAGCTTTCAATGCTGCACGTCTTGGTTGACTTCCAGTAAACACGTGATCGGTGTCCTTTCCGCTTTGTACCAAAACGTAATATTTTTTCCCAGATCCGCGAGTATTAGCTCCAGATCTGTTAATTGTTTTTTTCCTCCTTGCCATCGTCACACACCTTAAAACTAAAATCAACCGCCGTTGGTTATATTTAAATTCTTCGTTGCAGTTGTAAACATAACATACATTTTTTAAATCCACAATTGTAAGTAAAACGTATGGGAAAACGACGGAACGAAAAAAGAATAAATAGACACAGAAGGCGAACTGGTAAAATAAAACCAACAAGAAAAAGAAACTTAAAGAAATAATTATTTGGCAAGCCAGACTTTTTAGTGTATTAAAATTGCTCCTGATATCTTATTATGTGAATTTATCTCCTTAAGTATAATTAACGCGCTGTTTATTTGTTTTCTATTCTTGGTGCAAGAACAAAGCTCATCTGCAATTTATTTAGACTTTTGAAATCAAGCTTTAATGGATAATCATTTGCGAACTGCACCGTAACCGTATCTGCAAGTGCTGCTGCTCTCGCCATCTTTTTCAAATAATCTGAGCTGTAAACTGACCCTACTGCGCCCGCTGCGGCGATTGAAAGCAAAGCATCATTTCCTTTTGTCAGCTCAACTGTAACTTTGCTTCCGACGTCTCCGCCAGAAATTATAAAAATATTCTTATCAGCTTCAAATCTTATTGCATCTGCAACAATCGATGTGTCATCAATGTAATCTCTAAATTCTAAAGAATCGACTTCTGCTGTCGCCATAAAATCAAATGCAGGAATTTTTCTTTCCTTGCTTTCTCTTTCTAGCAGCGGGATATAAAATCGCTTAACAGATTTTCCGTAAACAGTTATCTTAAGTTTGTTTTTATCTAATGTCAAAGCTAAACTATCTGTTGGCTTAACCCTCTTAAGTGCTTGTTTCAACTTATCTAAATTAACTGTAATTTCTGAATTAGCTTCAACATTATATTCTGAAAAAGTAGATGGTAACAAATTCAAAATTACCATAGATATGTTTGCCGGATCCATAGCTACTAATTTTATTCCGTCTTTATCTACTCCAAATGTTGCTTCGTTGATGAAATCAGATATAACACTAATACACGCATTCAAAACTCGTGGTTCACTTAACTTCAATGCAAACATAATTTTCTAACCTCGCAAAGGCTTTTAATTCTTGCTTCACGGCGACATAAAAGCTTATATATCGTACAAAATATAGTTTCCTATGGTCGATTATGGCGCAGCTTTCGGAAAGCCTTTCTCAAACTGGAAAAATCTTTTAGTAGGGATAGTAATACACTCAATACCAATTGTTAATTTTATTGCCCTTGGATATATTTTAAAGAATGCTGCGAAGAACCCGAAAGGCGATTTGCCAAATTGGGATGATTTTGGAGATTTATTTGCCAGAGGTCTTACGGCTTTTGTTATTTCGCTGATATATTTACTTCCAGCATTACTAATATTGATTTTATTCGGCTTATCGTTGTTAGCAAGCATAATATCTGGTAATCTAATAAACGTACTTGGCGGAACGGTCGGTTTTGGAATAGGAATATTAGTCGCAATTTTAATTATGATTATAACATCATACTTTTTACCTGGTGCACTGTTGAATTACGCAGTCAAAAATGATTTCAAAGCTGGCTTTGATTTCAAGGCTATAAGTAAAAAAGTCTTCAATGGGCATTACTTTATGGCGTGGCTGGTTGGTATGGTTTATACATCTCTGCTTGTTGGAGTATTAGCAATGATAATCCCTATCGCGGGCGTATGTATCGGCGGATTTATAGGCGGCGTTACACTTTATTCTTTAATCGGACAAGCTGTTAAAGGCAGATAAACTTTTAATTCGTATAGTTAAACAAATCTTATGGATAAATGCGCTTATGAAAACCACAAAACCACGCAAGGGAAAATATGGCATTTTCTTGCACACGAGGAATCTATACAATCTTATTTAGTTAACGCGTTAATTGTAATACTAATTGGCAAATTCCTCTTATTTCCTGTTTTAGGTCTGGCGCTTGGTACCGATTTTCCTGTTGTCGCTGTGATTTCTACATCTATGACGCATAATGAAAAGTTTGATGACTGGTGGATAAATAACGGCGCGTGGTATGAAGCAAATGGCATTACAAAAAGTCAATTTGATAAGTTCTACAAATCTAATGGGTTCAATAAAGGAGATGTATTTGTTGTAAAGAAGATTCCTTTTGATGAGTTAAAAGTTGGCGATATAATAGTATATAACGTAGCGGAGAATACAGAGCCGATTATACATAGAATAATAGCTATATCTGCCGCTAATAATACATTACAAACTAAAGGGGATAATAATATAGCACAAATAGAGTTTGAAAAGGCTATATCTGAAAATCAAATAGAAGGTAAAGCTGTTGGGTGGATACCTGTACTTGGCTGGATAAAAGTTATATTCATAACCATCGCAAAGCTTTTTTAGTAGGATGGTTTCAAATTTGAGGTACGATGGAGTTTTGTGATTGCGGCGGCTTAATGTTGCCAACAAGTGCCGGCAAAATGCTTGCCTGTTCTAAATGCGGTAAGCGTTCTAAGACAGAGGGTGGAACTGTCGTCAAGGAAAAAATTGTACACGAGAAAAGGACAACCAAAAGAGCGACGCAGGAAATAGTTGATACTTTACCAATGGTTGAATCCGACTGTAAAAAATGCGGAAATAAATTTGCATTCTGGTGGACAGAGCAAACCAGAGGCTCAGATGAACCTGAAACACAATTCTTTAGATGCACCAAATGTAAAACTACAAGGAGGGAATATACTTAGATGGCTGAAGAACAAAAACAAATTATTAGAAGAGCTCCAGCAATTCCAAAAAGAATTTCAGACTTGAAACCAGAGATTGGAAGAGTGTGTTTAGCTGGAACAATAATAAGCAAAAATAAAGATATAGGTTCATTTATTTTAGATGACGGCGCAAATAAAATTCTAATACTTACAAATGATCCAAAAGAGTTTGAACAACTGCAAGAAGGAAAATTTGTAAGAGTAATGGGAAAAGTATGGGGCCAAGAAGGCGAATTGGAGATACAAGCAGAAATAATACAAGACTTCAATAAAATAGACAGAGATTTGTATAATAAAATATTCTATTAGGTAAATTTATATAGTCCATTACAATTATCTGTTTACTTAAGGATAGGCTATGGATAAGAGAGGTCAGCACTTTATGGGTACAGCGGATATTTTCATCCTCATATTTGGTATGCTTATTGGTATAGCATTAGTAGTATTTGCAGTAAGATACAACCTAATACCAATAGAACTGGTCACTGGTATGATACAACAGCCAGCACAATAAAATGGTTAAAATTCAGAAATCCAAAAAAATAATTTCGCTGGAAGAGCTGGCGTGGCTAATAATAGGCTTAGTATTTGGTTACTTAGCGGGCATCGGTGCACCATTTTTTGTTGTTGCCCTGCCAATCGGCGCATTCATAATTTGGATAGCAAGCTATCTTAAGAGAAAAACACTATGGTAAAATTGCAGCACTTTAAACACGGATTGAGAAAAGGGATAAAAGATCATCAATTTGATTTTTACAGATGGCTCATTTATGCGGCTACATTAGTAATAATAGCTTTTGCATCAATGGCTTTCCCAATTCTATATTGGGTTTTTGTAATTGTTGCAGCCGGAGCCTTTGCAGATTTCATTTGGCATAAGTTTACAAAATACACGCACGTAAAACATAAGCACTAAAACTTATAGACTCCAGTGAGTTTTTTATACCAACATAAGCGAAGCCCGTGGTATAGAAAATCAGAGATTTTTTATACATTTAGCAAAGCTTGTAAATTCATCACTTGCTGTTTTCAAAGCAGAGTTCCAAATATCTTTTGCTGCTTTACCTTTTGTTTTTAATGTGAACAAAGCTCCGTTAGTTTCTGGGTGGTCTATTTTAAAACCAGCCATTTCTACTCCTGATTCTGTCCAAAGAACATCTTTTATGAGATTTAGAAAGCCCTGGTCTGCATTTTTAAATTGTATTTTTAATTCGCCAGCTTCCTTTTTTAAAACGTTGAGTTCCATATTCTTTTTGTTTGATTTCGGTTTTTAAGCCTTACTCTCTTACATCTTTGTTTAAATGTACACAGTTATTCTAGTATTTCTCTTACATTTATAAGCGGTTTACCATATACAGATTGGTCATCGGTAATCCTCGGACAAGCTGTATTTACCCAAGCTTCTATTTGCGGGAACTGCGAAAGGTCATAAGGATTGATTAACTCCGTAATAAAAACATACACTTCTTTTCCCATAGCCTCAAGCTTTTTCTTAACTTCGGAAACATAGCCCTGCATCTCATTCTGTCCCAATTTTGTTGTTACTAATAATCCTAAAACTCTTGCATCTTTTGCTTTTGCTAGTCTCATAATATTCTTTTTTTTCAAGAGTGCTATTTCTTCAGCTGGAGTTTCAGTTAATTCGCTAGTAAATGGATTCAAACACAAAATAGGTTTGTTTGTTTTGGTTTCAAGAGCCATAGGATGAAAATGTCCCGTGCCTATGTATAAAAATGCGTCAACTTCGTTCTCAATATCCTTAGGACCGGATACATCACAGCCAAGAACTTGTCCGTCTGCAACTGCGTGCAATTTTGGTTTTGGAATAAGTACTTTCAGCCCAAAAATTTCAAGAGCTTTCTTTATCTCTGGCAGCTGGTCTTGGAATTGAATAGCTGCAAACAAACCAACTTTACTGTACGGCTGTAATATGTTAAGATTCTGCTCACTAAATTCTACTTCTTTCAAACTTCTTACAGGCACAAATGCTACTTTCATAATAGCAGAATCTAATTAACCGCTTATTAAACTTAATGACTTAAGCTGTGCCGACAGATAGCTTGCTCTGAGGTAATACCGATTAAGCGAAGCTTAAGCTGTACCCAAATACCTGTCAATTATAGCGCCACTCCATCCCTTTCTTTTTAGTGCGCTCCTGATTTGAGAAGATGAGTAGCCCATACTTTTAGTTGAGGCGATGTATGATTTTATTTCTGATTCACTTGCACCTTTACCAGAGCTGCTTGAAGATGCTAATGACCTTGCAGAAGATTTACCGCCTCTTATCAGTTTCATAAATTTCGCTCTTATTGATTCATAATCAAATCCTTCTAAACCTAAGTAATATCTGAAGTACCAAAATACTCCGCCGGCTACAAGCAAAATTAGCAATACTCCTATCCAAACTAGAGTTCCTTTATCGCAGTCTGCTCCTACTTCGCCAGCGTCTTTGTCGCATACGCCGTCATCTGGTATGTATTGGCAGCCACAAGAGGTTGTACATAAACCTGGACAAGCTACAGCGCTGATGCCGTCACACTGCTCACTAGTCTCTACTTTGTCATTTCCGCATATGCTTTCGCCGGGTGTTTTTTGTATGCATTTGCTTCCGACTAAAATCTCATTTTCTTTGCACTTTATTGATTTGTCGCCGCCGAGAGTTTGATTAATTATATTTCCAGTGTCGGTACTTGTGTCTGATGGCTGTGTCGTTTCATTAGATGTTTGATTTGTCGTTTGGTTAGTTGTTTGATTTGTATCCTGACTGCCTACTATTTGTTCGCTAAACTTCTGCTCGGCTAATACCTTTACATCTAATTCCCAATTTGGAAGTGTGTATTCCCAATTTGTATTTAGATAAATATATTGTGCGCCTATATCTACTTGGCTTGTTCCGCCAACCAAATACATTTTGCCGTCTACTGCGGCTCCAGCATAATTTGTATAAATGTTGACTGGCGCCAAAGCCAACTCTTTCCAGGAATTTGTTTTAGTATCGTAAACACTATTTTTGTAAATTGAGAATACCCCTAATTTATCTTTTCCAAATACTCCCCAAGCCATAATTTGATTTAGAGGTTTATCAAATACAAAATCTGATTTAGCTACCCATTTGTCAGCAGCTTCGTCATAAGTGTAAACTCTTTGTGTTGAACCTTCATCCTGAAGTAAATAAATTTTATTTTCAATTACGGCTGCTACTGGTCTCTGCGTGCCAACTACCAATGGCGCACCGTTAATCCAAGTTTTTGCAATTGGATCGTAAATTTGATGTCTCTTAGGTGTGGAAGCTGGAGGTCTCTTAGGTGTGAAAACTGGACCACCAAGAACGTGAATTTTATTGTTCAAGGTAACTGTTGTAAAATATGTTGCTTGATCTCCAACACCTAATTTTGCACCATCTAGCTTATTCCAAGCAGTATCGCCTAGTGGCAAATTAAATATATCATCAACATTGTAACCTATCGGCTGTCTTTGGTCGTCATACGTCTGACCGCCCATTACAAATAACACGTCGCTTGCAAAAGTTAAATCATTCCTTACTAATCGTGCCGGCAATGTTGGTTTAGCAATCCACGTATTTGTATCTGGCGAATAAACATAATATTTATTGTGTGTTTCTTGCGCATTTTGTCCGCCCACAATATGTATTTGCCCATTATATTGTGTAGCACGTTCCGCTGCAGTCGTATAAGGTAGATTTGCTTTTTCTCTCCAGTAT
>JAGVWI010000007.1 GCA_018304345.1 Nanobdellati archaeon | reverse complement strand
CACTGCAGCTATTTCCAATTATACTATTGCCGTATTTAGGCTCTACCCTTTCTGGTAGCTCAATCAATCCAAAAAGGCTGCCGACTTTCTCTCCTCCGGCTGTTGATGTATTACCTAAAAAAGTAACTGCTAAAACCAAAACAACTATAGCTATAATTCCAAAAACAATTATCGTCCAAACTGGCGTATCTCCGCGTTTATTCATCTTGCGAACCTCTGTGAAGCGAGATTAGCAAATTCACATTTCTTATGTAAATTTGATTCATTTTAATCATTGACAATCAGCTTGCGTTATTTGTCCGCCACCTATTTGAGTTGAACAAGCGGCGGATATCACTTCACTGTTGCACAAATAATTTTCTGACTCTCCATCTCCGTTAGTATCTATTAGTTGTATATCTTTACAAAACTTTGAGGATGTCCATTCGCCAAGAGTTTTGGAGCTCTGTGCTGTCAAACACCACTGGGCACACTTTGTCTGTGCCGCAACTATGCTGGTATCTGAAGATTCTGCAATATTCTGTGTCTGTCCAAACAAACTACCGAAGGAGCCAGTTGCAAATAAAATTACAAACACTAAAACTAAAAGAGCGAGTATTGCTATAACTATTGTATTAATTGGAAGACTTTGACCTCTCTTAGTAAACATAATTAGCAGTCAGATTGCGTTACAACCTGTCCTCCTATTGTTGCTGAACAAGCGACGTTAATTGTACTTCCGCGGCAGTCTAAATCGCGCTCTACATTGCCTTCTAGATTATAAATTCCTCCAGTGCACTCTTCTTTAGAATTTGCACCGCCTCCGCTTGGGCAGCCCCCGAGCTGTCCATCATTATCCAAATCTACGCTAAATGATTTCGTACAATATGAACTTGAACTCCACGCGGAAGTCGTTGTTACTAACTTTGCTTGTGAACATAAACTGTTACAGCTGGCTTTTGCATTATCTAAATCATCGCCGACTGACTGCTGTCCGCCTTGGAAAATTTTAGTTAAGAACGTACTTCCTCCGCCGATTGTAAATGCAATAATCAATATAAGAACTATAGCTGCAATTGCTGCAAGAACTATTAATTCAAGCGGCAAACCTTGTCCTCGTTTGGCCATAAACTAAGCTTAAGTCCGCGATATAAATACTTTTCCGAGTTCAAGTTTATGCGACTGGCGTCTTCAATAAACCAAGAGATAAATTAAAAGCGTCTGGAAACAAAGTGCCGAGAAGCAAATACGCTAAAATAAATCCCGCTAATCCTATAATTATAACTGCGAGCCAAAAGAGCCAGGCTTCCATTATGTTGCACCGCCCGAAAGCGGTTTAAGCAAATTTTGGGCTACAAAATTACTAACGCCTTCACTATATGAGCCTAAAATAAATACTAACACAATTACGAAAATTGCTAAAGCTAATAAAAGCGCTATTAACCAATCCGGCATTGTGCCTTTCTTTTTCATAATTAAGTAAATTTATTTCCTCCAATTTTGACTGCTGGTTCTATGAATCCTAAACCGCCTTGTTTTATTGCATATATTATTGCAACAGCAACTATAAAAAATATTATGAACAGCACTAAATACGGGATGAATTCCGGCAACGCATCTCCCTTCTTTGTCAGTTTCATATACCAACCTTTGTGAAATAGTAATAAGCAATTGCGAGCATCGCAATAACTGCAACTATTTGAATTAAATATTTGACGAGTGTTTCCGGTTCAAATTCACCCATACTAAAGTATTAACTGCGACGTTATTGGTGCTGCGAGCTGGTTGAAGAAAAACATCGTGCCTCCTGCTACTGCTAAATAAATTGCTGATGCTATGATTAAATTCAACCCTGTTTCTAAGTTCTCCTCTGCGGTATCTCTGCCGTGCACAATTCCAGACAGCAAAACAGATAAAATATAACTAATCTGCAAAACATAAAGGCCTACAATCAACTGGAACACAACTGGAGAAATCATATCTTTTATATTAAATATGTCGAGTATACCAATACCTACTTGTTCGCGCGCTCCGCCAGTTTCTAATCCACCTAATTGTTTTCCTAAGCTTTGCAATATTCCTGTTGTCAAAATTGCTAAGCCGACAACGATTCCTGCTATAACTGGTACAAAAACTTTGACTTGCATTTGCATAGATGATGTAGTTTCAGCAAGCAAATCTTTCATTCTTTCTGAAACTCTATTAACGCTGCGCAAATACCGCGAAATCGTAATCAAACTCTGTCCAACAATTTCTGGACTTCTCTTTGCACCTTCAACTAAAACCTGCATCGTGCTTGTTACAATTGCTGATGGATAGTTATGCAAAGCTCCGAAGCGCTTATCAAATATAGCTGAACGCAAATCCATTCCCAAATTTCTTATATTTTGTACAACCTTTTTGTAGAATTTTGCTATTTCTGATTTTTCTGATTCTGCAATCTTTTCAAATGCGAGTTCAACAGGCATATGTTCAGTCAGTCTCTGTCCGAGTTGGAAAACTGAATCTGTGAAAGTATTTTCTATACCTTCAATTCTGCGTTTCATTTTTATGGCTCTGGAAACCGAAAGGTAATAATAAATTCCCAAGCCGAATCCAATTGCTGCTATCAAAAGTATGCTTGCGAAAATTGAAAGCTGCGAAAATAAAGCATCTCTAAACTGCTCTGCTGGTAAACTACTCAAAATATAAAAGTAATAAGTAGGCAAACCACCAACAACTAAAAATGCTAAAATTCCGAAGAAGCCCGCTGGTATAGGCAAGTCTTTGCCTCCAATTGTAACGCCAAACTTATATTTTTTATTTAGGAACTGATATATGTCTGTTTTCTTTGCACCCGCTGGTCTTGTTGCAAGTACCTCTATACCAATATAATATACCATAATAGGAAGCAAAATATTGTAAAGTAATACCAAATGATACCATTTTATTACGTCGCCCATAAACGCTGCAGCCATTGGTAAGACAACCAACCCCATAACTGGCAGAACTATACCTAACATATGCAATATTTCTAATGGGCTTTTCAAATTATGAGCGAAGCCTAAAAGCCTGTCCTGCGTTCCTTCTAAAATAATCTCTATAGCCTTGTCAAGGATTTCTTTTTTCCTGCTCGGATTACCTTCGTACAATGAGGTTTCAATTATTCTTAAAGCGTCAACAAACTGCGGGTCCCAATCTTTCCACGTTTCTGCGTAATCATTCAGAGCATCAGTTATAGAAGAATACGTTTTGGTTTCAACATCCCATAAAAGTTTCATAAAATCAATTGACAGCGGAGGCGAAACGTGTTTGGCAACAAATGCAACTGCTCTTTCTAAATTCGGAGTGTGCTGCATATAAATAGTCAGATATAAAACTGCTAATACTAACTCATCACTTGCCTGTGAGCGCCAAACGGTTAGTATGCGTTTTGGAATTTTTGGTACGAATAAAAGAAATATTACTGCTGCTATCAATCCACCCGCAAAAATAAACAAGTTAGATAGAACTAAAGCTAAAGCTCCTGCCACTATGGTGGAAATTATTGATAGGAAATACGCGAGTGCAAAAACACCTTGCGGCGTTGTTTCAAGGTGTGCGAGTTTCAAATAAGTTTCAACTTCCTGTGCGTCTTTTTCACTTGGTGTAATAGGTAAAGTTCTCTCTGCTGCTTGGCACATCTTCTCGTAAAATGTGCGCGCCCCCGATAGCTGTGTTTCTCTAAAATGTTTATATTCATAAGAATACGAGCTGCTAAAGTCAACATCGCCAGCTATTTCGCCGCGTATTTTTTTCTTGTACTTCTCTATTATGTCTTTATCTTGTTTTGCCATCTTAACTCTCTCTGCAAAACGAGATTATCAAATCACTATTTGATTTGTCTTGTTTTGCCATACTATCTTTCTCCACAAAACAGGATTATCAAATCTCTGATTTGATTTACCTTTATTCGTGGCTGTTATCTAAGTATATTCCTGTTTTTTGAGCTGCTGATCAAACCAGCGCTCCCATTCCGAATATACTCGCTTCGGATCTGTTTTTCCTGTGTCTTTTGCTACTATATCTGATAACCGATGAAACTGCTCGTTTGCTTTGATGACAAACTGCGCCTCAAGTATTTCGAAATTTTTTGTCTCTTCGGCAGTGTCAACTATTTTTTGTTTAATCTTGGCTCTTAGCTGAATGTTTTCCCAAATTGCATCCCAATCGCCAGACCATTCCTTTACTCTGCTTCCTATGGCTTTTATTACTTCTGATTCGCCCTCTTTCAAATGGGATGTTGGTTCAAGGGCATCTTTCTTAGGATTATATAAAAATAAGTCATTAAATCCTTTTTCTACCAGAGGATCATCAGTCCAGAATTTTCCTACTTCTGTTATTTGGACAACTCTCTTAACGTGCTCTAAACCTGACGGAGTTGTGATGGGATTTGTAACTAAAATAATATCTGTGGCTTTGAATGATGTTTTTGGAACACCAATATCATTTACAACTCTGTCAAAAACTCCATAAGGGGAATCGCCGTGTATCGTTCCTGCTACAACTTTTGCTAATGCTCCAACGCGCATAGCTTCATAAAGAGCTTTTGCTTCAGTAGATCTTACTTCACCAACTATCAATGCCGAATCTCCTAATCTTAATGCGGTTCTAATTGCATCCTCGGCTGGTACTTCTGCCGCGCTGCCAGAAATTGCAGACCTAACTTTCATTGATTGTACATCGTATCCCAACTCTTTCAATCCGTTGACATTTAATTCCAATGTATCTTCAATAGTTACGACTCTGTTATTTCTTGATATTTCCAAAAGAAGTGCATCAAGTAGACTTGTTTTTCCTGAGCTTCTGCTTCCGGCTATTAATAAAGTTCTGGCGCCATCCATTAAAAATGACAAAACTCCTGCTGCTTGACTTGTAATCATTCCATTTTTAATAAATAATGGAAGCGTCCACGATCTGTCTCTGTGACGCCTGAATGCGAAAGCATAACCCTTTGGCGAAAGCGGTTCCTGCATTACTGAAACTCTTGCTCTGCCGTGAGGAACAAACAACTCTGTGTCTAAAATAGGATTTGCTAAATCCAATGGGCGACCAGACATAAGCCTTAGTTTAGTTGCCCAGCTCTCCGCTTCTTTATGAAGAGGAATTGCGTTAGTTATACATTCACCATACTGCGAATGCATTACCGAAATAGGATTGATTCCTGCCGGCGCATTTATTACAATATCTTGTATATTATCATCTGATAAAATTAGTTCTACCATTCCAAAACCTATTGTATATCTAACTAATATTTTGGCGAGTTCTTCAATATCCTTCGGAGAAAGTTTCAGATTTCTTGAGAGAGATAAATCTCTAATCAAATCCTTTTCTATGTTAAAGAAATTTTCTCTCGCTCTTTCCAAATCTGCGAATTCTCTTTTCTCCGGTCTATGTTCAGCTAAAACAGAGCGAGCTGATGTCAACAGAGCATACTTTTCTTCCGTAAGTCTGAACTCTGGCGGAGTGATGTGATAGATTGGTCTGATGTCATCTTTTGATTTCAAAATTAAAATTTGTGTATCATCCGCAATTTTGTAGCTGTCTATTTCTTCAACGCCGGCTGGATAAGCAGTCATAAGTTTAGTGTACATAAAATTCGGACGGATAGTCGGCTTGAATACCTGCCCATAAAGTCTTCTGTCGCCAACTTCAAAACCAGCCAGCTGAGGCTCTACTATTTTCAAAAGTTTTGTCTGCTTCAATGCAGTTGCAATCTTTTGCAGTAGACCTTGAAAAGTTTTGGAGCACGTCTCCTCTTGCGCGAGTTGTTTTGTCGTGGCGTGCTCATCTCTTATTCTTCTAATTATTTTTACATAGCTACCGATAGGATCTTGCTTTATACCTTGCAAAACTGTTGCTGTCAAAAAGTCAAACCACGTTGGGAAATAACGGCGACATTCTTCACCAAACTGAGCGAAATCCAAGACGCGTTCTTCTGTAACTAACTTATTGTATACTTCTGCTATCTCTATTAGTAATTGCGTCTGCGTCCTGTCGTAAATATATTCTTCATTTTGCGTAAACATTATCTCGTCAACTTTTCCGCTTTCTGCTATGGCTTCAATTACCTGCGACATAACATTAGCATCATCTTCTATTGACGGATTATACAAACTTCCTTCAAAATCAAACTTGAGTATTCTCCCTTCGGCGGTCTTGCTAACCGCATATTTGGTTTTTGGCATGATATAAATCTCGTTTAGCAAAATATATAATTAACGGGTGTGCAGTGGGCAAATGGCTGATGACACTTTACCCCCTCTTGAAGCTCCAGAATATGAAGAACGCATCTCTGGGATTTCACGCGCAACTATGGAAAGCATCGCGAAGGTCAGAGAAAACACAGCTTCATTTGCAGCAAGAGTAAGGTTAATTGAAGATCAGCTAAGTAATATTAGAGGTCACATTGAGTTAATTGATTCCTCTCTGATTGAAAAGCACAAGGCTGTTGTGACAGAAATAAGAGATATTGAGCAGGAAAGCAGACAGATAAGAGCCGAAATTGAGAGATTAGATGACTTAATTGGACGCACTGTTAAGAGATTAGAAGGATTGGCTACAAAAGAAGAAGTGAAAGTTCTTGAAAGATATATTGAGTTATTGCAGCCCATGAATTACGTCACAAGAACGGAGCTCAAAAACATAATAAAAAAGGTTATTAAAGAGGAAAAAGTAGGTGGAGACGATGCCACTGGGTAAATTTCTAAGCAGACTGGGACAACGCTATCCCACAGATGAAGAGCTAGAAGAGCAAGGTGTAAAATCCGAGCGTATGCATAAATCAAGAGCTAGACAAGATATACCTGATGCGCCAGCGCCCGAAAGGAGCTACGATAATAATGAATTTCCTTCTACACCTCCGGTGCAAAATTATCCGCAAGTAATTTATCAAAAGCAGTCAACCGAAGAGATACAAAAATTACTTGAAAGAACTTTGGATGAAAAATTCAAAGATATAGCGAGAGAAATTGAATCTGTAAAAAAAATAAGTTCAGATATTAGTAAACTTGGAATTCAATTGGACGGCAAATTTGAGAAACTCAGCAGTCAATTAGATTCTGTAAAAACTGAATTTGAAGAAAAACTTAGCGCGCACGACAGTTCTATGTCTGGTCTGAATGTTGAATTTAGAGCTCTAAGAAAAGTGTTTGACAATGTTATGCCGGTGTTGACAGACAATGTCAAAGAATTAAGGGATATCGTTGAAAAGTTGAAAAAATAATTTCTATTCTTTAAGTGGCTCTCTCGTAATATAATACGTTGCGAGTCCGAATATAATCATCATCACTATAAGTCCCATTATTTGCGGTGAAAATAAAATTCTTGTTTGTTCTTGTGCTAAAAAGTTTTGCAGGCCCGCGGTTCCCTCGCTTGGCGGGTCTATTCCAAATTGGTCGCCTAGCTCCGGTCTTGTTGCCAGCGAACTTTGTGGATACAATTGTCCGTAAGTCATAAATGCAAATAAAATTATAACTAAAAGAATTGGTCCCCAAACTCGTGACTGTGCAAAAGCACCTTTTACGTCTTCATCTCCGAAGCCTACGAATTTAAATATCAAAATTATAAACAACATTATAATTAAAAATACTGAAATTACAGGCAAAAACGCTGCTACAAATTTTGAGGCTTCTGCAATGCCAACAAAAAGGAATCCGAATACTGCTGCGATAACAACGTGAATAGATTTATTTTCACCTACGAGTTTTGTCTTTTCTAAAATCGCATACGTCAAAGCGAATATCAAAATAAATGGTAAAACTATTGAGTAGAAACCTGTTGCCTGAAGTATTCCAATAGCATCAAGGAGCGTAGCCATAGTTTTAGCTAGGTATGGTTTAATATAAAGGTTATTGCCGACTTGCTTGAAAGGTTATGGCTATTGGCGTACTTTTGGGCTAATGGTCTACTGCTAGTTGGTATATTATTGATGTATGTGGCTCTTTAAACAAATATTACTACCCAAAACCTTTTAAATTATTTGCCATATTGAATTTCGCAATGGGATTATTTGATGGTTATGTCAGTGGAAGACTGCCAAAAGGTATAACTATAGACTCTTCACTAGAAGATAAATTAGGTGGTGAACATCTAACAACTACAGAAGACCATAATTTCTACTTAAGCGATTACATTGCTGCAGTCAGCAAGGGCGTAGAATTACATTCAGAGTTAGAAAATGTAAAGAGCATAATACAATACAAACTTAACGAAATTAAGACTGCTTGTGAAACAAAAGAAACTTATGGTGCTGCTCTTGAAGAATTGACAAATCAAACTAAGAATACAGTTTTTGGTAAATCTATAAAACGTTCTAATGCTCATGAAAGACCTTGGTTATTCAAATCTCATACGCGTTTACACTATATCGATGAAAATATTGTTGCGAAAGAACTTGGTGTTAATGTTAAAAATGCGAGGGTAGTTTATGCTGGTTCATTTAGCAGATTTGATTTATATCAAACATCAAGTAAAGATTTATGGCGTGCAGCAATGGACAAATATATCTTTCCACAAATTGCGGAAGAATCAAATGATGAGCATAGTCATAATGTTATGCCGCAAGAAGTTATATCTCTGAAAACTAAATTAGACGATTTCTCAAAAACACTAACTGATACCGAAAAACGTATTCTTGGAAACCAATTACAAGCTTAGTCTTAGCTGTTCTATTCTCTTGGTCTAATCTCAAAGCCTTGGCTATTAGTTTGCTTTTTACTACCGCCAACCATAAACCAAATTACCAATAGAGGTAATATCAAAACTATTCCAATTGCAAGCAATTGATTGATTGCATCTTCTGGCAAAGGCGGCAAATCTACTTGTCCTGAAAGTCCAAGCGAGATTTGTTTTAGAATAGGAACATTATCGCCGACTGCAAATCCAGTTATACCTAAGAAAACCAATATCACTAAAAATACAAGAATGCCGACCCCCCATTTTGGAATATTTTTACTTTTAGTGTCGTAGTCAGGAATTATGAAAGCTAGCGTCATTAATACGAGCAAAGCTAATATCAAAAGAAAACTTGCTTGGGGCAATAATATTGAAATCGCTTCTACCACGGGCGTATACGAAATAAAGAAGAAGCCAGCTACGGCAGCTATAATTCCCGCGATATTTTTAGTAGTTGGATTTTCGGAGTCGCCTAAAACTTTTGTCTTTATTAGTATTGCATAAGTAATACCCCAAACCAAAAGGAATGGTAAAACTACTCTAAAAAATCCGAAATCTCTTAGCAGCCCAAGAGCGTTATTCAAATCCGTCTTGAACCGAAAATGTGACCATATTTAATATTCATTAGGGTTTAGTATAAATAATTAACGTCTGCGTCTTTTAATTGGTTTTGCTCTGGCTTTATCTCTGACTCTTGATTTAAGCTTTCTTGGACGTGTTCTCGCTCCTGCCGATTTGTTAAGCGCTCTTTCCAAGTTATCTTTTTTATTTTGATACGTAAGTATCACAGAGTTTAATTTTCCTATTTTCTTATCAATATCTACAGTGCTCTTCTGCCGAGCTAGTCTTTTTTCTCTATTTCTTAATAATATCATTTCATTTCTTGATAAAATTTCTAAATTTCTTACTAATCTCTCTGCCTCTTTCGCCAGTCTGGCTTTTTGCGGATTAGTTTTAGCTAATGTTTGTGCGGTTTGGTGCAATCGCTTTGCTTCCTTAACTTCATCATAGAATTGTGACTTTTCTATGTTTATTTCTTGCGCCGTAGTTCTTTGTCGCTGCTGCGGAGAGCTGCCTCTCTGTCTGCGCTCCAAAGTTCGTGTTGCTCTTTCATCAGCTCTTTCGCGTCTTGAAGCTCTAAAATTTCCGATTGCATTTCTTCCGCCAGTTAATAATTTCTTTACTCCCCAAATTACAGATACGAATCCAATTATTATGAACAACCATCCAAGAGGCACAAGCATTCCGACATAACCTATTATATCAGAAATACCTTTTTGCGGTATGCCT
>JAGVWI010000020.1 GCA_018304345.1 Nanobdellati archaeon | reverse complement strand
GTGAAAATTGTATTAGCGCATTTAGCAGTGATGCCTCCGGCTTCGCATTCTTTTTGTACATCACATCTAAATAACTCACCTAGGTGTTTGTGACATCCATTCAGTTCCATAAGAGCGCAACCATCCTCCTAATTTCCTCTGTGCAGAGGGATCAGACTCGCCTTGGTTCGTCATTCCAGCATATTCCAAAGGAGAATCTATATCGTAAATACCAAATTCATTTATGAGGTCGTCATCTATTATTTGCCTCGCATAAGAAGTCTTTTTCGCAAAAAATGTTGCCGGCTGGTTAAAGTTTTTTAATATAGTTTCAAGACTTCTGCGCATTATCTGTCTGTTAATATGAGTAACATATTTTAGTTCGTACATATCAAATTCCATCTGTTCTTTAGTCATTTTTTTGTATCGCGCCTGCTTAGCTTTTACTGCAGAATTATACGAGAATAATAAATCTGAAAATTCAGTCATACCTTTAGTTTCTTTAGTTTGCCTGAGATATTTTATTCTGTGAGTTGATTTCAAAGGTTTCTTCTGTGTGTCAGATAATATGCTATTTATTTCTAAATGCATATATGGAAAAGCATACTGCAGTGCTAATTTTCCTTCATACTTTATTATTTCGCCAGGAAAGAAAAAAGGACTTACTGGAATTATTAGTAGATTTTCCAAAAAATCCTGTAAATCGTGTTCCTCATTTACTTTGTTAATCGTTTCTAAAATTTTAGTGGTAAGTATAAATCTGTCAGAGAAAATATCATGTCCTACATAGTTGGCTTTCCACTCGCTGCCGTCTACAGAAATTCCAGGTATAAGCAAAACATTTTTGTCCCTTAGAGTTCCTAATCGCCCTAAACTTAATCTGTGTTGCAGCTGATATGAATCAAGCATTCTTATTGCAACAGGATGCACCTCAGTGAACGCTTTCGCTAATGCAAAATAATTGTTAATCTCGTTTGTTTTCAAACCACCTACAGCTTGGGGCTCCCAGTTATCTAGTATAAACGGCGATAAAAGACTTTTAAGACTTTCACAATTGCAAAATATGTGGCAAAAATTATAACGGATTTTGTTGTTAAAGATGCACAAAAAGGTCAGGCAGTAAGACTATTTTATAGAGAAGACGGTGCAACTAAGTTCGTGGATGTTAATATACCTAGATTATTTGTGTCTTCCAGATCCACTTATGCTGATGCTCAAAAAAGATTAGATTATTTGCTTAAGGACGATAAGATTGCATCTTTAGGAGTTACTGCAGAAATTAAAGCATCTGGAAAACAAAGTGTTATCCATCTGAGAGGACCAAGAGAAATAAAGAAATTTTTACCGAAACATATTTTTGGCAGTCCAGGAACGGCAGAGCAAATTATCGAGTATGTTGATGTGCCATTATACTCAGAAGTAGAAATCCAAGATAACAAAGTAAAAATTTTAGGAGCGCCAGATCCGCACAGATTGAAAGATGAACGAATATTATGTTTTGATTTGGAAACTGATCAGGAAGGACGGCGGGACGGAAATTATACAAGAATAAATACGGCTGCAGTAAAAAGCGGTGATCTGGAAAGTATAATTTCTATAATGACCAACGTTAGAGACCAAAGAGAACTTGCATTTCAGTTATCTGAGTTGATTTTAGAAAATGATCCAGCCATTATAGGAAATCATAATTTGTTTTATGATATTTCAAAATCTGGAGAACTTGGAAGAAAAACTAAAACTGAAGAAATCTTTCCAATTGGTGCTGATGAAACAAAGCCGTATATCCACGCTTTTTTAGGATTTTTTAAAATGCCGCGTGTTAACGGCAGAATTTTGTTAGACAGCATGAATTTTGCACAAAACTGGGGCTGGTCAAGAAATAATAAACTTGAAACGGTATGTAATTTTTTAGGCATTGATTTTGAAAAAAGTCTCAATTACAGCGAACTTGAAGATTTAGTTGAGAAATGGGAAAGAGAAGGAGATTCAGATGCTATACGAATAATACATACATATGCAAAGCAGGATGTTGAAAGCACTCTCGAGCTTCTAGAAAAACTTAGAGAAGATATTTTTGATCTTGCGTGGCTGTTTGAGACAAGAATTGACAATATATCGTATGTTTCAAAGTTGAGCCTTGCGATGGGGCTGCGAACAAGGAGAAGATTCGAAAAACTAAACGACATAAGGCGAAGCATACGCCACGAACTTGAAGATTTTGATATAGATAAAGTTAAAATAAATTTGCTAAAAGGCAATGGATTTAGTTTAGCCAGTGAAAGAGGTTATTTTTCAACAAGAGATATTTATGCAGTCTATACATCATTTTTATCTAATGCACTTAAACCCATAATAAAAAATGATAAAACTTTTAAGTTTGTTTATGATATAATTTTATCTAAAAAAACACCAGAAAGCAAAATTATTTTCCAGCAAGCTGTAGACGCATTTTGCGAGGAATTAATTTTTGATTTGTCATCAAAAAGAACTGAAGGTCAAGTTTTCAAAGCTATTTATGGTGCAACTAAAGATGAAGTTAGGCGCGATTTGTTTGACACAATTACAAGAATGCATCAGTTTATAGATAAAAATGATCTCGAAATTGTAAATTATACTTCTAAATTTTTGTTTGTGAGACCAAAGAAACATAAGCAAGGTATTGAAAAATTGCTTGAAAGCCATCCGAATTTCACAATTTATGGGCGCGCGGATAGGGTAATTTCTGGACACTCTGGAAATATGATTGCACTAATGGAGAATGGTGTTTTGATTACTCCGGGAACAATTAATATGGATGCGAATACGAAAAAGGGCCACAGAACTCCATTTGAACGGCAAACTATTGAGCAGTTTGGAACCTTATTATTATACAAAGGCTACGAAACGGCATTAAATTATTTAGAAGAAAGATGCAGTGATTTAGCGAACGGAAAAATATCACGAAAAGACTTGCTGTTTGAGCTTCGTGCCAGAAGAGACTGGCGCAGTTATGTAGATCAAGATTCAGAACGTGGGCAGGCAATACAGCAGTTTAAACTGCAAGATGAAGAAAAAGTTTCTTACGGCAGAATTGCAGAGGGCAGACTCCTCGAAAAAGCATTTCTAGAATCTAATGCACCAATAGATTTAGAGTGGTATCAGGAAAAATTCTTTGGAGGTTACAGAGAAGCTGGCTCAAGGGAATTTCACAAAGGAACAATTGGTGATATAGCTTATTCAGTTTTGGCGGATAGAGGTAAAGAACAAAAACTCGCGCTGCAAAATATATTAGAAGGAACTTCAGAGGCAACAGATATAGAGTTTCTAATTAGAGGCAATAAAGTTAAAAATGCAAGTCAAAGGGATTTGTGGATCGATAGCTGATTATTTTGTTGATTCTTTTGATGGAAATAAAATCGCGAAAAATATTTTTGAACTGGATTTTTTGGCAGCAAGATTAGCAAGGGTTAGTGCAACAAAAATAGCGCCGGCAACACTATTTTCAGCTATGATAAATATTGGCTATTGTCAAGATGATGCAATTCTTTACGTGCGAGATTTCTATGGCTGGAATCATAATGCGGCGTGGGATTTGTTAAAAAACAGCCAGACGATAAGACTTAGTTGTTTTAATTATTTAGCCAAAAATGTTAAGCTGTAATATAACAATCTTTATTTACTTCCGTTAGTTTTAGTACCTAATGGCCGATACTTGGGAAGATATTAGTTTAGTTACTGTTAATCTTCGTTCAAAACCATATGCAAAAGCTATCGTAAATGATGAGCATATTATTTATATTAACTCAACTAAAGTTGGTTTGATAACTTCTAAAAAAAGTCTTGATGCGCTGCTTGAAGAATATGATGAAAGATTCCAAAATTTAGTACTTGAAGAATCAGTTAAAATATTAGGTAAAGATTATCGTGTACGGAAGATTAGAGTTTTTATTGAAGAAAGAATAACGAAAGAGCAGTATGATATTCTTTTTCCGCCAAAAGAGAAAATACCTGGAAGTAGAGCTTATGTTAAATAGAATAGCCCCAACCGGATTCGAACCGATGCCAAGAGGTCCAAAGCCTCCTATCCTTAACCACTAGACGATGGGGCTGTAAGTGTAATGTGTGAATTGTGTTTAAAAACATATTGAAAAGACCTATGCTTCTACAGATTTTGACATATAATGTCCTTTTGATGTGTAGCCAAGCTTTCTATAATATTCTTTAACACCTACTCCACTCAACACAAGAACTTCATCTCTTCCGGCATCTTTCGCAATCTGTTCGGCTTTTGCTAAAAGCCTTTTACCTAAGCCTTTATGCTGTACTTCTCCAGATTCTCCTAAAGGAATTGCCTGTCCGTATACGTGCAATTCGCGGATGAATGCGTGCTTAGTATCTTCTGGAAGTCTTAGTCTAGCAAATCCTATTATTGAATCAGATTGTTTGTCGTCAAAACTAATGAAATATTCTTTTCCGTTGCTGGCATTATATTCAATTATGTTTAATTCTGGTTTGACGCTCTCAACTTCTTTATGACCTATTTCTCTGCATCTTATACATCTGCATTGCACACCTTTATCTGCAAGCATCTGCCTTATGTTGAGATATTTGTAGCCGGCTTCAATGTGGTCCGAAGGTATATCGCGCATAATTCTTTTTATTCTTACATACGGCGGAATATATTTCGGTTTTATTTTTTCCAAAACGTCCAAAATATAGCCGTCATTTATTGGTTCGTAATCTCCAGCTTTCCAAATATTGTAAAGTTCTGAACCTTTGATTACACCGCACTCTGGACGTAAATCCTGGTCTTCAAAAAGAATTCTGAACATATCTATGTCCAATTCTTTGGAGCTTCCAGGGAGACCAAGCATCATATGTAAATCAACTTTGAAACCAGCGTCTTTCAATTCTCTAATTGCTCTCTTCGCTTCGTCTAAATTGTGTCCGCGTTTTATTTTATCAAGAACGTAATCGTAAACTGACTGCAAACCTAATTCGCATCTCGTTGCCCCTAATTCAAGCATCTTTTGGATGTGTTCGTCTTTGCACCAGTCTGGACGTGTTTCTATTACAAGGGCAACAACTCTGTGATCTGCAGTTTCGTTAATTATTTTAGCGTCTTCTAAATCTTTAGCATCAATATTATTGAATGCATCATAAGTTCTCTTTATGAAATTGTATTGATAGTCCCAAGGCATCCACGTAAATGTTCCGCCTTGTATAATTACTTCATTTTTGTCTGTTGGATGGCCGACTTTTTTTAACTGCTCTAATCTGTTTTTCACAATTAGATAAGAATCAAAATTATTTCTTCTTGCTCTCATAGAACTTGGCTCGTATCCTGTATATGATTTTGGAGCGAGTTCAGAAGTTGGACAATAGGTACATCGTCCGATACATCCAGCAGGTTTAGTCATAATTGCAATAACAGAAACTCCAGATAGAGTTCTTGTCGGTTTAGTTGTAAGTAAATCTCTGAATTTAATTCGTTGTTCATCAGTCATAGAATTATAAATATCAGAATTAAGCGGCGCTTGTATGTTTTGTTGTTTGGCCCAATTATTTTTTATCAACTCTATTTTATTTCTGTTTAAGTCTTGAGTCTGTTCAAGACGTTGTATCAGTTCTCGCATAACATACAGCCTAAATTTGAATTAAAAAGGCTTATCTTACGTCAGTAAGATTGACTAATATAGATATTAGGCTTTACTTT
>JAGVWI010000001.1:68664-71301 GCA_018304345.1 Nanobdellati archaeon | reverse complement strand
CTGGCGACTGCGCCAAGAGCCGCTAAAACAGGGAAATTTCCTATATTCAAAGGTGATCTAAAACCACGTTTTATTTTTTTATCTTTGTATCTTAGTGCTATTAAACTTAAGTTTACAATTGTAAAAGTACCAAATAAAGCAAAATCTGTCAAAGACGCTACTTTTACTATATCTCCAAGCAAAACAAATCCTACTGTCAGTAATCCTATAATAGTAACTGCTATCCATGGTGTTTTTGTAACTTTATGCACTTTTTTGCAAATAGCTGGCAGAGCACCATCGCTAGCCATACCATAAAGCATCCTTGAAGTTGATATGAGTGTAAATAAGACTGTGCTTAACGTTGCGAACAAAGCTATTATAGACAAAATAAAAAATGCCTTATAACCAAAAGCAGCCGCAGCAACATCTGCCAAAGGTGCAGTGCTCGCAGCTAATCTCTCCCAGCCCAATATGCTAACTGCAGATATAGCTACTAATATATACAACACTGTTGTTATCAAAATTGATAATATTATGGCTTTGGGAATTACACTTTTCGGATTTTTTGTTTCTTCGCTAAGTCTAACTACACCTTCAAATCCTAAAAATGCAAAGAAAATTAACGCTGCTCCTGAGATTAAACCTTGAAAACCTGTTGCTGGTAGTTCTAAAATATCAACATTGCCAAAATAAACAAAGCCAAGTGCAATAATCAAAAGTAAACCAGCAAGTTCTATAAACGTAGCAATAATACCAAACCAAGTTGCTTCTTTTATTCCCCAGAAATTAATAATCGTTAAAATTAATATTGCTGCAATTGCAGTTATAATTATTGGCGTTTTAAACAATGCATTAAAGTAGCCAGCAAAACCCAAAGCCACAGTTGCAGAGGCTATAATTCCACCGATAATTATTAGCCAGCCGACTAAAAAAGCTATATGATTATTGAATGCTTTCTGAGCATAATAATGCTCTCCGCTTGCTTTTTGAAACATTGAACTTAATTCGGCATAACTTAATCCAGTAAAAGTCGCGATAAGTGCACCAATTGCAAAAGCTGCCCAAAGTGAATTGCCTGTTAAGGCTGCAGCCTTTCCTATTAGAACATAGACTCCAGCGCCCAGTATAACACCTACACCATAAAGTGTAGTTTCAAATAAACCTAAGCTTCTCTTTAGTTTAATGACCATTGTTTTGTCAAACACATAGGTGTTTTTATAATTTGTCTAAAACGTAATTGTTTTAGAACGTCTTCGCATATTTCACGAGATTATTATAAGTAATTCTTTTGCCCCATATTTTTTTGACAATTTTGTCGGAAATACCAAAATAAACTATATCCTCTTTTCTGCCCCAAATAGCAGACGGTAGTCTTTTTTTATTTAATCTGCTGTCTATACTAATATTCCAAAGCGTTACAAATTTCTTAAAGAAATGTGCTGACATATTGTCAACTTTTGCAGGTCTATAATTAAATCTAGGATCAATCATATCTCTAAGATGTCCAAGTTCGTGATAAATTATATTTCTAACAGCTTTGTTATCAGAATAGCGGATAAAATGTAAATTAACTGTCAGCTCAACAATTCTGTGTTCTGGATAACGCGTAAGATTTGCATCTCCATCTATCTTACCGTGTCTAAAAGTCAAAATAAATACTGGAACTTTTTTAGGATTGATTCGCAAATCTTTCATTGCTTTCAGAACTATTTTTTCTGTTTTAGTGATAAAAGGATTTACAGAACGCCTAGACATATATCGTCTAAAACTCGTATCAGAATAATTAATTATAAACTTCATAATGTCACCTCGTATATGGAATCTTTAATATTATAATTAACATTTGAAAACTTTATGTCTGTTTCTCTGCAGCCATTTTCATCATAGATTTCATTCTCAGTCAGAAACGGCATATTAATACCACCAATACTTAATTTCACATCGCTGCACGATAGTGTATTTGAGTTTTCGAAAAACAAATGTGCAGTCACTATATTTTGGTTTTCTGGAACATCAATTAAAATTTCGTTTGCTGCTGTATTTGCAGCCGTAAAACTAAAAGGTGCATCTACTAATAAAACACCAGCCAATATGACAACAGAAGCTACAGCTAAAGTAACAAGTGTCGTTTGTAAAAATTCTTTCTGTTTTATTTGAGCTTCTATATGTTTTAAATTATCTCTTAAGTGATTAACTCTCGCCTCTTTTTTATGAAGCCACGCTCTTTCAGATCTGCCACCTAAATTCCTGCTTATGAAGTTATTATATTGTTTAGGCTGATTAAGTTTAGTATAATATAATTTCTTTCGCCAGGCATCATACTCCTCTAAATAAAACTCTATTTCTGTTCTGCGTTTCTTCAAATCAGCCAGCCGAACCATTTTAATTCTTATGTACGCGTTAATATTTAATGCTTGCTAAGGTAAGTTATGTTTTTAAAACTTAGAACGGCTATGAACTTATGGAAGAAACACTAATTCTCATAAAACCAGATGGTATGGAGAAAAAACTAATTGGAGAAATAATCTCAAGACTGGAAAAGTCTGGCTTGGACATAGTTCATTCCAAAATTTTAGTGCCTTCAGAAGATATGCTGGAAAAACATTATACTCTAACTGATGAGTGGGTTTCAAGCCTTGCATCCAAAACAAGAGA
>JAGVWI010000001.1:11190-68555 GCA_018304345.1 Nanobdellati archaeon | reverse complement strand
AAATCAGCTGCAGGCGGTACAATCCGCGGAGACTTTTCAACAGATTCGTATGATTTAGCAGATAAAGAACAGCGCTCTGTAAAGAATTTGATTCACGCATCTGGTACAGTTGATGAAGCTAAGCGTGAAATACAGATTTGGTTCGGCTATTAATATAATAAATTTTTAACTCAAATTTTAAAAAACCCAATATTTGACTTTAGATATGATTAGACAACCAATCGTAACAGTTTTAGGTCACGTAGACCACGGCAAGACTTCAGTACTTGATTATATTAGAGGCACAACTATAGCCAGCAAGGAAGCTGGCAGAATTACTCAGCATATCGGAGCTACTGAGGTTCCTCTTGAAACTATCAAAAACATCTGCGGCGAATTGCTGCACACATTCAATTTGAAATTTACAATTCCGGGTTTGTTATTCATTGATACGCCGGGTCACGAAGCTTTTACTAATTTAAGAAAAAGAGGCGGAAGTATAGCAGATATTGCCATAGTTGTAATAGATATAACGCAAGGTATTCAACCTCAAACACGAGAAGCTATTGATATTCTTAAAACTTTCAAAGTCCCTTTTGTTGTAGCCGCAAACAAAGTTGATTTAATCAGAAATTGGAAATCACACGACAAAGTTTTCACAAAAAATTATGCTATGCAAACTCCAATTGTAAAAGAATATTTTGATAAGCAGTTTTACAAACTGCTCGGTCAGCTCTCTGAACAGGGTTTCAATTCCAATTTGTACAACAAAGTTGATGATTACAGAAAGACTATAGCCATAATTCCTATATCTGCTAAGACGGGCGAAGGTATGTCTGAATTATTGGCGTTATTAACTGGTCTTAGTCAAAAATTCTTGGAAGACAATTTGAAAACAGAGATAGAAGGTCCAGCAAAAGGCGCAGTATTAGAAGTAAAAGAAGTACAAGGTATTGGAACAACTGCTGATGCTATAATTTATGACGGCACACTAAAAGTAAATGATAATTTAATACTCGGCGGCAAGCACGAAATTATAAAAACTAAAATTAAAGCTTTGCTCAAACCAAAACCTCTCGCTGAAATCAGAGCAGCTTCAAGAGATAAATGGGTTAGTTTAGAAGAAGTGCACGCTGCTACTGGTGTAAAGATAGTTGCGCACGATTTAGACAAGATTTTAGCAGGCTCGCCTTTGCAGAGTGCAAGAGATGAAACAGAAGAAAAGAAAGCTATTAAAGAAATTACTGCAGAACTTGAGAGCAGTCATATTGAAACACAAAACGCAGGAGTAATCTTAAAAACAGATACTCTTGGAAGTCTTGAGGCTATCGCCGAAATTTTGAATCGTAAAAATTTGCCGATACTGAAAGCTGAAATCGGAGATGTTAGCAGAAAAGACGTAATGGAAGCGATTGCTTCCAACGAAAGAGATGATGTTCATACAGCCATTTTAGCATTTAATGTGAAGATAGATTTTGATGCTAAACTTCTTGCAAACAAAGAAAACATAGTTTTCATTTCTAAAAATGTTATATATCATTTGATTGACGAATATGACGAGTTAGTAAGAAGTAAAAAAGAATCAAAACACTTGAGAGCTGTTGAGAAATTAACTTGGCCTGCAAAGTTTACCATTCTGCCAAATCATACGTTTAGGATTTCTAAACCCGCAATTGTCGGAATAGAAGTAAAAGCTGGAAAGCTAAAAGTTGGATGTAAACTTCTTGATAAACTCGGGCACGAAGTTGGTGAAATAAAAACAATTGAGCTTGCGGGCGAAAATGTAAAAGAACTACTTACCGGCCAGCAGGCAGCTATTGCAATTGACGGCGCAGTAGTAGGAAAACAAATAAATGAAAAAGATACTCTTTATGCATCTATGAGCGAAGCAAATTTCCGTGCATTAAAAGAGAAAAAAGAATTATTTAATGAAAAGGAAATTCAAGTACTAAAAGACATTTCAGAGCTTAAACGTAAAGAGCATAAAACGTGGGGTCTTTAGAGAACGATAAGGATAGTAAATAAGTTAGGTCAACAAAATATTACTAATACATTTGCTCAGATAATGGGTTTAGTAATTTTAGCATACATAATAATTAAGTCGCTTGGAGTTTAATTTGTAGCAATAACTTCTTTCGTATCTTCTGCTTTAACTTCTTCTTTAGGCTTTACGCCAAAATGTTCCATCAAATCAATACTGCCCCATTTAGTTATTTTGCTGTTGACTTGCGTTGTTCTCTCATTGATTGTATTACCTGCGATGCCTTTTTTCATTCTTATACCAGAAAATTTCTTTGAAGCTTTGAAGCCAAAGCCTCTTCTTAAAAGTAATTTTGTTCTTCCAACACCTTCAACAGATTTCGACATTGGAAAGCCAGAATTATCTGCACCACCAGTTATTTCAAATTCATAACCAGTAAGGTTGAATAGTTCTCCTCTAAACTTTTCGCCAATCTTTTTTCCAAATAATTGTAATTTAGTTTCGCCTTCGAGCTCTTTCTTGAAAGTTCTCTTTAGTTTTGAATCCCCGATAATTACTCTAATATTTTTTGCTTTAACCATATTTATCTGCTTGCTTGAGCTTGTCTCTGAAGCTCAACTCCCTTTGCTACTGTATTTGATTTTGCATCGCCTTGGGCTGCTAACATAATTTCATCTGCTAATGCTTCCCAAACTTTTCTCTTATTTTTTCTTGATTTCTGAAATGCACCTTGTGTCATCCATCGCAGAGCTAAATCAATTCGTCTTTGAGGTGACAAATCTGCAGCTTTATGATATCGTACTCCGCCGTATTCAATTGAAGCAATACCTTCAGTCGGCGAACCCTTTTCAATTGCTCTTATAAAAACTTCAACTGGATTTTTCTTTGTCTTGCTTTCAATTATTTCAAAAGTTTTTTTAACAATCCTGTATTGAGTGTTAATTTGTCCCGTAGCTGGACCTGAAGTCCAGTAGTGCTTTTTTCCCTTGTGACCTGGAATCATAAGTTTTCCAAATAGTCTTTCAACGATTGATTTCTTGGATTTCCAAAATTGCTTTTTGATATTTCTACCGGCAGAATATGCTACGTGCATTGGAGATAAATTCATATATGGTCTCAAGCTAATATCTATAACATCAATATCTGTAGACCAGCGTCCAAATAATTTCAAATCAAGTTTAGGTTTTGATTGTTCTGAAGTCTGTTGTTCAGATTGTGTTGTCTCTGTAATTTGTAATTCTTCACCCATTTTAACGTCCAACTATTTTCTCCACTTTTCCTTTTACAAGTGATCTAAGAACTTGCTTATTTACCTTTATAACTTCCCATTTTACGCCGGCAAGATCTCCCTTAGGACCACCCTGCTTACCGCCAATTCCTTGAACGATGACTTCATCGTGTTCGTTAATGAATGTAATTGCTTTATCTCTTGGTGCAAAAGCTGTCAATTGCTTTCCGTTTTTTGTCAACTGAACCCTTACGCACTTTCTCATACCTGAATTAGGCTGCTTTGCTTCTACTTGTCTCTTTGAAAGTACTATACCTCTTGCTTGAGGAGCTCCTTCTAACGGATCAACTCTTTCTTTTAATTTTAGAATTCTCTTGACGAAATATTTATTGTTCCATCTAAATTTAGCTCGTCTTTTCTTTAATTTCTTTCCAGCAAACATGCCTCTACTTTTCTTGCCCATTTTGTGTATGTAAAATGACTTTTAGACCATTTATAAGTCTTATTGCTCTCGTAAATTATATTATTGAAGAACTCGCAAATCAGCTATTTCGGGATGATAGCGGTTGACTATAGTTTTAAGCTGTTTTAATTTAGTCTGGGTATTTGCCAGCAATGAACGCCTCTCTCTTGGATAGTTAAATTTTATTTCAATTATTCTCTTACCGCTTCTCTCTGAAATTGATATTGAAGCTGGTTTCAACGGAAAAACGTAATTTGCAATTAACTTTTCGGCGTCATCTCCGAATTCCATTACCTTGATGTTTTTCTTTAACTTATCTTGAAGTAAAGCAACGTTTTGTCCATTCTTACCAATAGCCAAGCCTGCTTTTCCTTCTGGCGCAAAAAAAACTATTGATTCTCCAGCAGTAAAGCAATCTTTTGGATTTAGTTTAGTAACTCTCTTGAAATAATTCATATATCCAAGAACCTCTAAATCATATTTTAAGGTGGTCATTTTGCAAAACCTATATATTTAAAATAATTAGCTAAAATCTTTTTTTGTTTGTTTTTTAGCTTTATCATTTTGCAAACCCCATACTTCTTATAATTAGATTTAGCATTACCATTATTGTTTCTGTGATTTTACCGCAACTATTGAAACAGGAAATGTTTTTCTACAATGATTTGCTAATTCAAAATTTGTCATTTCTGTAGCATTTATTTTAACGCCTGCTGATATTAAAAGATTTGCTAAACTTGTTTTTTGATGATAGAAGTTCTTTGAAACGAAAACGGAATCAATTTCTTTTGCAAGCAGTGATTTTTTGATATATTTTGAACCAATAATTATATTTTGTTCTTTGGAAGCGCGTTGTAGATTTTTTAATTCATCAGCAAATATCAAGCAGTCACTTCTCCATCTTTCTTTTTTGGCTTTGTAATTTTAGCGCCGTCCATCTTTACAACTAAGTCAGGCAGACCAGTTCCAACAGGTATTGGCTGGTTAACCATTACATTTTCAACTACGCTGTTTAATTTATCTGTTTCGCCTATTATACTTGCTGCAATCAAATGCTGCAACGGAATTTCAAAGCTTGCTCTTGCAAGTACGGAGCTCTTTTGTGATGTTACTCCGTGCCTTGTTACACCAAGAAGATTTCCAGAAACACACATTAAATCTGCTACTAATAAAATATGTCTGATATCTACAGGCATACCTTGCTCTTCTAAAACAGAAACTAATTCATTTATTATTACTTGCCTTGCAGCTTCAATTCCCAAAACTTTTGCAGTTTCGTATAAACTATTAGTTGTAGTTCTTGTGAAATCAACTTCTGGGATTTCGGCAACGCCTTTCAAGTTTGAACCGAACGTTTGTATGACATAAATTTTGTTTTCGCCTTCATCTTTTATAATTGGAAGTGCGTGAGTTATGCCCTTTATTCCACCAATAATAAGCTCCTTAATCTTTTCTTTTAACTTATAGAGTTTCTTTATATCTGACTCTTTTGGTTTGATTATAATTCTGATATTTCCATCTTTTTTGATTTCATTTCCTTTTATCTGCGGAATCAAATTGTCATAAATTTGTGTTGGAGTAAGTCCATATCTTCTGCCTTCCTCGCTATCCAAAACCAAAATTATTTCTTGGTTTGCTAAATCTAAATTTATTTCTTTTACAACTTTTGCAACTTCTATTTCTGTAATTTTGTTTGCGACTGATTCAGCTGCTTCTCTGCTTCTGTTGTGACTTGATTTTAGAGCAATCAGCATAGATGGCGTCTTTGGTTCTTTTCTTACATCTAAAATTTCTATAATTCTTGGTAATCCTAAAGTAACGTTAAGAGCGGATACACCAACGAAGTGGAAAGTTCTCATAGTCATCTGAGTACCAGGTTCGCCGATAGACTGCGCTGAAACAATTCCGATTGCTTCGCCAGGGTCTACTTGCATACTGTGATATTTTTGTCTGACTTTCTCTATGAATTCATCTCTCTTAGCAGCAGATAATTTTCTAGATTTAGCTAACTGCTCAACTTCTTCCATTAAATAGTTTGGAATTTCATTCTTCAGCCAAGATTGATTTGACATTTATTTTTCCCTCCTCTGATCTTGAGACATCAATACCATCATTTCCGAATTCAAATTGGACTATTCGCTGGTTAGCGTCTCTTACTGTAGAGTCATAATTTATTCTCAAATCTTGCAATGCATTAATCAAACGTCTCTGCATATAACCAGATTTTGGAGTTCTCATAGCGGTATCCATTAAAGCATCTCTTCCTACAATTGCATTGAAGAAAGTCTCTGCTGGATCCATACCTTCTGCAAATCCTTTTCGTACAAAACCTCTCGCTCTTGCACTTAAATCATTCTTTTCAAACATAGGCAATGTTCTTTTGTTGTAACCAATATGAATTCTCTCTCCTCTCAAAGACATTTGTCCTGCAAAACCAGACATAAGTGATAAATTTAGCATACCTGCTAAACCACATTTAGCTAACAATACTAAGTTATTATTTTCATTTGCATCTTTCTTTAACATAGTTCCTACAACTTCTCTTGCTTTGTTTAATGCGTAAAGAATCTTGGCTTCTGCTGTTTCTTCAACAGTCTTTCCTGGAATTGGAGAAACTTTGTCCTCTTTTAATTTCTTCAAGATATCTAATACTTCATTTTCGCTGTCCTCAACAGCAGTTCTGATTTTACTTGTGACGTTTTGAGGCAAATCCAAATCAGAGAAAGACATAGTATAAGCTCTGTTTTTTACAACTTCCAATCCTAATCTGTTCATAGTGTTAATGAAATCCTTTGCTGCTTCCGCTCCGTATTTGCTATTTATTCTTTGAATTAAAATTCCTGATTCTGGTCCAATTAATTTTTCGGACAGCGCTCCGTCAATAAGTTCGCCGTTCTTTATTACGAAAGTTTCATCTTCAAAACTGAAATCGCTTGGTAAAAGCATACTGAAAATTTGCCGGCCATTCCACATTTCTTTTCCAGCTGGTTTAGGTAAATCTTTTTCTATTCCTGCGGCAATAGCAAGTTCGCTTGCCTGTGCTCTTACAAGTTCGGTATCGCCTCTTGTCAATAAATATAAACCAACTAGTGCATCTTCTACTTCTCCGATTATACTTAACCCATATCTCGGAGTAATGATGTGATTTTCAATCAGCAAAAGATTTTCTGCTTCGGATCTGGCTTCTTCTGTCTGTGGTAGATGTAAGTTCATTTCATCTCCATCAAAGTCTGCATTGTAAGGTTTTGTAACTGCTGGATTTATTCTAAATGTTTTACCAGAAAGTATTCTTACTCTGTGACCCATCAATGAAAGTCTGTGAAGACTTGGCTGTCTATTAAACAATACAACGTCGCCGTCAAGAATATGTCTTTCAACCAACCAGCCGGGAGCGAGCTCTTCCAAAATCTGTTCTTTTGTATCTTCAGTAATTTTCTTTCTCTTGCCTTCGTCTGTAATTACATAACGAGCGCCTGGGTATTTATCGTTATTTTTAATGAATGTCTTCAACCAGTCTATATTCCATTCTGTTATTCTTTCCGGAATTGTCAAGTCCTGCGCAACTGAGGCAGGTATTCCAACTTCATCTATACTAATAAATGGGTCTGGTGAAATTACACTTCTTGCGCAGAAGTTTACTCTCTTTCCCGCTAAATTATATCTAAATCTACCTTCCTTACCCTTCAATCTCTGTGCCAATGTCTTTAATGGTCTATTAGATTTATGTCTTGCAGGAGGAACCTGCGAGATAGAATTGTCAAAATAAGTTGTAAGATGATACTGCAATAAGTCCCATAAATCTTCAATAATAACTTGCGGAGCTCCAGCATTTATATTTTCAAACAATCTTTGATTTACTCTTACTATATCGGAAAGCTTGTGAGTTAAATCATCTTCACTTCTCTCTCCAGTTACAAGAGTGATAGATGGTCTCATCGTTATTGGTGGAACCAATAATAACGTTATAACAGTCCACTCTGGGCGTGCAACTTTTGAATCCATTCCAATTATCTCTAAATCTTCATCTGCAATTTTTTCCATTCGCTCGCGTATTTCGGTTGGCCAAAGGCGTCTATCGCCTTCGCTAAATGTAGTTGGCTTTTCTAATTTTATTGTAACTTGTTTTTCTGAACAGTGAGGGCATTTCTTAAACTTCTTTGCCTGTGTCAAAACAGATGCTTTTACAACTCCAATTATATCTGTATTTCCAGTTCTTCTGGCGTTTGCGATTCTTGTCTTGTAAGCTTTGACTCTGTCTTCAGGGATTTTTGGTTTTCCGCAGACACCGCAGAAAGCTTTCATAATATCGTGAACTTCACTTGAGTAAATTGCGTGCATAATTGGTTTAGCTAATTGTATATAACCAAAGTGTCCGGGGCAGCTTCGCAGTCGTCCGCCGCAAGTCTTACATCTTAGACCGGGATCTATTACACCCATTCCTAAATCCATTAGTCCTTTCTCTACTGGATAACCATCAGCATCATAAAGTTCTGGACTTGAAACTACAACTGTTGCAATTTTTTTAATAGAGTTTGGCGAAACTATACCAAAACTTATGTTGTCAATTCTCTTTGTTATTATTGTATTTGTTTCGTCCATTAGTATGTATCTCCTAAACCAAGTTTTGGTTTCAAATGCAAACTCTTCAATTCGTCAAGGAATAATTTGAAAGCATATGACATTTCAATTGGATGTATATTTACTTTTTCGCCGCATAAACAATATGCTTTGTTTCTATATGCGTCGTGAACTGCGCTGTCTCCACATTTACCGCAAATCCAAATGACTGCTCTGTCAGAATCAAAACGCTCTTTCATAAGTAATGATGCACCGTGAGCAACAAAACAATCTTTTTCCATTTCTCCAAGTCGTAAACCGCCTTCCTTAGCTTTACCTTCGGTTGGTTGTCTTGTCAAAAGTGTTACTGGACCTCTTGCTCTTGCTTGTATTTTATCTGCAACCTGATGCTTTAATCTTAAGTAATACATATTTCCAACAAAAATTTTAGCGGTATATTGTCGGCCTGTTCTACCATCATACATAGTTTCAGTTCCGTCATCTCTGAAACCTAATTCTAAAAGTTGTTCTCTTAGGCTCTTTGAATCTTCACTTTGGAATGCCGTACCCTCAATTGTTCTGCCTCCAAGTGCACCAACTTTTCCGCCAAGAGCTTCAATCAACTGTGAAACTGTCATTCTCTTCGGAAGTCCATTAGGAGAAAAAACTACATCAGGAACAATTCCACTTGCGGTGAAAGGTAAATCTTGTGGTGGTACAATTGCACCGACTATGCCCTTTTGTCCGTGTCGGCTTGAAAATTTATCTCCAATTTCTGGGCATCTTGAATCTCTAACGTCAACTTTAATTAATGAGCTACCGTCTTCATTTTCTGTTATTACTACTTTGCTAATTATTCCATCTTCACCGTATCTAGTTCTAACAGAAGTATCTTTTCTGATATTTGCAGCTGTGCTAAATGCTTCTAATTTTCCTAAAAATCTTGGAGGAGAAGTCTTTCCAATTACAACATCTCCGCCAGAAATTATTGCCTCTGGATAAATTATTCCATCTTCGTTTAGGAGTCTATAATCGCGCTCAAGAGTGAAACCTTGAATATCCTTATCTGGAATTTTTATTTCATCAACCTGTCCGCCAGGATATCTCAACTTTTCTGTAACGTAAGGTCTAAAGTGTGTTGAGCGTCCTAAACCTCTTTCAACTGAAGCCTTGTTTAAAACTAAAGCATCTGACATATTATAGCCGTCGTAATTAATTATCGCAATTACGACATTTTGTCCTGCTGATCTTTCTTCGCCAATCATTGACTGCGAGAAACTTCTTACAATGGGAGTTTGAGGATAATGTAACAAATCAATAGCGGTATCCATTCTATTCAAGTAATTTAGAGTATAGCAACCCATTGCCTGCTTTTGTGTCTTTTGACCTCTGTTAAGTCTAGATGACTGATTGAAATTTGCGTAAGGAACTATAGAAGTACATATACCAAAAATTGTAACAGGATTTATTTCAATATGCGTGTGTTTATCTGTCAATTCGTTTTCATTTAGTGCAACAAAAGCGTCTTCCTCTTCCATTGCATCTAGATATTCTACTACACCGGAATCAACTAATTTATTCCAAGTTATGTTTCTGTTTCTCAAAGCATCAAGTTTATCTTGTGTTAACATTGAAATGCCATTCTTTACTATTACAAGAGGTCTCGTGACTCTGTTTCTATCTAAAGCAACGAAAATTGTATCTTGATTTTGATCGTAATGAATATTAAAATGTCGTGAAAGCTTGCCTTCTCTTCGCGTCTGCTTTACGCTGTCAACGAATTTCTGTGCATCATCTACTTTACCTACAAGACTGCCGTTGAAAAATACATCAGACATTATTCAATCCTCCTCAATCCTAAATGCTGAAGAGTTTGGAAGTTATCTGTTACCATCTCTTCTTTCAATTCAGGTGTTATAGTTGCTAACAAAGCAAGATTTTTTCTTAAACCGATTTGCTTTCCTTCTGGTGATTCAAGCGGACATAATCTTCCCCAATGAGTTGGATGCAATTGTCTTGCTTCAAAAGATTCTCTTGTAGCTTCTAGTAAACTTGAAACTCTTTGTAAATGCGACAAAGTTGCGAGAGCATTTTCTCGGTCTAATCTCTGACTTACTCCTTGTCTATTGCCTGTCCAATTTCCAGTTGCTAATGCACTCTTTATTCTCTGTGTTGGTAATTTCATTCTTACGATAGATGGAATAGTCAAAATCTTTCCGCGCCTTACTCCTCTTTGGAAAATGTAAAGCATATCTCCAACTAATACTTTCAAATTTGCTCTGAACAAATCTTCCAGCAAATCACCAGCCATTCTTACTCTCTTATTCATATAGTGGTCTTTGTCGTCTGGCTGTATCTTTCCTTGTTTCAATAGTAAAAGTTTCTTTATCATTCTGCCCAGGAACACTGCTTTTCGTGCTCTGTCCTGCGGTTTCATACTTATGTGAGGTAAAAATAAATTATCCAAGATATATTGTACTTTTTGCAATTTCTGCTCCCGTGGAATCAGCATTGCCATTTCTTTTGCAATTACTTCCTGTGCTTCTTCTTGAGTCTTGATATCAGAACCGTTAATTATGTTAATCATAACATCTTCGTCATCTGTTCCAATCAATCCCGGAATATCAGAATCTTTGGTGTAGCCCAGAGATTTGAACATTACTGTTGCGGGAATTTTTTTGTTGCTTGCGAAGCTTATCAAAAATATTCCATCTTTTCCTCTCTCAACTAAATGAGGAATTTTGTAAAGTGTGCTTGCTGAAAATACTCTTGCTATGTGTGTTATTGGTCCAGATTCTTCTGAATCTACAAAAATTTGATTTGATGCTAAATCTTCCAATAGAACAAGAGCTCTCTCAGTTCCATTAATTATAAAATAACCGCCAGAGTCATATGGGTCTTCTCCGATATTGATTAATTCTTCTCTGCTTAAGCCGTGTAAATAACAATACTTTGACTTTAGCATAATTGGAAGGTCTAAAATCTTAACTTCCTGTCTTTCTCTTTCTTTTCCATCTATTAATAGAGAAACTTCAAGATAAACTGTTGCGGCGTAAGTTAAATCTCTCATACGCGCTTCTGTTGGAGCAATATTTCTTTTTGCGCCGTCAGCCTCAACGATGCTTGGTTTTTCCACTCTTACATTTCCAAAAACAAATTTTACTTCTTCTGCCTCTGGCGGAATAACAGCCGGTACTGCTTCTTTTATTTCATCAACAAGTTTTTGCAGTCTCCAATCTACAAAACCATCAAAAGATTCTATGTTTGACTGCACGAAATTATTTTCCTCAAAATATCTGTTAATTATCTCTATCTTATCACTAGCCATATTAGTCAACCAACCTGTAGTAAGTTGTTTTATGGGCATCTGATCGTTCAACTTTTACTACAACGCCTCTTTGAAGTTCCATAGCTTTTATGGCTGGATCATTTGCAGCAATAATAGGCAATTGAACTTTTGAAATGTTGTAACGAGAAAGAAGTTTTTGTGTTTCTTCTTCTGAAAGAATTATATGTTTTGGTACAAGAATATGTTTAGTACTATCAAATTTCTTTTCAGCAGCTACCATGTTAGGGATTACATTCAGCCACGAATGTGTCGCGTTCTGCTCGCGATTTACCCTCGGTGTCGCAGTCAACTGGAACGGGGAAGGCTATGTGAAATTCGTAAGTTATCCCTATATAAACTTATGCTTCTGCATAATTATTACCAACGGTGCTCTTTAGAGTTGTTTCTAAATCGTCTGACGTTGGCCCTAGAATCATTTTTCGCATACGGGCTCTGTGGTGTGTATAAAGGAAATATTGATTTCCGTTATGCTTAAACGAAGTAATATAGTCATACTTCTCTAAAACTCTCAAATGCAATTTTACAGTCTCATACACTATACCGAGTTTGTTTTCAAGTTCTTTTCGCCTTACACCTGGATGCCTATAAATGTAACTGAATATTTCTGCTCTTTTTGGAACATCTAACACTTTCTCTTTAAGTTCAATTCTTTCAGCCATAATTAAGCGCCCGCGGCGGGATTTGAACCCGCGTCTCAAGCGTGACAAGCTTGTATCCTGGACCAAACTAGACTACACGAGCATACACAATAACAATTAGAATTTGTTTAAAAACGTTATGATTAGCTTTTTATCGCTTGCCTTCGGGTTTTTACTATGACTACGCTATTAGGTATAAAAACAAATAGTGGCGAAGAGGCAGTAGTATTAGTTACAGATACACAAGTCATATTTGGAAACGATGAAAGCAAAGGAAGAACACCTTTTTACAAGACAGCTATTGGCGAATTTTGGGCGCTAAGTTCTATGGGCACATATTGGGATGGCTCAAGAAAATTTTACAACAAACTTACATCTCCAAAAAGATATAAGGATACAACAGAAAAAGATGTAGAAAAAATTATTCTTGAAGCAATAAAAAAAGAACGTTTTATAGAAATTGATACATTAAATGCCGAATATATGCTGGCCGATGGTGATGGTGAAAGTGGCACTTTGCAATTTTTATTTGGAACAAACAAACCAAAAATAGAATTATATTTTATAGATTCGTATGGAAACCTTCGTACTACGCAAGATCTTAATAACGAAGTATCGTTAATCGTTAAAAGTACTGATGATGGCATTGAAAATCCTATATATAATACTATATTAGAAAAAATAAGAGGTGAAGACGTTGGAAGCTCTGACAGAATTGATTTGGAAACTGCATTAAAAGTAGCATATGAAGGAATGAAAAAAATTGATGTAGATTTATATTCTGGCGGTCCAATAGATATAACTGTAATAACTAAAGATGGTGTTTTTAATTACGGTAAACAAATCAAAAAAGCTCTGGCAGATGCAGAATCCGCTGCGTTTGAAAATATATTGAGTAAATACAAGAAAGATAAAGAAGAGTCCCGCTCCCCAGATTCGAACTAGGAACTTCGCGATATCTATTTAGCCGGCGTGCCGGCAAACAAACTACAGTCGCGCACTCTACCGTTGAGTTAGAGCGGGATAGATTATTGGTATAATTTGCTCTTATAAAGTTTTAGAATTAATATAAAAATAAAAAAAGAAATATTTATACAGCGTTGCACTTGCCGTTTGCACATACTTCGCCAATAGGACACGATATAGCTTCAAAAGCACAAATGCTTGTGCCTGCGCACGTACCCTCTATTATGGTATTGCCGCTTCCACAGGCATCTCTGTGAAGTCCATTAGCGTCGTCACATACACTTGCAGTATGTATGGCATCTAAACCAAGATCACCGTCACTGCAGAACTCTATTTGTGCTGGTTCTTTTGTAACTGCGAAGCCGGTCTGTGAAGCAACAATGCTTAAGGCGATTACGCCTAATGCAATAGCCAACGCGGTTGTCGTTACGTTAAAGTTATTTGACATTATAATTTTAGCTCTCTGGTTTTTCTTCTTCTATTTCGCTTACGTCAATCTTGCCTTTCATTGCAACTCTGTTAGAGTAGAACACTTTTGATTCTCCGCCAACTAGCGCCTTCGCCTTTGCCGCAGGTAATAACACATCTCCGATCAAGCCAAGAGATGATTTCATAGTGTAAGTGAAAACCTTTTCGTCGCCCGGATACAAATTGTCTATTCTCCAAACAACTCGTACTTTACCGCTTTCTTTCTTTACGGCCGTTGGGTGGACAGATCCGAAGTTATCCTGCAATTTCAGAGGCGTTGGTACATAATCTTCCAGTATAACTGATTTTAACATATTTCGTGAGCTTCCTCTTGCAGTCAATTTAACTTTCAATGAGTTACCGTGCGACTCTATTTCTTTAACTATTCCAACATCCTGCCTGTAATACCAAGCTACGATATAAAATAATAATACTATTGAAAGTGCAATTTCTAAAATTGGAATATATGAAATCAAATAAGTTATGGTGGTAGTTTCACCTTGCGCTAATTCATAATCCCAAGATAACTGCTGTCCTACTTGTAAGTTTGAAGTTTCTGCGACAGGCTTGCTAGTTGTAAAAATTCTGTCAAGAGTTGACATCTGAATCTCATACGAATTCTCTGCATTCGTATTACCAACGTTTGTTAACGTAACAATATGTTTTTGCTGTAAAAAGTTTTTCCTAATTGAATCGTCTGCCCGCACCGTTTCTTTCTCTAAAACATTTACATATTTTATTGTCCTACTAACTTCTTCTCCATCTTGGAAAATTGTAAAAGTGAATGGGTAAATATCTGGTTTGGTATTATATGGTACATCTAAAATTCCCTGCCACAAAATTTTAGCATCTTCTATATCAAGAGCGCCGATATCAAAAGAGCGCGATTCAGAAAATGGCGTTGAAAATGTTCCTGTTAAATCTACTTGTCCAAGTGCACCAGTGTTCTTAACTATTAAATTTATATCGGTTGGTCCTGGATCAATTGCAGAGCCAGTTATGAAATTTGCATCAATGTGAGGTAATTCTGAATTAGCTATTAAACGCAAGAAACCGACTCCCCTTACGCTTGTATCATATTCGTCAATCGCTATAACTTGAATATCGTATATACCAATTCTGACATCTTTTGGCGGAGTAACTTTTGCATTTACAGTTTTTTGTGAACCAGTTCCCAAATAAAGCATATTTTCGTCAAAAACCACATCGCCCCACGCTAATGATGCGGCCCGTATTCTCAAAGTGTGAGGCATAATATCATTATTTTTTACAGTCACTTTGTAGTTTGCTGTGCCATCCCACTCAACTGTATTAACATCCTGACTAATAATATCAATATTTGCAGCCTCTGCTACGGGGAGTATCAGAGCTATAGCTAAAAGCAAAGGAATAACCAATGCAAATCTCCGTGGCCTCATAACAAAAACTACTGATTTTAGTATATAAAGGTATCTTTATTATTAAGTATATTCAGTCGTAAATAAATTAACCAGTATAATGAGACGGCGCATCATCTTTTTCAGCCTGCGACCAAGCTATAATTAATTTATCACTAAAATATTTGACTTTTGCCTTGATTTTAGGCCACCTTGCAACTATATCATTTATGTACTTAGCCTCTTCGTCATCAGAAATGAAACTTGCATTTGCGCCTACGTGTAAAAGATGCCAAATTTCTTTATAGAATCTTACCATCTCGTTAATATCATCTTCTGAAACTGCATTTGATTCAATAGAGCTCCGCAAACTTTCGTGCGGATTTAAAATTGGGTCTAGTAAATCAGAAATATAAAGCAGTCTGCTGCTCACAAGTCTTTTTATCTCTCTAACTAAATTCAAATCATAATCTATTTTTCTAATCTCAAATTCATCATCCAGCTTGTCAAATTCAGGTAAATTATATTTCTTGCGCAGTTTTTCGTAGTTCTCTTTGAGCTTCTGTAAGTTATCTTTTTCAGCCATTAGCTAAACTAAAATAATACGTTTAAAAGTATGATGCTATTGGAAAATCTAAAAATTGTTATAAGTGCCTCGGGCCGGATTTGAACCGGCGACCTAACCCTTACCAAGGATTCGCGCTTCCGGACTGCGCTACCGAGGCTCTAACAAACCCAATTGCTTAGTTGGATTTGATGAGCCTACGAGATTATTCCACATTTTTAAGTGTTTATGACCATAAAACTCTATATCATACGTAATTGAATAACCTCTCTTTGCCAAAGTAGTGAGTCTATTCTTCTTTGCAATACGTATTGGAAATCCTAGTTTTTCCAAACAATTTTTCAAATCTCTGGCTAGATTTTCACTAATAGTTGTAAAAGTAATTCTTGGATATGGTTTTTTGTAAATCTTACGTTTATCCCAAAATATACAACCATCTGTATCAAAATATCCGCGCAAGAAATGGGGCCATAGTTTTTCGTTTTTTAAAACAAAGTCTACAATTGGTAAATTACCTTTTCTGCCAATTGGAAAACCCAAAGAAATTACATACTCACCTATCTTTTTTGAGCAAAAAACTAGATTAAGTGCATTATTTCTGAAAGTTATTTTAGTTTTAACTTCAAATAATTCTTCAACTAAAGGTTTAACATAGTTTTCTAGATATGCTTTATCTTTTATAGCATCCACAACTATACCGAATTGAAATGTTCTGGGTAATTTAGTTACATAGCCATCACCAGTAAGTATACCTAAAAACTCTGCTAATTTTGCTTCCATTTAGAAATTAAAATTTTAGTTTATAATACGCTTATGCTATGTTGTCCGATGTCCAGTAATAAATAATATAATTCAAAAGTTACATTGTAAGCGCTGATCTTACTACTCCAAAAACTCTTTCTAAATCTTTTGCCTCTATTTTAGTTCTAGCCTCTAATCTTGCGGAAGCTTTGGCCATTCGCATTAAGCCAACAACTAATCTCGGAGTAACCTCAAATGGAAGTTCATTTTCTTTAGCTTTCAAGTCAGTTACAAATTCCTTGATTTTTTCTGCTAAGTCATCTGATAGTTTAATTTCTAAATCTGAAGTATATCTAATATAGCGTTTCAGAAAATCTATATCGCTGCTATTGATTTGCGGTTTATCCTGACTGATTATCCTTTCGGCTATTTTTGAAAAGCCTTCGAGCGAAACTTGTTTTACAAAAAATATCAAATGAAATCTTGACAAAAGTGCTGAATCGAAAGGTAATTGCTTTTTAATTTGTTCCGTAGTGTAATTCTCAAACTTGTCGCCTTTTGGATTTGCTGTTGCTAATATCTTTATCATTGCATCAAACTTGTAATGCTTGCCCGCCTTATCATAAGTTACGAATCCTTTTTCCATCGCATTGTACATTGCTGCATAATCTTCTTTCTTCATCAAATTCAATTCATCAATTGCACACAAACCATTATGCGCCATAGGCAAAAGTCCTGGTAAAATCTGATTTCCAGAAGCTGTTACTGATAACCCCGCACCCGAAGTTCCGGAACCTAAACCATAAGCAGAGATTGGAGAAATATCTGCAGAGGCTCTTAAAATATCTGTCTTACCTGTGCCGGGATCTCCTATCAATAATATATGTAATGCATCTTTGGAAAATAATTGCATAGCTGCTGCCTGTTTTATAGTTTCCATTCCTATTAAATTCGGAGCTATAAACTGCGGAATTGTTGTCCACGCTCTTGGTGCAAATTCTTCAAAAGTATGCTGCAAAAATTTATTTCTTAATTTCTTATCTAACTCATCAATCCAAACTTGATCTTTTAGCTCAACGTCGTGATCGGGATTAAACCTTCTTTTTTCAGGCTTTACGAATCTAACTCTTGGCATCAAATCGTTTCCGGAAATTAAAAAATTCCAGCCAAACTTTTCTAGTTTTATTTCTGCTTTGCCTTGCTTTATGAACCACATCAATTTTGTAAATTCAGAATCTGACAAATACTCTTTAACTTTAGCGCTGTCAAATTTTTCTTTCTTGGCTAATGGTCTTGCCAGTAAAAATGTATCTCTAGTAAATTTTGCGGTTTTCCTTCCGAGAAATTTTGTAAAGCTCCATACAGCTTTAGCTGCTTTTGAGCTGTCCGTTTCAGAATTAGTTTCTCTTTCCTTTCTGCGTTTTGGCATAGAAATTTCGTACTTTCAACGTTTAAAGAAGTAACGGACTGACGGCAGGCGGATTTGAACCGCCGACATCAGGCTTATGAAACCTGCGTTCTACCAGGCTGAACTATGCCGTCTATGGACTGATGGGGACTTTCAAGCAAAAGATTTTCTCTCCAGCTATTTGAACCCCAAGCCTCACGCATGCCATGCGCGCGTTATACCGGGTTTAACTATCAGCCCAATAGTATTACATAAGAAATTTAGATTAAAAAGTTTAGCTAAATGCCAGATAAACCCATTATACCATTTATCACGAATTGTACACCTATTACTAATACAATAAAACCAGTTATTTTTTCTACTACGCTTCTGCCATTTTCTCCTAATAATTTATCATAATAATTAGCCTCATAAAGAACAGGATAAGTAATGCCGTAAACTACTACTATTGCGAGAAGCACCATAAGAATTTGAATAATATTTTGTGTCTGGCTCATCAAAACTATTGAAGTTGTAATTGCACCAGGACCCGACATCATAGGAATTGCCAAAGGTATTATTGAAACATCTTTTTTCAAAACCGCTTCCCTTTCTTCCTTCTTAGTTTTGAATGTTTTCTTTCCATAATTTAGCATTTCAAAACCAACATAACCGATTAATATTCCGCCAGCAATTCTAAATGCTTCTAAAGTAATACTATAAAACTGCAAAATATAATTGCCTGCGAGTGCGAAGAAAACTAAAACTATGGCTGCAATCAGTACCGACTTTTTTGCCATAGCGCGTTTTTCTTTGAGTGTGTTTGACTGCGTAATTGAAATGAAAACAGTAGCTGCGCTGAGAGGATTGATTATAGAGAAAAGTGACACCAAAGATAATACAAAAAATGCTATATCTAATGCGGCCATAAAGTAAATTGTAAAATAGACTATTTAAATTTTAAGAAGTAACAATTATTAGTAATTGTTTCGCAATTCCTACGCTCGTCTTTTATGAATTATATTATTATAATGGGCCCGACGAGATTCGAACTCGCGACATTTCGATGGCTCTTGCCTTTTTGCTTGGCAATAAGAGTCGAACGCTCTAACCAGGCTGAGCTACGAGCCCATTAGAAAAGTGATTGAAAAGTGATTAAAAAGTTATTGTTAAGTTAATTTACTAGATTTTCCTGTATCGGAGATTACCGCAATACGAACATTGCCAGTAACAACCCAACTACTAGTCCGACAACTACGCCTTCCATAAATTCTTTTGAGCCGTACTCAGACATTCCTAATACTAATTTAGCTGTTTTCTTTTTAGCCATTTTACCTCCTTCCTTTACCTGGAAGTGCCTCTCTTAATTCTATTTCGCCAAACGCGAGCATTAGCGCACCTAATCCAAAAAATAATGGGAACAAAAGTAATTCCGTTCCTGATATCAGAGGAACATTAGTTAGAAGTCTATTTGCTGCGAGTAAAGTACCATAAATTCCAAAGCCAATCCAAGTTGCGCCTGCAAAAGTAAGTATCAATCCGTAAGCTTCGTGTTTCCTTAGGTTGTGCTTAACCATAATTCGCATTCACTTGTGGACTATATAAATGTGTTGCAGAATACAGATATAAAAAGTGGGGCCACACAGATTCGAACTGTGGCCGCACGGTCCCAAACCGCGAATCCTAACCAGGCTAGACCATGGCCCCAACTGTAACCAAGTTGACATTTTTGTATTTTTAAACTATGCGTACAGATTAGTTTACGAATTTTAGCGCTTGGCCAATCTGTGCATAACTTCTACTGTCAAAGCTGGATCGTTCTGCACATAGAAATGTAAATCTGGCGCACCATATTTTAGCAGCTGTTCGCACTGATATACTGCGTGTTCAACTCCCCACTGCTTAACAGAATTAATGTCATCTTGCTTTCTTATTACCTCTTCTAAAAGATCTTTTGGAATTTTGCAGCCAAAAAGCTGTGGAAGTACTTCCACTTGTTTAGGATGGCTCAATACCTTTATTCCTGGAATTATTGGAAGTGTAATTCCAAATTCCCTGCATTCAGAAATAAAGCTTCTATAAACTTCTGGTTCAAAAAACATCTGTGTTATTGCATAACTCGCACCTAAATCTTGTTTTAATTTGAAATATTTTAGATCTTCTAACAAACTAGATGATTCTGGATGAACTTCAGGATAGCAACCGACACCGATGCAAAAATTTGTCGGCATTCTGTGTTCCTGTTCCTTATTTAGATAATTTCCTCGGTTCATATTTTTTATGTGCTCAACCAATTCACTCGCGTATTGAAATCCATTAGGTTTAGGTGTAAACATATACGGGGGTCCTTCTGGCGCGTCCCCGCGTAGAGCCATTACACTTTCAAATTCTGAATAACTTAATTCAACAAGAAAATTTTCTGTTTCTTCTTTAGTGAAACCACCGCACACAATATGTGGAACTGTTTCAATACCGAACTTATATTTTATTGCAGTTGCTATACTAAGCGTACCTGGCTTGTGATAATGATAAGTAACATCAACAAAAAGCGGTTTGAATTCTATAAACGGCTTAATAGTTTCAAAAACAGGTTTGATGCCTTTACCTTTGCTTGGCGGTGTAACTTCAAGTGAGCAATTAATTGGATGCATACTAAGAAGTTTATCAATATCCATAAGTCTTGTTAAATCAAAAGTTATAAAATATGATATGCGCCAGCCGCACAGAGAGGCCAAAAATTAGGCAAGGGCACATGGCAGGAAAGAATAGTTTACGTCGACGGCGATATTCCGCCTTTAGATTAAAAGGTTTGAGCTTTGATAGAATATTTTATTTCTCTTTGGAGCGCAAACCTTTCTATAAAGATCAAGGGATAACGGGCGTTTGTACAACTACTCTTCGTCTGCCAACGTATGTTACGGGCCAACGTTTGGACGTATCGCCGTCGTCCGTAAGTTTAGACTTTGTATAGACTTTGCTTTTGGTGTATGTTTTAGGATCCTTAATAATCCTGCGGATTAAATTATCGTTTTTGACGTCGATGCCTAAAGGCGGCGTCGACCGCGCAATTGGCGTCTCCTTCGGAATATACTCTACAAGTCCTTCAGCTAGCTTAACTCGCTTTACAACTACTTCGATATAATCGTCTGGTAACTTAAAGTTAGCTAACCTGCCTGTTAGCATAGTATGTTTTTGATTTTGTTGAAGGTATGAATATTGTGAAAATCCAAAATCAGTTGATAAGCGTCCTTCTCTAACGACCGGAAATAGCTCTTCTAACGACTTCATATGTGTTGCTTTCAAGAAAGTTATAAAAACATTACTATAGTAGACTCCCTAGATTTCTGAAATTTTCTCTAAACCGCCTGCGCAATTCCTACGCTCTCGTCTCTTGCTTTGTAAAGAAAATAATATGCGCCAGCCGAGATTTGAACTCGGGTCTGATGCTTGGCAAGCATCTGTCCTACCAGGCTAGACTACTAGCGCATTTATTATACTACAAATAAATAGGTCTTAAAAGGCTTATCTTGTCGCAACGAGATTGACTAATGCGAACATTAAACTTATCTAACCTTATTAGCATCTTTAACCTTGTCTGCCCTGACCATTTCCTTACCAGTCTGCAATGGCTTGTCCTTGTAAAATACACTTCCGCCTTTGACTTTCAAAGTGATTTTTACAAAATCATCAATACCTAAATTCTCAACAGGTTTCTTTTCCAGCCCATAAATAAACACATCGTCGCCCGGATTTGAGTTTTCAAGTGTCAGCAATCCGACTGCATCTTTACTTTCTGCAGCCAGAAGCATTCCCTGACTTAGCACACCTCTTAATTTAACGGGTTTTAGATTTGCAACGACTACAACTTTCTTGCCTTTAAGTTGTGCAATAGTATAATGTTCTCTCAAACCAGCAACAATTTGTCTGTGCCCATTTTTTCCAAGGTGAACTTTCAACTGATATAATCTATCTGCGCCTTCAATTAGTTTTACTTCCCAAACCTGTCCGACTTTCAAATCAAGTTTTTCAAATGGATCTTCAAATCCGGCTTTTTCAAAATCAATTTTTTCAAATAATATGTCGCCCTTCTTTATTAGAGTTCCCGCTTTTAATTGTCCCCATTTGAATTTTGCGAGAGATAATTCTCCATCTCTTATCCCGAGTTGATTTCTAATTTCAAGACTTGTATTCGGCATAAATGGTTCAGCTAAAACTGAAATAGCTCTCAAAGCTTCGCAGCTCTGATATATTATATCATTAAGTTTTGCCTTGCTTGCTTTTGATTCGTGCTTCGCAACGTCCCAGGGTTTCTGCGAATCAATATGCTTGTTCGCATCAGCAATGAATTTCCAAATAGTTTCAAGTGCGTGATGGAATTCATACTTATCAATAAATGCATCTGCCTCTCTGATTGTTTTTTTGAATGATGTTGACAAAGGACTTGATTTTTGTCCCTTTGGAATTTTTCCTTCAGAAAACTTCTCAACTAAAGTTAGCGTTCTTGACAGAAGATTTCCTAGTTCATTTGCAAGTTCATTGTTAATTCTTGTGGCTAAAGCTTTCTCCGAGAAATTACCATCTTCACCGAATGCAACTTCTCTGAAAAGGAAATATCTAAATGCATCAGAACCGTATTGTGAGATTATTTTATTTGGGTCAATAACATTACCAAGAGATTTTGACATTTTGTTTCCGTGATGGTTTTAATCCAGCTGACAGTAGAATTGAGTGCCAAATTGCTGTGTGAAACCAAAGTATATCTTTTCCAATCAAATGCACCGCAACAGGCCAGTATTCTTTTAGTTTAGCTTTTGATTTCAAATAACCAACACCAGTCAAATAATTAGTAAGAGCATCTGCCCAAACATACATTACGTGTTTTTTATCTAAAGGAAATGGAATTCCCCAGTCAAAGTTAGTTCTAGTAATACTTAAGTCGCGCAATTCGCTTTTCACTTTGCTAATTACTTCGTTTCTTCTGGTCTCAGGCAAAATTAGTTCTGGATTACTCTCGTATAATTTCAAAAGTTTGTCTTGGTATTTTGCTAAATTAAAAAAATATGTATCTTCAGAAACCAATTCAACTTTCTTTTTATGAATTGGGCAGCTACCGTTCACTAAATCTTTTTCAGTATAGTAAGCTTCGCAGCTTATACAATACAAACCTTCATATTTGCCTTTATATATATCATTTGACTTGTAAAGTTTTCTCACAATTGCTTGTGCAACCTGCTCGTGATCTTTGTCTGTAGTTCTTACGAATCTGTCATACTTTATGTTTAATTTGCTAAACAAATCTATGAAATCTTTTGATTTCAAATCTGTAAATTCTCTAATTGATTTGCCCGCTTTCTTGGCCGCATCCTGAACTTTCTGGCCGTGCTCATCAGTTCCGGTAAGAAAAAAAGTTTTGTAACCTTGGCTTTTCCTCCATCTATTCAAAATATCTGCAGCTATAGTCGTATATGCGTGCCCAATGTGCGGCGAATCGTTAACGTAATACACTGGTGTTGTTACGTAAAATTTATTTTTTCCCATAGCTATACACCTCTTGTTTAGCAGACAAAACTATATTAAAGTACCTTAAAACCTTTGGGTATGGATGAGATTCTTTCTAATTTAGCCAATAAAATAGCTGAAATAAGCAACAAAAGAAAAGCTCTGGCAAATGCGATTGATAAAGGTATAAAAATAAAACATAAAATTGATGATATTGATTTGGGGAATTTGAAAATCTGCGGCATTGATGGTGGATTTCTAAAGAAAGATTATCACGGCGCCAGATTGATTCTTAGACGAGCCGTTGCTGCTTGTTTTAACTTTACTAATGGAAAGTTGGAAAGCTGCGAATATCTTCCAAATTCCAGACCATTTCCCGAGGCCATTATTGTAAATCCAGAATATTCCGACCAGGAATTTAACGTCTTATCAAACTTAAAACGTGAGGAAATTGAATTGGAAATGGCGTTAGAGGCTATTGAAAAATTTAGACCAGATATAATAATAAGAGACGGTTCAATAATACTGCATCCAAGCAGTGCTATTCTTGCAACGTCCAGTATTTACAAAACTTATGCAAATGTTACAGAACTTTTCAAACAGCTTTATTCAGAATGCGAAAGAAGAAACATATTATTAGTGGGTGCGATAGAAGATAGCAAAGGACAAAGATACTGCAATTACTTAAATAAAAAAATCATTCCAGAAGTTCTAAATTCAAATTCAGATCAAAAGGTAATTATTGCAGGAAATATGAAAATACTCGACAACACAACTGATTCTTTATTTTTATATTATCTTTTAGATATAAACGAGAGAACAGAATCAATAACATATACGGATTTACATCTTCCAGATTTTGAAAGCTGGAATAATAAATTATTTGTAACTTATATAAAACCAGTTGATTACGATAGACCATTAAGACTTGATTTCATTTCTAAACCCGAAAATTTAAATGAAACTACCAAAAAGATAACTGAAATAGTTTGCAAGATTTCAAAGCACAATAGAAATTACAGCTATCCGAGTGTTTTGATTGAAGCTGATGCGAGAGCAAAACTGACAGATGTAGAAATAGAGCATTTTAAATCAGCTTTGGCTGAAAAACTTGGTAACAACCCGACGCTAATGGAGTTAAGGAGAGAAGGAAGACCGCTATGACAAGATTAGGAACTATAATTGCAACACCGGAAGGACCATCAGTAAATAATTTTAGTTTTGTAATAAGTGCCGGACAAATTGTAAAACGCGGACAATTTGTTTCTGTTGACACTGAAGATGGTAGAGCTATTGCTACTGTCTCCAATATTTTCAAAACTAACAGATATTTTGAATCTGCTGGTTCGGTAAATGAGCAAAACAAAACCAGCCAGTTGTATAGTGCTTTCCCAGTTAAAGAATGGGAATATACTATTGCAGAAGCGCACATCAGTGGAGCGTATGATGCTAAACAAAATTTAATTCGCCCAAGTTTTCCGCCAAGTCCAGGAAGCGAGGTTAAATCAGTTGAATCTGAAATACTAAGTAAATTTCTTGGCTTAGATATGAAACGCGGAATAAATCTTGGACAAGTTCAGCAGCACGAGCTTGATGCTAAATTTAATATGACGCGGATGATACAAAAACATCTCGCTATACTGGCGATCTCTGGATCGGGAAAGAGTTACACTACAACAGTACTTATTGAAGAACTGGTTAATAGAGGTTTAAAGGACGGCAGAATTGCCATCTTAGTAATTGATAACCACGGCGAATATGAAAATCTAAAAGACGATCCTGCGCTAAAGGATAAAATAACTATAATTGATGCGAATGAAGTAAAAGTTGGATGTAAACATATGACTGGCAGAGCTTTTGCGGCATTACTACCGCGGATGTCTGGTGTGCAAGTAAGAGATCTAAATAGAATTATACAAACCGTAAGAAAAGAGGACGGAAATTTTGATTTGACCGACTTAATAGAATCAATAAAAGTTGATGAGACTATGGGCAAAAAGACGGCGGAAGCTTTGATTAGTTGGCTGTCAGAACTCGAATATATGAAAGTATTTGCCGGCGATGACTATCCCGCAATAGAAGACTTTATGCAGCAAGGCAAAGTTGTAATTCTAAATCTGAAAGATATCCTGCGTCTAGATAAAAAACAATTCATAGTTGATTTTATTTCAAAAAGAATGTTTGAACTAAGGCGCCGTAATGCTATTCCACCATATCTTGAAATCATAGAAGAAGCTCATAATTTCTGTCCCGAAGGAGCTAAATCTGAAAATGCGTTGAGCCGGAAAATAATTGAAACTCTTGCAAGAGAAGGTAGAAAGTTTTATGCGAATATTTGTCTAATTTCACAGAGACCAGTTCAGTTGTCAACAACTGCGTTGTCGCAATGCAATACACAAATAATAATGCGCGTGACAAATCCATACGACTTAGATCACATTAAAAAGTCGGCTGAAGCTATTTCATCAGGGACGCTAGATATGATTTCAAGCCTAAAAGTTGGCGAAGCTATTGTAATAGGAGAAGCTGCTAATCATCCAGTTTTTATAAAAGTTAGAGAACGCAAAACCAAAGAATCGCACGGCACAAAACTTGAAGATTATGCGATTCTGTGGGAAGCGAAGAATGAGAATAGTAAGCTTGCCGACGGCAATGAATTTCTATGACTACTTACATCTGAGCCATTCAGGATGAATATAACTTAACAAAGCTGCAATTGAAACTAACAAAAGTGCAAATGAAATACCAATCGTTTCTGGACTTGAGAGATTACTTACTGTGAATCCACCCGTTAGGAAATCTAAATTCTGGGCTGGTTGTGGTTCGTTAGAAACTTTTTCAACGAAGTCTGTCTGTTCGGACTGGATTTCCAACTGAGATGCTGCAACTAATCCTCCGTCTTCGCTCGTACTGCTTCCGCCGCCACCACTAGAACCAATTGATTGTGGCGGGTTCCCGCCAGACTGCTCCTGCTGTTCTTCCGGTAAATCAATTATAAATAAAATTGAATCGCTTCCAATGTTACTAGAATTATCTGCTGCATATATGTGAAGTTCGTGCTGGCTCTCACTCATCGTTACGTTTCCCCAGTTGCTGCAGCTTTCTGAGGTTACATTTTCCTCATTATCCAAAGCATACCAGCAGGAATCCAATTGCACATCATCTGATACTATGTAATTTATATTAATTAACGGCGTTTCAAAAGTTATATTTTCGGGCGAAGTTATTGTAACGTCTGGTGCAGTAATATCTATATTTGGCTCTGGTTCGGTAATATTTTGAAGAGTTGTAAAAGAATAAACAGAACTCTCAACGCACAAACTTGCAGAGTTGCAAGACATTACTTGATAATAATACGTTGTTAAGTTATCTTGTAAGTTAGCCAAACCAATATTATGTGAAGTTACAGAAGTGGAATTCGTAGTTAAAGTTCCTAACGAAGTCGTTAGTCCATAATTAACAGTTGAGTTAGATGCATCATCTGTATTCCAAATTATATTTGCAGTAGTATGTTCTACTAATGTAGAATTTACATTTGAAATTATTGGCGGTGTTGAGTAATTCAAAACCAACTGCGGTCTTATACTTGCATTGGTATTTTCGCTTGATGCAAAAGTTTTTCTGCCGACATTATTTGATTCTGTCAAAATCAAAAGTCCGTAGTTCGTATAAGTTCCATTATACCAGCTCTTAACAAGATGCGTAATATCCCAGCTATACCAATTGGATTCATTTGTTACGCCTGTTGTTGCCCAAATAAATACATCATAATCGCCACCGGAATTATCCCAATTATCATTATTGTTGTAATACTTCCAAGTGGCGCCATCATTCGTCTTCTGGCCGTCACCAGTTCCTTCTGCCCACTCTCTTGTTAGTCTGTAAACATCAATTGCTGCAGTTTTGTCATCTTGTGTCGCATCTGTGATAAAAAGTCTCATAGCTGCAGATGACAATGTTGAATTCGCCGGCAATGATGAAAGATTAAACTCAAAAATAGAATTCCTGTCATTTTTGTCTATATCTATTTCTTCAGAAGTACCATAATTTTTTTTATTTGTGCCGGAACGCAGTTCAGCATCCTTAGGTGTATTTGGAATAGTTTGCAAACCTATAGCAGCCCCCGTAAGAGTAAAATTCTGGTCTGTTAAGAATATTACAGACAGCCCACCGATTATAACTATTAAAACTAACAAATATACTATATATTTCATGGCCAAATAAAACTGGCTAATGCACTATAAAACCATTACTATAACAGCGTAAAGTTTATAAGACGCAATAACACTAAAAAATTGGCGAATGAACACCAAGAACTCGTATTAAACATACATGTTCGCTTAGTTCTTAGCCTTACAACGGAGACAAAATGGCACGAGTTGAATTCATAACTGTAAAAGCCGAAGAAATAAAATTTGGACGAAACAACTTCATTGAAGTTGCAAGAAAAGTAGCAAAAACAGAAGAAGGCGAGAACGAGTTTATCTCGATCTCAAAAGGATTTTACTTGCCTGAAAATGCAGGCAAAAGATTCCGAAACTCTGTAAGTTTACCAACAGATGATGATACAGCAAGCAAAGTTGCTGATCTTTTGAAAACTATATAAAATTAGTTTTCGAAAACACATAAGGTAAACTATTGGGACTTCGGTCCCAATTTATAATTTTACAAACACACCATATATCACGCAATAAGATAACAACTATCTTTTTACTATCGCAAATTTTATAAATGACATTTACTGATTTTTGCTCCTATGCCCAACGATCCGTATAACAACAGAAAAGGAGTAGTTCAAGGTCCGCTTGGTTCAAGAGTACTAATTGAACCGCGTAGCAAAATAGATATTTTAGCTGAAAATCAAACTCCTGAAAATTGGGCACCATCTCTGGGTACAATTGACAGCGATGAAAGATACTTAGGTTCTATTACAAGATATAAAACTGAATATAATAGTGAATTATATACTCTGACCATACGAAGAACATTGAAGGGTGATGCATATACTGGAATTATAACCAAAGGCAACAGTGCTATTGGAAGCTTAAATCATCGCGGATTTTCACAAAGCTTAGATAGTAAATTACTAAATATAATTGTTGATTTAGCTACACCAAGTGCAAGGAAAGTTGATAAAGAACTTGCAAATTTAGCAGACTTAGCAAAAAATATTATTACAAAAAAATCCAAAAGACATTCCACAAACGATACATATTTGTAAATTTCGAATAAAAACTAATGTTTTTCTTAAATTCTGATTATATTGTTGCCGGCTTCTGCTAACTTTTCGTTATGCGTTATTATGAATATCTGATCCAAAAAGCTAGATAAGTCATTTTGCAAAACTTCTACAAACGTTGCAATTGCTTTGTCATCCATATTATGCGTCGGTTCGTCAAGTATCAAAACGTTAAGCTGCGGAGTTAGTATTTTTGTAAACGCAATTCTTAATGCAAGTGATGCGATAATTTTCTCTCCGCCAGATGCATAGCCAGCAGCATTCAGCCATTCTCCCTCGTGCTCACGTAACTGCAAAACATAATCGCTATCTGTTGCATCTAATCTCGCTGATGTCCATCTGTCGTATGGATAAATTTGCGCCCATATGCTCGACATAACTTCGTTTACAGCTGTAACCAGCTCTCTCCTCAGAGCTTCCTGTGCCGCCAAAAGTGCATTTCTAAACTGATGTAAGAAATCTACCTTAGTACCAAGATATTCAACTTCTTTTTCTATATTTTTAAACTGCTCCTGCCTTGTCTGTATATCTGCTAATCTCTTTTCTTTTTCTTCAATTATGTACTCAAGTGACTTTTGACGTGATGCAATTCTTTCTAATTCTTGAACTGAACTTCTATATTGGTTTTCAACCGTATCAACTGCTTGTTCATTAATCTTAACGCTAGAAATAGATGTTTCAATACTTTCCAAATCTTTTGCAAGTTTGTACTTTTGGCTCTTTAATTCAAGGATTTGTTTTTTCTCCGTAAGTGTGCGCCTCTCTATTTCCAAAGTTTCTATTTCTTTATCAAGATTGCTGGCGCGGTTTGAAATTTGTGAAAAAGATTCTGTAAAAGCAGCACGTCTACCGCGAAGCTCGGATAATTTAATCATATTTTCTCTCTCTTTTTTTCTTAGTTCACTTTCTCTATCAATTTTTTGGAACAATAGTTTTTGGCGCTCGTGAACTTTTTGCAGATTTACTTTATCCGTGCGCAAATCTCCTGCTAAATTCTCTAGGTGTGAAATCTGTTCGGTAAAATTTGCTATTCTGGTGCGTCTCTCTTGAATCAAAACATCTTTTGTTACTTGCTCAAGTCTTGTTGAACAAACAGGACAAGCACCATCAACACCCTCTAATTCAGATAAGTGGCTTCTCAATACGCTAACTTCACCAGCCATTTGATTTTTTCTTTCTAAACTTTCGTCTATTTTCAACTCAATGTCAGAAAGTTTAGCCTGGATGTCGTTAACTGGTCCATATTGTTTAAGCTTCTCAAGCTCAAATTTAGAATCATCAATTTCTTTTAGTACTGCTAATATTTCTGTATTCTTTTCTTCTAAACTACCATATATTTTTTCTATTTCAAGAGAGCTGTTCCTTCCTCTTTCCAAATCTTCCCTGCTGTTTTGTTTCGCGCGTTTTACTTCATCAATTCTAGATGTAATTTCATTTAATCTAAGCCTTACGGATTCCAAACTTTCATCTAATCCGGGAGAAACTTTCTTGCTGATTTCTTCAAGCTGTTTTCTGTAAACTTCCCTGCGCTCAATCAATCTATTATAATTATCAAGTTGTATCCTTAAAGTTCTTATTCTAATGCTAAGCTCTGATTTTGTCCGTTCGGATTCAATAATTTTACCGCCGAGTTCGCCTCTTTCGTGCTTAAGTTTCTCTGTTTCACTTACCAAATTAACTATCTCTGTTCGCGCCTTTTCAAAATCAAAATTTCCTAAAAAACTCGCCTGCACATCTCTTTTTGCTGCAATTTGATTCGCCAGCTTAACTGCATTTCTTCTTGCGTCTTCAAATTTATACAGCCCCATAAGTTCGTCAAGTTTTAATTTTCGCTCTCCGGGGCTCAATCGTAAAAACATATCAATATCATTTTGTTTTGCGTAAGCTGTTCTCAAAAAAACATCTTCGTCAAGTCCTAATTTTTCTGCTAAAAAATCTGTGACTTGCATAGAATTTGTTCCGGCAAGCATTTGGTTATTATTGTCTCTTACTACAGCTTCAGAAGTGTTACCATTTTTTATAGTTCTTATTATGTGATATTCACGTTCGTTCGGATATAATGTCAAATCTACCTCTGAAGTTATTTCTGACTCGCCTCTTGTCTGCAAATCAGATACTTTTACTTCTCTGCTTTTCAGTTCTGAAAAAGTTCCGAAAATAGCGTAAGAGATAGCCTGCAAAATAGAGCTCTTGCCGGCACCCATATTCCCAATTATTACATTCGTACCGGGAGAAAAATTAAATTCGCTAAGCTTGTGTGCTTTCCAGTTCTGCAGTTTTATTTTTTTCAGCATGTCCGGCCTCCAATTCCTGTTCTGCTTTTTCCAGTTCGCCAGCAGACAACAGTTCAAATAAATTATGCAGTGTTTCGAGCTTAAGTTCAGTCTTCAGATTTTTTGCAAGAATTTCAAGTCCAACTTTGTCAACCAAAAATTTATTTTGCTTTATATCTTGAAGTAGTTGCGAACTTTTATCCAATTCGCTTGAAGACATCTTACTTTTGTCTAAACTAATTATACACTTATCGCTGTACTCGCGAATCAATTTTGATAATTTGATATCTTCTGGCGAGAAGCCATCCGGCAATTTTCCGATTAACCTAATTCTAATCATTGGTTTTAAGTCATAACTTTTTTTCAGATAAGCATCAAGCTTTTCTGCGAGTTTGAAATAAACATCGCTCGGTTTATTGCCAGTTATATCAAAATCTTCGTAGATTAATTTTCTGGTTTGTATAGGAACGAATTTTATTCCGCCTTGCATTCGTCCGAATTCAAGTATGTAAAATCCTTTTTCGGATTCGCTTTCAATTTTTTGCATCTGCGTGCTAACAGTTGAACCAACAGTTATTATTGGAGTTTTAGAAATAGGATGCTTATTCTGAGACGTATTGTGAACATGTCCGAGTAAATAAACATTGAACTCTGGAGGCAAATCTTTGAACTCAAGATAATGATCTACTGGCGGCATTATTTCTTTGAAATTCTGATGCACCATCAAAACATTTGGACCCTCTTTGAACGGATGAGGATTCCAAGTACGCAGAGTATCTTTCGCATAAGCCTCTGGAACTCCTGACAAACCGTGTATTCCTATCTTATCTGTATCCATTTCTAACAAAATAGATTCGGCGTGTAAGCAGTAAAGCAATCCAGCTTTTTCTAAAATCTGAACTGGATTAGTGCTGCCTTTGTGTCGGCGTTCGTGAGTTCCCCAAATGGCGATTATCGGTGGAATCTGAAACTTTTCAAGCTCAACTTTTCCATCTTTTATTTTCCTAATAACTGTTATTTTTTTCTTCATAGCTCTGTTAGCTTTAGTAAATATCTCAATCGCTTTGCCAAGAACTTCCTGCTTAGGTATTCTATCGTGAAAAATATCGCCGCCTAACAAAATAACTCTTGGCTGCTCCAGAAGTGCCAGATTTAACGCTTGTTCAAAATTACTAAATGAGTCTTCCTGCTTCTCTGTATCATAGGCAAAACCAAGATGCGTATCGGATATTACGGCTAATTTATACATACAGAAATGAAGTTTAAGAGTTTTAAATCAATTATTAGTTTAGAATATACAATATGAAAAGCTTATATTTTAGCTCTATTACCAATATTTATGGCTCTTAAGAACAAAAAATCTCAGAATTTCTCTGAATGGTATACCGAAATAACCGGCGAAAACGGCGCAAAGTTGGTTGATATGCGCTATGGCGTACAAGGTTTCGTACCACATAGGACTTGGTCAGTCCAAATTATTAGACGTTTTGAAGCTCTTTTAGAGCAGCAGGTAGAAAAAGACGGCTATTCTCCAATATTACTTCCTCTTTTAATTCCAGAAGAAAACATCAAAAAGGAAAAAGAGCACGTTGAATTTGCACCAGAATTATTCTGGGTTGAGCGAATGGGCAAAACTAAACTTGAAACTCCGCTTTATCTAAGACCAACTGGCGAATCGCAGATTTATCCGCTGTATAGTTTATGGATTAGAAGCTGGAAAGATTTACCTTGGAAAAATTATCAATCAAGAATTACAACATACAGAGGGGAATCTACGACGCGGCCATTTTTGAGAGGCAGAGAATTTATCTTTTTTGAAACTCACGCGGTTTTTGAAACTAACGAAGAAGTTTTGAAACAAGTAGAAAAAGATATGCAAATCACAAGCGAAATAATTACTGGCGAACTTGGACTGCCTTTCTTGTATTTCAAACGACCGAGCTGGGATAAATTTGCTGGTGCAGATGATACCTACGGAGCGGACTGCCTAATGCCTGACGGCAAAGTAAGCCAGATTGCTTCAACTCACGATTTGGGACAAAGATTCGCAAAAGCGTACAATGTAAAATTTATTGATCAAAATGAAAAATCGCAGTTCGGCTATCAGACATGCTTCGGTCCAGGAATTTGGAGAATTATGGCTGCAATAATAGGTGTGCACGGTGACGATTTCGGTTTAGTATTACCATTCAAAATCGCTCCGATACAAATCGTAATTGTACCAATTGTATTTGAAAAAAATGACAAAGCTGTAGATAGAAAATGCAAAGAACTTGAAAAAAAGTTGTCAAAGCAATACAGAGTAAAATATGATAATTCTGACAACAAACCTGGCTGGAAATACAATGAATGGGAAATGCTTGGTGTTCCAGTCAGAATAGAAGTAGGCCCTAAAGAAGTGAAAGCTAAGAAAATAACCATAGTTAGAAGAGATATAAGAAAAAGAGAAACAATTGCAGAGAAACAATTAGAAAGAAAAATAAAATCTTATGAAAGTGTAATTTTGAAATCTATTTCAGAGAATGCAGAAAAGTTTTTGCGCGAGAATATTAAAGAAGCAAATACGTTTGAGCACCTTGTAAAAATATTAAATACAAACAAGGGCTTAGTGAAAACAAAATTCTGCGCACTTGACAAATCTGGAGAAAAATGTGCAGACAAAATACAACAGGCAACCGACGGCGGAAAGGTTCGTGGAATGTTATTTGATGATAAATCAAGAGCCAGCGGCAAATGCGTAGTATGCAGCAAAAAAGCTACTGCAACAGTATATATAGCAAAATCGTATTGATTGTGTATTTTGCTAAACTCGCTGAATTGTATGTTCAGCTCTGTATAGCAAAATCGTATTAGCAACCATACAAAAAGTTTTTAAAGATGCTACACTCTTTACATTTAGTTCTCTGAGGAATTAGAGGTTATCAATGATTGATAAAGAAGATTACAAAAAAGGAACGACAACTGTAGGAATTGTTTGCAAAGATTCTATTGTTCTCGCGGCAGACAAAAGAGCGACACTTGGTTCGTTAATCGCCAACAAAGATGTTGACAAAATATTTGAAGTTACTCCATTCATAGGTATGACTTTCGCTGGCAGTGCAGCTGATGGACAGGCTCTCGCAAAGTTGATGAAAGCAGAAATGCGCTTGTATCACTTAAACACTGGAATGGATCCAAGCCTAACAGTCGCAGCAAATTTGACGGGGAATGTAGTTCTTGAAAGAGCAAAATCATTCATCCCTTATTATGTTCAGTTAATCGTCGGCGGAAAAGATAACGGAAATAAATTTGGAGTATTCAGTCTAGATATGGGTGGTAGCATAATCCAAGAAAAGAATTTTACCGCCACAGGAAGCGGAAGCCCAATGGCTTTTGGAGTACTTGAAGATAACTGGAGAGAAGGAATGTCAAGTGAAGAAGGAATAAAATTAGCATACAAAGCTATAAACTCAGCAATAAAGCGCGATATATTCAGTGGTGAAGGCGTAAATGTTGTGGTAATCGATAAAGGCGGTTACCGAAAAGTAGAGCCGGAGAAAGTTACAGCGAAATCTAAATAGTGTAGCTTAAAGTTACGATGACTGTATTAAATGACATCTTAAATAAATTACCAGCAGACGCAGCTATAGAGAGTACAAGCTATGAAGGGGCAAATATTGTAATTTATACTAAAAACAAGACTTTTTTTGCACAAGGTGGAGATATTATTAGAGCGCTCGTAAGCGAAGTAAAGAAACGAATTGATTTACGTGCAGACGGCTCACTAAGAATGGGTACCAAAGAGGCTGAGAAATTAGTTAGAGAAATAATTCCAAAAGAAGCTGACATTCATCAAATACTCTTTGAGCCCGCTAGAAGTCTTTTGACGATTGAAGTAAAAAAACCAGGACTAGCTATTGGAAAAGATGGCGACAACTTGAAAAAAATTAAGGAAGAAACTTTCTGGACACCAATTGTAAGAAGAGATTCCGTAATACCATCAAAGATTACAACAAACATCAGAAATGTTTTATTCACAGATTCAGAGGACAGAAAAAAATTTTTGCACAAAGTCGGACAGAGAATCTATGAACAGCAATTAAGTACAAGCGAAGAAATGTGGGTAAGAATTACAGCTCTCGGAGCTGGTCGTCAAGTTGGAAGAAGTTGTTTCTTATTGCAAACTCCTGAATCAAAAATACTTTTAGACTGCGGTGTAAATGTTGCAGCTCACGGTAAATATCAATTTCCATATCTAAATGCTCCTGAATTTAGAATAGATGAATTAGATGCAGTAATAATTTCTCACGCACATTTGGATCACTCTGGCTTCTTACCATTTTTATTCAAAATGGGATACCGCGGTCCAGTTTATCTAACTGAACCGACAAGAGATACTACTGCACTCTTACTATTAGATTACATACAAGTAAATCAGTCTAATTCCAAAACACCTTTGTTCGCAAGTGCTGATATCAAAGAAGCTATTAAACACACAATTTCACTTGAATATGGCGAAGTTACAGACATAACTCCCGACGTAAGACTAACATTTTACAACGCAGGACATATTTTAGGAAGCTGTTTAGTACATTTGCACATAGGCGACGGCTATCACAACTTTATGTATACGGGTGATTTCAAAGTAAGAGACAGCAGATTATTTGATGGAGCTTCAATGCAGTTTCCAAGACTTGAAACTCTGATGATGGAAAGTACATACGGACTTCCAAACGATACTATGCCGTCAAGAGAAGACTCTGAGGCAAATATAGAAAAAATTATTAAAGAAACTCTTGCGCGTAAAGGAAAAGTTTTGATTCCATCTCTCGGTGTAGGTAGATCACAAGAAATTATGTTAGTTTTGGAGAATATAGCGAGGGAAGAAAAATTAGATTTCAAAGTATATCTTGACGGAATGGTATGGGATGTCGCTGCACTTCATAACGCCTATCCAAGATTCCTAAACAAAGACGTTAGAGACAAAATATTTTACGAAGGACAGGATCCATTTTTGTCCCCAATATTTACCAGAGTAGGATCTGGAAAAGAAAGACAGGAGGCGATAGAAGGCGGACCTTGTGTTTTCATAGCTACATCGGGAATGTTAACCGGCGGTCCAAGCTTAGAGTATTTCAAGAAACTTGGAGACAATCCAAAAAACTCTATGATATTTGTAAATTATCAGGGCGAAGGCTCACTTGGTAAAAAAATTCAAAGCGGTGCAAGCGAGGTGCAAGTTGATAACGAATTTGTAAAAGTAAAAATAGAATTACACACTATTAGCGGCTTGTCTGGACATTGCGACAGAATTGAATTGATGGAGTATATCCAAAAAGTGAAGCCACGGCCAAGAAAAGTTATAATCGTACACGGCGAGCAGTCTAAAACTCTTGACCTTGCGTCAAGTATTCACAAATCGTTCAGAGTTGAAACAACAGCTCCAAGAAATCTTGAAACTATAAGACTTAGATAATTATTTCTTTTTAACTTCCGTCTTCCAAATTATAACTTTGTCAGCTGGATAGATATTTTTTATTTCGTTTCGCAGTTCACCGCTTATCTTCTCTAAATTTGCTGGCAAGAAAAGTTCATCAGTCTTTGCAGTAGAAAGTTTTTCTGTAAGACTTGCTCTTATATATCTAATTAAACTTGCTCTGACTTTTTGGTGTAACTTCTTTACCGCCAAAACCAAAACTTTAAGTTTTATGGTATCATCTTTTGCCTTGAAATTTTCCGCGAGTATAAATCTCTCTTTATATCGCCTTATAGTTCTCTGGATGTAATTATCTAAAAAGAAACTTTTCTTTACAATAGAATTAACTTTATCGCCTGCTAAATCACTTAGCTGCAGAACTATTTTTCTGTGTTGATCTTTCGGCGTATCTGTCAATTTAGCTGCACTGACTTCAACAGTTCTTCCTAACAAGTTATTCTGCTCTATTGCAGCAACTTCGCCGATTTCCCTATTTTTGAAAATTTCTGGAGCTATAACTGCAAACCATCTTTTCTTCAACTTTTGTACCTTTACTGGTTTAGCCATAATTATTTAGCAAATGTTGCCTTCTCTTGCTCATATTTCCATTTCGCAGGCAAAACATCCCTCCTTTTGTAGTATTTTGCGAGTCTGTTAATTTTTGACTCTGTTAATTGTAAACCTCTTTTTGAAACCATATCTTTCTTATTTGTTTCAAGATGTTTCTTTACTTGAAAAGCTTTGGTAACTAAATTATTCAAATCTTCGGGAAGTTCGTGAGATACTTTATTCTCCTTCAAAATAACATTAATCTTTTTACCAGTAAGTTTTTGGAAATCTGGAATTTGATATTTATCTCTTAGCAAAAGTCCAATTGCACTTGCTTTGTTTCCTTCTTTTGCAAGCTTTAAGACTAATGTAACTGCCTCTTGAGGTTTGTAAGAAACCCACTCTGGCAGAGCCTCTGTAAGAGGTTTTCTAGACTTTGATTTCCCTTTTCTTCGGGAATGCATTCTCGCCATTTTTTAAATAATATTGAAAATCCGTAGATTTTCTTTGTATTGGTGTGCGCCCGTCCAGCATAAGCCGAACCAACCCACCCTCAACTATAAAATAAGCCTACTTAGTGTCTTTTTAAAGCTTATTGAAAACCCGAAGGTTTTCAAAACTAGAAAATCCGTAGATTTTCTTGGTTCAGTCGAGTTTCTTATAACGTCCTCGCGCTTCAACCTTCTTCAAATGCTTCAAAACTTTTTCATTTTTGTAAGATTTTAGAAAGCCTCTCCAAACTTTTTGCCAAACTGAATTATGCCGAGATATAAGGCACTCTTTAAACAAATGTAAATCAACAGCCATATCTTCAGCTCTGTCTGTTATCATTCCAAGTCCAAAGTCTATCAAATATATTTTATTGTTTTTAAGAATCATATTAGATGTTGTCAAGTCGCCGTGCACAATTTTTCTGGAATGCAATTTGTAAATCTGCTCTCCAATTTTCTCTCCGAGTTTCCAGTTTTCATCCAGCACATCTCTGACTTTTTCTCCGTCCAAAAATTCTATTTCTAATTTGAAAGTCTTGTCATTAGTTTCTAAAACAGCTGGAACATTTACTCCCGCTCTTTCTGCCTCACGGATTAGTTTTGCTTCGCTTCTCGTTCTTAATTTCCGCAAGTTCTCATCAATAATCGGCAGTCTGTAAGCCTTTTTTACTCTATCCTTGATAATCTTATTTTTGTCCAAATAGACTTTTGCTTCAGCCCCTTCAGCTATGAATTTCATAGTTTTAACATACTCTAACATTTTAAAAGCATAACTTTTAATAATACAATCAAAATGATAACGTTATGCAAAAGACTAGTATTCCGAATTGTGCATAAACACGTTTCTAGTCAGCAGTATATTGGAGTACATTATGTCTGAAAAATTTATTCCTATTGGGCGGGCTCTTAGTTTAGAATCTGACGAAAAGCACGTTTCTTTTAGGTGCTGGGTTCATAGAAAAAGAGGACAGAAAGAATTAATTTTTCTAATACTTAGAGATAGCACCGGACAAATTCAGGCAATTATAAAGAAAGACAGCGATGCTTGGAAAGAGGCTGAAAAAATAACAATTGAAAGTTCCTGCGAAGTTACTGGAAAAGTAAAACAAGATAGCAGAGCTCCAACTGGATACGAATTACAAGTTTCTAAACTAAAAATAATTGGCTTATCTGAAGCATTTCCGATACAGAAAGATTTTTCCGAAGAATATTTAAGAAAAGTTAGACATCTTTGGGTTAGAAGCACAAAATTAGTTCCAATTTTCAAAGTGCGTTCGAAAATATTTGAAGCTATAAGAGAATTTTACACTCAAAAAGGTTATTACGAAATACAAAGTCCAAGCTTCACCAAAAGTGCATCTGAAGGTGGCTCAACTTTGTTTAAAGTAGATTACTTTGGCCAGTCAGCATATCTAACACAGAGCTGGCAATTATATGCCGAAGCTTTAATGTTCGGCTTAGAAAAAATCTATTGCATCGCTCCAAGTTTCAGAGCAGAAAAATCTAGAACAAGAAGACATCTTGCAGAATATTGGCATCACGAAATGGAAACGGCGTGGATGGAATTTGATGAACTGTTAAAATTTGAAGAAGAATTAATTACATTTATTGTTGAATATATTTTACAACATTGCGAAAAAGAGCTGAAAGAATTAGGCAGAGATACTTCAGATTTGAAAAAAATCAAAGCGCCATTTATTAGAATGAAATACAAAGAGGCGCTAAAGAGATTAGGCAAAAGCTGGGGTTATGATTTGACAGACGAAGACGAAAGAAAATTAGTTGCAGATTTAGGTGCGCCAGTTTTCTTAACACATTTCCCAAGAGATATGAAAGCATTCTATATGAAAGTCGATCCGCACGACAAAAAAGTTGTTCTTGCGGGCGATTTACTTATACCTGGTGTTGGCGAAACTACAGGTGGCAGTGAAAGAATTAGCGATGAAAAAGAACTAAAAGAAAGTCTAAAACTCTTTAAGTTAAAAACAAAAGATTATGACTGGTATATGGATTTAAGAAAATACGGAAGCGTTCCGCATTCTGGTTTCGGATTAGGAGTAGAAAGATTAGTAATGTGGCTTACTGGAACAGAGCACATAATGGATACCATTCCATTCCCAAGAACAGCAGATAGATTAGAACCCTAATATACGTTTCATTTCTAACGCATCTCTTTCTAACTCTGGAGTTTCGCAAATCAAAGTAATGTTTAACTTGCGTTTCTTTAATTCTTCTGCGAGAGGTTTGAAATCCGGAGTTTTTGCAGCAATTGGTTGATGAACATCAACGTAACTTTTACTTGCGGCGCTGTATTTTACGCAGTTAAAGTGAGAGTTAATATGACTCAGATTTAATTTTTCTATTTCATCAAGAATTTTTTTGTAATCTATTGTGCCGCCAAAATAAGCAAACATATGTCCCCAGTCTAAATACGGCGTTAGATATTTTTTATAGTGCTTATACATCTCAACAACTTCTTCAAATGAGCCCCATTGTCCTTTCTTAACCATTGTTTCTGGTCCAAGTTTTACTTTGGTTATTCCTTGTTTTTTCATAAGTTCAATTAAGTCTGCAACTCTTTCTTTCATAATTTCATTTGCTTCTTTTGCAGAAAGTTTCCCTAAGAAACCCATATGAACTGCAACGGCATCAGCCTTCATAATTTCTGCTCTGTCTAATGAATCAATTACTCGTTCATTTGATTTTTTTACTAACTCCTTATCTGGTGAAAGCAAATTTATGTAATAGGGAGCGTGAACACTTAATCTAATCTTATACTCTTCTGCAGTTTGTCCAACTTCCTTTGCCATTGACTCTGACATTTTAACTCCACGAACGAATTCAACTTCCATTGCATCTAATTTTAGTTTAGCTATTTCTTTTATTCCGCCAATTGTTGAACGCTCTTTGGAGGAAGTTGGAACTCCGCCAGAACCTACATAAATCATAAATCTAAAACAATACTCAAGCTTTTAAATCTCTTTTCAGATAAACACTTGTGGGCGTTTAGCTTAGCCTGGATTGAGCGCTCGGCTTCGGACCGAGAGATCGGAGGTTCGAATCCTTCAACGCCCGCTGTCAAGCTCCCGTAGTCTAGCCCGGCCAAGGATACGAGCTTCTCAAGCTTGGGACGCGAGTTCAAATCTCGCCGGGAGCACTATTTCATTTACGAAGCGAAAGGCGAGAGCGTAGGAATTACTTTGTAATTCCGACCAACCCAGTTAATTCATATAGATTTGGGGCGTAGGAATTACTTTGTAATTCCGACCAACCCAGTTAATTCATATAGATTTGGGGCGTAGGAATTACTTTGTAATTCCGACCAATCTCGCCGGGAGCACTTACAATTTCAATGTTTTTTATTGTAATCTTGTCTGCTTTATCTAAAAAGTCATTCTGCTCTTCTGTCAGTTTATGTTCAGCATATCCAAACATACTATACCTATCTACTATAAGCACGCCCTCTTTTTGCTTTTCGAATTCTTCCAGAGATATTCCACTAATATTTGTGTAGCCAAGCTTGTTGAACAAATATAAGAAATCTCTTTTATTGTAATCCAAGAAAAATATTGGTGTAGTTTTATCTGGCGCGATAGATGTTATATAATCTACTACTTCCATTTTTGCTTTGTAACTAAGTCCAAAAGCGGATGACGTTCCGCCATTTTCCTGCAGAAAATCAAATGCGGTGTAAAACGTGAAGACATTTGAAATTATTACTATAGCTAATAGCAAATACGCTAAAGCTGTTTTCTTTGACAAATGTTCTAATGCTAAAGCTATAACTATAAACATAGCGGGCATAATTATTACAAAAAAGTGCGGACTTACATTTTTTCCGAGCAAAACTATTATTAAAATTGGGATTAAAATCCAGTCCAGCAAAACGCCATAAGATTTCTTCTTTACAAAATTTCTAGCTAAGTAAATCATTCCAAAAATAAATAAGCTGGCTATCAAAACACTTGATGCGAGATAAAACCAATTTCCGAAATCTGAGAATATATTCGCATTGCCGAACCAGTATTTTCCCAAATAATTTGAAGATACAACCAACGGAATTCCAAACGATTCTAAAGCCGCTTCAGAACGTGAAAACTCTTCGCCAATTCTCTCGGATAAAAAGTTCAGCGAACCCAAAGAATCATTAGAAATATTATAGTAAAGCATAGGTGCTAGTGCTAATGCAAAAATAGCTATACACGCTAAAACATACTTAGGTTTCAACTCAAGTTTAGATAATACTAAAATCAGTCCGACTACTGGTGCTAAAAACAAAACTGACAAATGAAAGTGTAATGACAAAGCTCCTGCTACTGCCAATGGTATAAAATATCTGTAATCTTTTTTCAAAACTATTTTCAGAAGAGAATACGCTAGTATTATAACAAAAAACGGCAGGAAATTTGGAGTAGTAATAAATCTAGAATACAAAATATCCCACGGACTAAGTGCTAATAGAGTCGCAGCTATCAATCCAACTTTCTCGGAAAAAAAGTCTTTTCCTAATCTATACAAAAGAAAAACTGCGCAAACATTAAGCAACGCTATTATTGAAATAATAATTATCGGATTACTAATAGAATCTTTTGTGAACATCAGTGGCAGTGCTAACATATAGTAATAGAGCGGTCCAAAAGACTGCTGACCGGAATCTTGCTCAATTTTATGAGTAACTCCCGCTAATCTTATTTCGTGGTCATAAGCTATACTTTCTGCAATTTCTATATCTCTCAGAATATGTCCTTCAAAAGACGATGTTTCTAAATCGTAAAAACGTACAGCAAAAGCAGCCGCTAAAATAATACTTAGCAAAACCAAATGTTTGATATTAATTTTCATCGCGAGAATCTCAATTTTAGAGTTGTAACTGCACCATTAATAAAATCCTTGAAAGTTTTTGTAGTTTCACCGCGCTCTCTGTCCTGAAAATCTATTGGTATCTCAATCAGTTTTAAATTATTTATTTTGCATTTATCTATTACATCTTGAACTATATCTGGTCCCGGCGCTTTTAGTTTATCTACAATTTTTCCCATAGCTTCCCGCTTATAGCATCTGTAACCGGAATTTGGATCTGTTAGGTTTACTCCCAAAACTATATTTGCGAAAGCGTTAGAGCCTTTCGTCAAAACTCTTCGTTTCAATCCCCGCTTATCATAGCCACCAATCTTAAATCTTGAGCCAATTGAGACGTCTGCATTTTGAAGAGAGTTAACAAGTTCAGGAATATGTCGTGGGTGATGCGAAAAATCAGCATCCATCTCTACAATTATATCTGCGCCAAGTTCCATAGCTTTTTTGAAGCCGTCAATTCCTGCTAAACCTCTACCTTTGTTTGTTACTCTGTGTAACAAATGAACTTTTTTGTTTGTTTTTGAAATCTCTTCAACAATTTTCCAAGTTCCATCTGGGCTATTATCATCAGCTACAACAATTTCTAAATCCTTATTTTTCAAAGCTAAAATCTCATCTATTAGTAATTTTATGTTTAGACTTTCGTTCCAAGTAGGTATTGTAACTATGATTTTCGGCATACAGAAACCAATTTACAAAGTCTTTTAAAGTATCTTCTGCGCTATTACCAATAAATCTGGATTGGTCTTATTTACAAAAAAATCAAAGATCTTGTATGTTTTAGTATATACTATGATATCCAAAATAAATTTCTTTACTTTGGATGTATTGAAACTTGAACTGTATCTTAATGTTTTAAGTGAGAGCTTTCTCGTAGTTGATTCAATATACAAAACTTTGAAACCAGTATCCTCTAAAAGTTTTGTTAATGTAGTTTTATCAAAGTAATAAAGATGTTCGTGTGGTTTAATTGCTACTTTTCTTGTTAATTTATTATCAAAATCCGGCGTAGAAATCAAGAGCAGTCCGTTTTGTTTTAGAGCTTTGCTTATCTTTTGAAGCTCTTCTTTTGGATGAGTGAAATGCTCAATTACATCACTCATATTAATTAAATCAAACTTTGGTTTTGTTCCGTAACTTGATACTAATTTAACTCCAAAATTCTCTTCCGAATATTTTGCCTCTTCTTTGTTTAGTTCCATTCCAAAAATTTGCCAGCCTTGTTTATGTGCGGCGTGCAGAAATATACCTATACTACTTCCAATATCCAAAACTTTTCCTGGCGTAGTATATTGCCTAATGAGATTTAATCTTTCGGTAAAAGTTTGCTCATCTAAATCTTTCGTATTTAGATAATATTGGAAATTATCAAGCTTGTTTTCTGAATAAATTCCTTTTATAGTATCCCACGTCAATCTCGGATTCAGATAAATTAGGTCGCAGGAGGCGCATTTTACAAGTTTGAATTCCTGTCCGTCCTGTACTGTTTTAGTTACAAACGTTGTATCATCCTTACCGCACAAGTTGCAATTCACGTACTCTATATCCATAGCATTACCGAATTGCTAAGTCATTTAAACTATTCTCATTAGAAAAGTTATGAGCATCAGATTGATACTCATTAGCTAAACTTTAAAACTAACACTACAGAGATAATTTAATGCAAGGGTACCCAAGCCTGGTCAAAGGGGTAGGACTTAAGATCCTATGACTTAGTGTCTTCGCAGGTTCAAATCCTGTCCCTTGCATAATCTTTTAAATGCAAAAATAATTCTCTAAATATGACATTGAGAAAACCTGGTCCAGGTGATAAATTAGCATATTTTACTAGAAGAACTCTGGCCGGCAACTGCGCAATTATGGTTTGGAAATTTGAAGATGAAGATTTAGCTAACATAGAATACACCTGTCCGCACTGCAAAAAATCTGGAGAAAAGCAGCAGCTATTTGAGCGTGAGAAAAAAAGAATGGAAATTAAAGGCAAGAAAAAAACTGTTGACGCATTTACATTCGCTTGTGACAATTGTGGCAAAGAAATAAGCCTTGAAAAATGGGTTAAAAAAGGCAGAAAGAAAGCTGAGTGATAATTCTTATAAACTCAATTCTAAACCTAAAGTTACGCCTCCATAGCTCAGTCCGGTAGAGCGGCAGTTTTGTAAACTGTAGGTCACAGGTTCAAATCCTGTTGGGGGCATTCTCTTAAAAGTATACGTAATATTTTTATAGCAGTATGATATTCCTACTAGTATGACAAAAACTGAAATTATAAGAGTTGGCGAAAAGGGTCAAATAGTTATTCCTAAGAATCTAAGAGCTAATTTACTCATAGAAAAAGGTGCAAAGCTCGCTATTTCTGAAGATAAAGGTAAACTCATTATTAAAAAAATTAAGCTCGATGAAGATTATCTCTGGATGTTAGCTGGAGAAGAAACTTTGAAGAAAACTTGGGATAATCCATACGATGCAAGATGGGACGATGCTATATAAAAGAGATATTGTTGTAATAAATTTTCCCTATTCTGATTTAGACGGGAACAAAAGAAGACCAGTTCTAATACTCGGCGAAAAACTAAATGATTTTATTGTATGCGCAATAACAAGTAATCCTGACGTCAAGGGCTCATTACTTGAATTTGAAGAAGGAGATTTGCCTTTCAAAAGTACTGCTAAATATTGGCAGATACAAACTATTTTAAAATCAAGAGCAGAAAAGACATTAGCAAAAATTACTAAAAAGTGTTATGATAAAATAATTAAAGATATTAACGACTTATTCAAATAGTTATCCAATGAAAGCGTCTCATAAAAGTCTAAGTTTAGTCATGATTTCATTAGGCTGGTTTATTTTAGAGTTACTTGCTAAGCAATACAAAATTTCTATATTTGCTCTAGCACTTTTTCTCATCGCATTCTGGATGCATTTAAATAAGAAAACTGGCTGGCACAAAATGGAACAAGCACTAAACAAACACTAAAGTTTATTAACGCTCAAATAGATTTTCTGTTATGACAACAAACGTATACGAAATAAAGAATCTTGGAGACGTAAAGAAAATCTTGGACGCTTCTGACACAAAAGATGAAAAAGGAAATTGGACAAAAAATCCTTTTGTTGTGCAGGGCTACAGATTACAAGAAGCTGGCACATTGGGAATAAATAAATTAGTTAATTATCTATACATAAAGGCTTCAGACGAATTCTTTGAAAAAAATGAAAAGATGCTTTTAGATGCCGGCGCAAAAAAACTCTCTGGTGCTGAGAAAGACGACGTAAAAAAGAGATTTGAAGGGGCTGAAGAAGAAAGCCTTGCTGGTATGGGTTCTATCTTCGGAGAGTAAGTTTTTAAATCGCTTGCTGAGACTAATCTAATGAGCCGATAGTCTAGCCCGGTATGACGTCGCCCTTACAAGTAAAATACTAAGAAAGGCGGAGGCCGGAGGTTCAAATCCTCCTCGGCTCATTATTTCATTTTCTCTATAGGCAAACTTCCGTATTCTGACCAGAATAACAAGTCTATTTCGTCTAATCCAATTCCAGAAGTTCTACAAAACTTCTTTAGAGCTTCTTCTAACTCGAGATATTTCTTCTTAGAAATCGTTTTCGGCAACTCTGGAATTATTTCATATTTAATCATATTACGCAAGATATGTCTATCAAGTATGGCTATATCCCTGCCGAAACCAATATTTCGCAAAAAGTGGGAGGCTTCTTTCATCCCTAACCCTTTGACATTATCCGCAAGCCAATTTCTTAATCCAACAATATCTGTCGTATTAAGTTTAGATTTTATATTCATTTTGTTATTTTGCGAAAAGAATTCTCTTGCTTCAACAATATATTTAGATTTATTATTACTAAATCGCACGCCAGATTTAGTTAAATGCGGTTGTATGTCTTCAAATTTACCTGTAAATAAAACATTAGCTTCGAGTAGTCGTTTAACTGCTAAATCACCTGCACTGGCTTTAGTCTGCGGCGTGCATAAACAAAAAGCTAATTCAGAAAATATCTTCTCGTCGTTTTCGTGCCAGATTTTTTTATAGTCCTCCAATCTTTTTTTAATATCTTCTTTCTTAGTTGCGTAGAGCAGAGTTAAGTTTGCTGCCATATATCATTTCACTGCAATGTATGCTTTTTTAGCTTTCTCGTATCTTTTATTTACAATTTCCCAATTTATGTTTTCGAAAAAAGCATCTATGTATTTGCCTCTTGCAGGACCTTGATCCAAATAGTATGCGTGTTCATATACATCTAAAACTAATATTGGAATTGCATTTAGAAAGCCACCCACATTGTGCGCATCTAAACCATTTATCATCAACTTTCCTGTTGATAAATCCAAAACTAACACAGCCCAGCCTTTCAAAGCTGTTCCAGTTGCAATGAAATCCTGTTTGAATTTATCCCAGCTTCCGAAGATTTCTTCTATTTCTCCTTTAAGAGCGGTGCTAATTTGTCCAGAGTTTTGTTTTAGATTCTCAAAATACAATTCGTGAAGAACGGTTCCCATCCAGTTCCACGACTCTTCTACCTTTAGAGTCCTAACGTCTGAGAGATTTTGATTTGCTTTGCTCGTATCAACGCTCTGCCATTTCAACCAGCCTTCATTTAATTTTGCTATGTAGCCTTTGTAGTGTTTTTCAAAATGCGGTTCTATCTGAGCATCAGAAATCCCCTTCAATGCTTTTGGTTTTAACTCATCCTTAGATTTAACTTGGAATACCATATTTATATCAATTAACGATTAGAAGCTAATTTAATAAATTAGTCGGTTATTGCTCTGGATCAGCGCAGCCGCACGAATGCTCTATAACCTCTGGAGAAGTTGTACCCTCTTTATATCCGCTAAGAATATCTATTGCCTCGTCAAGAAAGTCTTTTGCTGGTTTGAAATCTTCTTTTGCAGCGCCGCAGCTGCATTTCCATCCGACTTCTTTCTTTTCAAAGTCTTCTGGTATCAATTCATAGCTGCAGTATTTGCATCGCATTAGTTCCATAATTAGAAATAAATATCTGCTTTCTTAAAGGTTATTACTTATAGTTTATATTTTCTAAAAACTTCTTTTTGTCTCTGCCTGTAACGTGCTTTCCCCATAATACAAAAATTCTATTTACTTCGCTTCTATATTTACTTGGTATAATTTTAACTAATTCTATTTCCGTTTGATGCGGAGTTTTTGTTTTTACTAAACCCAAAACGTTTGAGATTCTGTGAACATGAGTATCTACGCCGATAGCAGCAGAGCTGTGTACCTCGCTCCTCACCACGTTTGCTGTTTTCCTGCCGACTCCAGGAATTTTTATTAGTTTTTCAACGTCTTCAGGAATTTTTCCATCATAATGTTTCAAAATAAATTTAGCAGCTTCAATTACGTGCTTAGCTTTGGTTCTATTATAATTAAGACTTTTAAAAATCTGCAGGACATCATCGTATTTTGCTCTGGCTAACGCCTTAAGAGTTGGATAATTACTAAATAACTTTTCTGCAATTGGAATTGTTGTCTCATCTCTGCTTTGAGCCGACATTAAGGTTGCAATTAAAGTCTGCCAGTCGTGCTCCCAGTCTTCAGCGGCAAGTCTCTTATCTAATTTATCATATTTCTTTCTGGCTAATTTAAAAATTGATAAGAAATATTCTCGCTTGTTCATAATTTTATTTGTGCAACGATGTAAGTTAAACTTTTCTATCTAACTGCACTTAGAATAGCCACAGAAATGGCATACTGCACAGCCCTCTCCAAACTGCAAAATATTTTTGCAATCAGGACATTCTGGTATCTCTCCAGTATCTGCAATTGCCATAGGAATGGTCTTCTGCAGACCATTTAGTTTTGGCATTGGTTCGGGTAAAGTTGACTGCTTAACTTCATTTGAAAACTGAGACAAATTAGTCTGCCCTCTGTTTATATGAATCGCAAGTATCTTAGCAACCGCATCTGGAATTGAGAATACAACACCATATTTACTCCACGTCGGCATTGGACCTCTAATACCTTTTAGCTGCTCAATTATTTCTTCGGAGCTTATGCCTGCTCTTAAGTTCAATGAAATAAGTCTGCAAATTGCTTCGGCTTTTGCTGCAAGTACACCGCCAGTTTTGCCGGTAGTCGCAAAGACTTCAAATGGTTGATTTTGCTCGTCATTATTAACAGTAACAAACAAATTTCCGTAGCCAGTTTTTATTTTATAAGTAGTTCCAGAAACCTCTTCTGGTCTCTGTCTTACAACTGCAGCAATAAATTTCTTTTTTGCAATTTCATCTGCCTCTTTGGTTTCGGTTTTAACTTGACTTTTATTTGATAAGACTTGGAAACTCTTGCTTCCATCTCTATAAATTGTAACGCCTTTGACTCCCTGCTTGTACGCAAAGAAGTATGCCTTCCAAACATCTTCAACCGTCGCAGAATTTGGCATATTTATTGTCTTTGAAACTGCATTATCTGTGTGCCTTTGGAATGCAGCTTGCTGCATTATGTGATACTCGGTTGTAACATCATAAGACGAGCAGAAAACTTTCTGTATGTGTTCTGGAATCTCTTTTATACCTCTTACAGAGCCGTGGTTGTCTGATATTCTCCTCCATAATTCTCTTTCCTCCAATCCGAAATAATTATTTTTCTTTGCAACTTCTCCAAATAATTTATTATATTCAAAGAAAGTGTGGTCATCACTTGGTGTCTTACCTTCTTTTAACATATCTATTCCTTGTGCATCATATCTAAAGTATGCAATTGAGAAAAATGGTTCAATACCAGAGCCTTGCAAAGCAGCCGTTATCGCGATTGTTCCGGTTGGCGCAATTGTAGTTCTGGCGCAGTTTCGCGGGAAAGCTCTTACTCTAAAATATTTTCCGTTTTCATCAAATATACTATCTTTGAAGTTTGGGAAAACGCCTCTCTGTTCTGCTAATTTCTCAGAAGCTTTCAAGCAGGATTTGTTAATAAATTCCATTACTTGTTCTGCTTTTTTAATTGCCGCTTCAGAATCATATGGTATACCGAGCATAACTAAACTTTCTGCCCAGCCCATAACTCCTAATCCAATTCGCCTGTTACCTTTTGCTATTACTTCTATTTCTGGCAGAGGGTAATTATTTACTTCTATAACATTATCTAAAAAATGCGTAGTTAAGTCAACTATTTCCCCTAACGCAGTCCAGTCCATATCAGAACCGTCAGGTCTTACAAACTTAGACAAATTAATCGAGCCTAAGTTGCACGGTTCGTACGGCAATAAAGGCTGCTCCCCACAACCACGCTGTACATAACCATCTGTTATCCAAGTATCGCTCTTTTCGCAGTATAAATCAAAAACTTTTGCTGTTCCTACTGACTCAATTGAAATTATTTTTGCTTTCCAAGTATTACCGGTAGTTAACCACTCTTTTGTAAGCTCTCGCAACTTTTTACCTTTAATTGGATTTATCTTTTCAAGTTTAGATATTTTTGCTAATTTATCGGCGCTTGCTCCCGAAACAACAATAGTATACTTTGTGTGTTTTCTAACTATTTTCCTGCCGTTAATTACTCCGCCGTCATCTCTAAATTCGGAAAAAATTCTTCCGTGGCAACCAATCATAAGCAAAAGCCGTCTAATATTTTGTGCTAAATCTTCTGAGCTTGTTGTAAATCTTATCTGCGGATGGTTTGATTTCAGTAAAATATCACCATCAGTTGCCAATAAGCCATCTAAAATACCAATTGTTTCTTCTATGCTAGTAATTTGCTCAATGTCAAATGTTTTTTGATATGAATATGCTTGCGTTAAGCCAACTGTCTGCATTAAATCTCTACCATTACTTATTAGCATATTTACAGACTTGCTATTGTTGCTAATATCATCTTTTCTAAAATTCCAGTCGCCAAATAATTCTTTTACATTTTCGTTATATTCTGTATCATCTATACTTGTTGCAATTTTAACAATATTTTTATCATAGCAGTCTTGTGTGTAACAGCCATCTCCTAATAAAATTCCTTTTCTCAAACCTTGTGCATATTTTTCGGGTTCTGAAATTAGCACATGAGTTGGCTCAACTCGCACATAGTCACCGACTTCCAATTCGTCTAATCTTACATCTTGAACTTTTTTGCTTTGGCTTCCTTTTTTAACTGCGAAATATCTATGTGCAGAAGTGACTATTTGTTCACCGCCGTCTGAAAATTTCACTTTAAAAACAGGTACATCATTATGCACTTCAATTGCTTTAATTGGTTCGCTACCGAAAACAGTGCTAATGTTATCTCCTTGTTTCAAATCTTCTACTTTTCTATATCCGAAAGGCGTATTTACTAAAGTTCCTTCAGCTACACAAGGATTCGTGCTTTCTATTTCTCCTAAAGCTGGTGTTGGATTTGAGCCGCTCGCATTAATTCTGTCAATGAAAACGAAACCAGGATCACCAGTTTCCCAAGCGCACTTTACCATCAAATCAAAAATATCCTTTGCTTTTTCCTTCGCAATAATTTCTTTTGTATACGGATCTACTAACTCTATTTCGTCATCAGATTCAACTTTATTCATAAAATTCTCGTCCAGTGCAACAGATATGTTAAAGTTTTCCAGCTGTCCCTGCGGTTTTTTGAATTCTATAAACTCCCTAATATCTGGGTGATAAACAGATAAAATACCCATATTAGCACCTCGCCTTTGTCCGCCTTGTTTGATTTGCTCTGTTGTAGAATTTATTATCATAAATGGCGACATAGGTCCCGAGGCAATGCCTCTTGTACTCTCAACCATTGAGTTTTTTGATCTAACTCTTGATGCTGCAAAGCCAGTTCCGCCGCCGGTTTTATGAATTATTGCCGCATCTGTTGCTGCTTTCATCCAGCCTTCAACCGAATCGTCAATCGGAAGAACATAGCAGGCAGATAGCTGCTGCAAACGCCTTCCTGCATTCATCAAAGTTGGAGAGTTCGGCAGGAATTTCCACTTAGAAAGCATATCGTAAAATTTCTTTTCTGCAGCATTAACAATTTTATAGGCTTCCTCATTTTCAGAAACCAATTCATACAAATTATGCATAAACTTATTGAAGTTTTCTTTTCTTGAACTGTGATTATGCAATCCAGCGTGTATCAGAAAACTATTTGATAATCTTCCATTGCCGATATCTGATTTTTGTAAAGTATTCTTAACACCATCAAATATTTTCTCGTGGAATTTTGAATGGTAAATTAATTCTGCTAACGCAATATTTCTTGCAATTCGTCTAAGCCAGATTTCAACGCTTGGGTCGTCTTTTATATATTTATTACGGATGACTTTCTCTTGATTTTCACTTATGTTTATATGGGCGTCATCAACATCAGCCAACATAGATAAATTTGCTTTTTCAGATATACCCACTATAGTCAACTCCCCAAAGTTAGTGTTGGCAAAGTGCTAGAGTTTAAAATATATTTATATACTTGAGTAAACAAATGAGGAATTGTATTGTGTAGAATATACTTTAATTATATAATACCATTAGTCTATAACTCTGATTTCTATATTAACATCCTGTGGTATAGGAACTCTCATCACCAAATGCAAAGCGCGCTCATCGGCCGCAATATCTATTAGTCGTTTGTGGATTCTCATCTCCCATCTGTCGTAGGTTTCAGAACCTTCGCCGTTTGGAGATTTTCTTGTACTTATGACTAGCTTCTTAGTTGGTAAATTAATAGGACCTGCATAAGATATGCCTACTTTCTTTGCAATCTCAGTTATCTGACTAACTATTTTATTCAATTTCTTTATGTCTGTGCTGTATAACTTAATTCTTGCTTTTGGCATATACTATACTCATCCCGATGATAAACATCGTAATTGCCTACCGCAATGCGATAAACAACACTAATAAATCCAAAAGTCCGTTTAAAAAGATATCGTAATATTAGAACTATTGTATTTTTGATGCTATTAAATCAAAAACCTGCTTTGCAATAAACATCAAATTAATAATTGTCATAAAAATCCTAAAGGGGTTTTATTGCCTCTTTACGTAATCTGTGCACATACCTGCTGCAACCGTTCTACCCATATCTCTGATAGCAAACTTTGACAACTTTGGGTTGTCAGATTGCTTCTCAATTACAAGTGGCTGCAATGGTTCCACAATTACTTCTGCTGTGTCGCCAGTTTTCAAGAAGTCTGGCTTTTCAGGCAGTGGTTGTCCTGTTCTGGGATCAAGCTTTGCTTTTATTTCTTTAATCTTGCAGGAAACTTGTGCAGTGTGCACGTGGAATACTGGACAGTAACCAGCCGTGATTACAGTTGGGTGGTTTAGAACTACCATCTTAGCTGTGAATTCTTTTACAACTGGTGGCGGACTGTCAATAGGACCAAGTACATCGCCTCGTCTCATATCTTCCTTGCTTATACCTCTTAAGTTGATACCAACATTATCGCCTGGCTCAGCTTGAGGCATCTGTTCGTGATGCATTTCTATAGATTTTACTTCGCCTGTTTTACCAGATGGCATTACAATTACCTGTTGGTTAACTTTCATTATACCAGTTTCAATTCTTCCTACTGGAACTGTTCCGATTCCTGTAATTGTGTAAACGTCTTGTATAGGCATTCTTAATGGCTTGTCAGTAGATTTCACTGGTGGTGCTAAGTCGTCAAATGCGCCAACTAAGAATTTACCCTTGTACCAGCCCAGCTGTTGTGATGGCTTTGTTATGTTTTCGCCTTTCCAAGATGATACTGGAATTATTGGAACTTTTTCAACGTTGTAGCCGACACCTTTCAAAAGTTTTTGTACTTCTGCTTTAACTTCGTTAAATCTGGCTTCATCATATTTAGCCATATCCATCTTGTTTACCGCTACCATAAGCTGCGGTACGCCAAGTGTCTTTGCTAAAAAGATGTGCTCTTTTGTCTGCTCCATTACACCTTCACCAGGATTTGCAGAAACTACAAGCAAAGCTGCGTCTGCTTGAGATGTTCCTGTAATCATATTCTTTACGAAGTCCTTGTGTCCAGGTGCATCAATAATAGTAATGTAATAGTTTTGTGTCTTAAATTCCTTGTACGATAAGTCAATTGTAACTCCCCTTTCCTGTTCTTCCTTGACCTTATCCATGATGAAAGCAAATTCAAAACCTGCTTTTCCTACTTCAGCTGCTCTTGCTTTTAACTTGTCTAATTCCTGTTGTGTAACAGCTCCAGTATCGAATAGAATTCTACCTACAGTTGTAGATTTACCGTGGTCTACGTGACCGATAACTACCAAGTTTATGTGTGGTTTTTTATCTGCCATTATAGATTGACCTTAAACCCTGCATTTAAAAGGTTTTTGCTTCCTTAAAATCGACCTACGCCTCGGCTAATTCTAGGGTATTTTCCAAGCTCAAATACTTGTCTATAACGGTATTTGCTAATGGAGCTGGATTTCTGGCTTCATCAAAAACGAAATTCATCTTAAACTCTTGTATAAAACCTAATTTCATCCAAGTAGAATATTGCCTAAAAATATTATCGTCGCCAAGTTTTTTTCTGTAGTAATAAACGGGCTTTAACTTATGCTTAGCTTCTTCAGACAATTGATTAAAAGACGTTATAGAATTAGTTAGCCGATATAAATCTCCTGTGTGCTTAAAGTTATCTTTCAGTCCTTTTACCAAATTATCATAAAATTCATTTGCTAAAAAAGCTCCTAATTCTTTTGCAGATTGTAATTCATCGGTGCTTATAGTTCTAGTCGGCAATAAAAAATTAGTATCATCTCTAGTTAGTGGCTGTTGATATTTTTCTCTATCTAATGGTTTTTGGTCACTATTTTGCATACTAATTAGCAAATATTTCTCTAATAAAAGGCTTACTACACTCTAGTCTAAAATAGGTCTTGGTAGATCTATCGGCAAACCTTTTCTCTTTCTTAACTTGCCAACTATATCTGATTGTAATGAATTTGGAAGTTTCTCAAAGTCCTGATCTGACAGGAACCAAGCGCCTCTTCCAGAAGTTCCACTTCTTAATGCAGATGTAAAACCAAACATCTCTCCAACCGGAACTTTTGCTTTAATGGTTGCGTGATCGCCTTCTTGAGCTGTTTCTAACAACTGTCCTCTTCGTCCGACAATTAACTTTGTAACCGCATTCAAATATTCTGCAGGCGTATCTAATCTTATAGTTTGTACTGGTTCAAACAAAACTACACCAGATGATAACATTGCATTTGAAATTGCCTGTCGGGAGCAGGGAATCATTTGTCCCGGACCTCTGTGAATTGAATCTTCGTGCAACTTTGCATCATTAATAGTTATTTTTAAACCAATGCACGGCTCTTTTACAATCGGACCCGACTGCATTGTAAGTTTGAAGCCTTCCATTACCATTTCAATAATTTCATTCAAATGTACCTGACCTCTTGTCGCTTCCACTAAAACATTTCCGTTGTGAGTGTATATTACACTCTTTGCTTCGTCTTTATCCATTCCTGCTTCTATCAAAGCTGCTACAACTTCATTTTTATTTTTCTTCATCTTGCCGTCTGGAATTGTTCCAGATTTCAATAAATCATAAATTGGTTTATCAAGAGGTTCAGCGGTTACATATAATTTATTATGTCTATTTGGAGATTTACCTTCTACTGGACCAAACTTCTTTGTAATTGCTTCCCGATAAACTACAATTGGCGGACTTGTAACTATTTCAATACCCTTGTCATTTTTTATTCTATACATCCAAATTTCAATATGCAGTTCGCCGAGTCCAGAAAATAAATTCTCTCCGGTTTCTTCGTTGATGCTGATTGCTACAGTTGGATCCTGCTTAGCAACACCTTTCAAAACGTCAATTAATTTTGGTAAGTCCTGCGGATTCTTTGGCTCAATTGCAACGGTGACTACTGGATCAAATAAGTGCTTAATAGATTCAAATGGTGTAACTTCTTTTTCCGAGCAAGTTTCTCCAGAACCCGCATTCCTCAATCCGACTACGCCAACAATATTTCCAGCAGGTGCATCTTCAATTAACAGCCTCGTAGCGCCCTTGTAAATTGTAACTTGCTGAACTCGCTCTTTCGATTTAGCTGTATTCAAATATAATTCCTGACCTTTCTTCAAAGTTCCTGAGAATACTCTGCCAGTAAATACCTCTCCTGCCTGCGGGTCAATTGTAACTTTTGTAACTACAAAAATTGTTTCTGAACTTGGATTGCCCGCTAACAATTCTTTTCCAGTTTCAGATTCCAATTCACCTTTCCAAATTATTGGAATTCTGTATTCTTGTGCTTTCTTTGGGCTTGGTCCGTGCTGGATTACCATATCTAAAACTGCTTCGTGCAAAGTTGCACTTCGTCCTAACGTTCTGTAATCATCATCTCCGCCTTGGTAAGCGGCGATAACATCTTTCAAAGTGATATTTTTCTTTTTCATCATTGGGACTGACAACGCCCATCTATGTTTTGCACTGCCAAAACAAACAGAACCATTCTGAACTTGCACCTGCCACAACTGCTTGAATTGTTTCGGAGCAAGACTTTCAATAATTCTGTTGACATCTGCAATTATTGCGATGAATCTTTCCTGCATTTTCTCTGGCGGCAATTTTAATTCCTTAATTAATCTGTCAACTTTGTTGATGAACAAAACTGGTTTGACGCCTTCTTTCAAACTTTGCCTCAATACGGTTTCTGTTTGCGGCATAATTCCTTCAACCGCATCAACCAAAACTAGTGCGCAGTCAATTGCTCTCATAGCTCTTGTAACCTCGCCGCTAAAATCTACATGGCCTGGAGTGTCAATCAAATTTATTAAAAAATCTGTGTTGTTATAATTATAAATCATAGAAATATTTGCCGCATTAATTGTAATTCCCCTTGCTGCTTCCTGCGGATCGTAATCAAGAACTCGCTGTTCTCCCGCCAGCTCTTCGGACATCATACCAGCTCCTGCTATTAAATTATCTGATAGGGTTGTTTTACCGTGGTCAATGTGCGCAATAGTTCCAATATTCCTAATGTTATCAGAATTCTTCATCAATTCGTGAATTTTCTCAACTGTTGACTTAGCAACTGCCATACATCAGCTTTTCGTAAGTCTATATAAAAGCCTTATCTATTGTAAATATTGAAAGTCTGCAGAGTTTTAAGACCAAAAACCAGTATTTTCTTAGAAAATTATAAAGCTAATATACTAGGGGATTACATACTAAAAACACCACTTAAATGATTTATTACAATATAGAAAGATTTAAATAGGCTATTGTTGTCTATATAGCTATTATATACATAGAGTATGTATGAGATAATATGACTGTCGCTACAAATCTAAACTATAGCAACGAAGGAATTGTAACAGATAGCGAGAAAACTATTGATAATTATATTAAAACTAAACATCTTGACTTAATTACTTACATTCTACTCTACAAAGAACATAAAGATATTTTTCCAAAAGTATCAGGTAGTCGTGTTCTTGATGACGTAGAAGTAATGGACGAATTACTAGACTATATGAAAGATCTTAGTACAAAAGACGACGCTACACTAGAAGATTTATATCGCCTAAGAAAACGTTTTCAAGTTTTTCTTAAGCACTCTAAATTAGAAGATAAAATCTAAGGTGCATAAATGAAAGGAACATTTAACATAAAATTAATAAAAACTGAAGATTTAGGAAACAATGCAAAACTGGAAGCTATTATTTCTGAAACTTCTACGCCAATAGACCAAACTTCTTTTGATAGAGGTTATGCCAGAGGTTTACAAAATTTAAAATGTGAAGAATCTGACAATGATTCATATATGTGCGGTTATGCTTGTGGTATAATTAATACAAACTTAAAATCCCTTCAAATTAAATTACCAATTGATTCTTTAAACTATAGTAAAACGGACATTGAAAAATGAAATATGATCATATACAGATAGAAGAATTTAGGAATGCTTATCTTAATCTTGGATTTAGCAGAGAGCGAGCTGCTTATATGGTTGGAATACATCCACGTTCTGCTAAAACACTTATTAAAGACGAAGGCATAGTAAAAAGACACAAATGCTATCCAAACTTAAGCGATTCTGATTTGCAAAGAATTCTAGACTTATCAAAAACTATGACGCTTAAAGATATTGCAAAAATGCTTGGTGTTGACCCAATAACTGCAAAGAACTGTATAATGGCTGCAGAATTTGCAACGAGAGAAATACCTGAAGATCTGTTAGACTTAATTGATATGCCGATTGAGGAATTGGAAAAGAGGGTTAACGAATATGCCAACAGATAAGCAGACAAAAGATTTTATTTATGCTAGATATGAAATCTGTATGAGTCGCAAAGATGCCTGCAAATATGCCGGCATAACTTCGAG
>JAGVWI010000001.1:0-11183 GCA_018304345.1 Nanobdellati archaeon | reverse complement strand
ATACTTCTCCTAAAACCGCATTACATATAGTGAGATGTGCTGAATTGGCAAAAAGACAAGTAGTTCCACAATATCTTGCTGATGTTTTTAATCCAAAAAGTTCTGTGGAAGAATTAGAGGCTAAATTACTAGGAGAGAAAAGCTAATGATTACCTATGAACAAAGAAAAGATTACATAATTGCTAAAGAAAAATTCAGATACGGAAACGTAGCTGCTGCGGCTTATGCAGGCATAACTCCTCAGCAAGCCACAGAAATAGCTAAACAAGAAGGCTTTCCTATTGCTAATAGACATACAGATTTTATGTATTTAACAGACGAAGAAATAAGTTCTATGTTTGATGAGCATACTCCACATGAAATATCAAAATTACTTGGTGTGACTGCCAATCACGCGAGAGAAACCAGTCAATTAGCAAGAATAGCTACTCATCCAATTCCAGAAAATCTGAAAAAGTTTCTGGATCCTAAAGCGTCAATTGAAGATCTTGAGAAAAAATTAAAAGAAGGCGAAAATAATGACTTTTAAAACATTCACATTAACTAAAAAAATAGCTAAGCACGGCACGCAGTCTATAATTGTAATTCCAAAAGTTCTGCAGGAGCTAATCAAACCAGATATGCTCGTAGAACTTAAGATAAAAGTTCTGGAGGAATAAATGGTGGATTCAGATGCATATAAAAGATTTTTTGATAATCTAAACAACCATCTCTACAACCACATTGATGATACAGATAGGATTGAATTCAACAAACAGCGTGGCGAAAGATTACTAAAAGAATATTCCGAACCGCTTTATGAACGATTTATTGAGCAATCTGAAAAATGGAAAGGCACAACAGAAGGTCAGCAATTGACCGGCTTAGTAGAATTTTTTGGAGGTATGAAAAATTCAAGTGTAGTCAGGAAAGGTATTGAAAATCTAATATTACAATTAGAAGCTAAGCATAAAGCTAAGGTGAATTAAATGTCTCTTGAAACGCTAATTAGTAAAATCAAAAGCGGTGTTGAAGAATACGGCATAATGCCAGACCCCATAAAAGCTAGTAAACAAGTACGTGCACGTGTAAAAGTTAAGAATAAAGAAATGAACTGCGCTAAGGCGGGTATAGCTGGTCTTGCTGGCTGGTTTGTAATTGCACCTTTGACAACATTAGCACACGAACTTGGACACTATATAACTGGGAAGATGCTTGGTTATGATGGTGAAATAAGTTTAGGTTTAGACCGCGGTTTGTATAAGCCAGATTTAAATCCGTATGTAGAAAATACTTGGGAAGAATTAGCCATTAATGCTGGCGGTCCTTTTGTAGACTATATATTGGCTCTTGGCTGTGCTATTGGTTTTACAAAAACTAAGAATAGTTATCTCAAAGGACTATTAGGCACAACTTCCGTGCTAACTGCTACTAACGCCATTATTCAAAGTATTAGTCCTACACAACTTAGCTATAGTGATTACACAAATATAAGTGAGCAACTTGAAACCCTGGGACACAGCGAAATAGGACAAAGTCTTCCCGCAATTCCTATAGCAATAACTACGGCTTGCAGTTATATCATTGGAAAAGACCTATACAAACAATACAAAGATTATAGAAATCTTAAGAAAATTGCTAACGGTGTTTCTGACAAACTAACAGATAGATTAGATAAAATCTCTACTAAAGATCAAGAAGAGTAAACGCTAAACAAATAATCAAGTAATTTTGCAATCTTAATTCTTTTCTGTTTCATACTATCTCTGTCTCTAACCGTAACGTCTTTCTTTTTTAATGAATCGAAATCAATCGTTATACAAACCGGACAGCCGATTTCATCCATCCTTCTATATCTCTTGCCGATGCTTCCTGCATCGTCATAAACAGAACCATATTGTTTTAGCATTTCGTGAACAGTCTCTGCAACTTTTGGCAGTTTATCTTTGTTAACTAACGGGAACACTGCTGCGAACACTGGCGCTAACCTTGGTTTTAATTTTAGAACTGCTCTTGTTTCGTTTTCTATTTTATCTTCAGCATAAGCTTGTTCCAATAAAACATACAAACTTCGGTCAACTCCTAAAGATAATTCAAATACGTGCGGAAGAACTTTCTCTGTTCTGTCTAATACAGACATATCTGTTTTGCTTCCTTCGCCGTGGGATTTCAAATCGTGATCTCCTCTGTAATTGCAGGCTGCTAATTCAAGCCAGCCGACGTCTGTTTCTACTTCAAAATCCCAAGATTCTCTAGCATAAAATGCTCTCTCTTTGTCATTAAGCTGTCTAAACCTAAATTTCTTTATTCCTAATTCTTCAAAGAACTTCTGCAGCAAAACTAAATAATACGCAGTAAATTCATTTGAAATAATTTTCTTCTGCACTGCTTGGTTTGCAGAAATCAAGATTTGTTCCTTTTTTCCGTTTGGAAGTAATCTTAGCTTGTGAGACTTAACTCTCTTGAACTTTTCAAACTTAGCATTTGGATTAACAAAAATTTCTGCTTCTGCCTGAGTAAATTCTCTCTGTCTCAATAAGCTTTGCCTTGGAGAGATTTCATTTCTGAAACTTTTGCCAACCTGTGCAACTCCAACAGGCAGTTTTAGTCTGTTAGTTTTGTAAATTCTAGGGAAATCAACAAAAATATTCTGACAAGTCTCAGGGCGTAAGCCGACATTATCTCCGCCTTTTGAACCTACTTCAAATCTAAACATCATATTAAATTTGTAAACTTCTCCAAGTGCACCTTTGCATTTTGGACAAACAATTTTATTTTCTTTAATAAAATTGTCAAACTCCTTAGATGATAGATTTTCTGGAATTTCCTTTCCAATTTTTTCGGAAATTAATTTATCAGCTCTATGTTCTGCTTTGCATTTAGTGCAGTGCACTAATGGGTCAACAAAATTTTCCAAATGACCGCTTGAACGATAAACAGCTTCTGGCAATATTTGGCTCCCATCAAGCTCTACCATTTCGTCTTCTACTACAATCATCTTGCGCCAAAGCTCAATGAACTTTCGTTTCAAAACTGAGCCGTAAGGACCATAATCAAAGAAACCAGCAGGTCCATTATATATCTCTCCAGCCGGCAAAAAGAATCCTTTTCGCAGGGCTAAATCAATTACTTTGTCGTATTTGTTCATCAAGGTTTCCTCCAAGATGATTCATAAAAAGTTACTTCTGATTCTTTGTCAACAATACCAATCAAAAGATTTTTCCTAGTAGAGTGTGCAACTCTGTTCATAGCAGAGAATTGTCGCCACGCAAGTTTATCACTTTCATCAGTTGCAAACAAAACCCATTTTGCGTGCGCTTCTCCGGGCTTTTTACCCCTATCATAAACTCTAAAATCAGCTCCAAATTTCAATCCAGTTTTAACAATATAACCGCGGGATCTCATATCAGCATAAACTCTATATCGCGTCCAGAAGTTATGTTCCTTTTTGCTGGCTCTTCTGACAAACGCATCAAAACTTAATTTTGTTTTGCTACTATAAATTTCAATTTTACCCTGTTCCAATAAATAAAGCGCTTCCTCTAGGGCTAACTCAAGTCGTTTTTCTTTTCCTTTTATTTCTCCAAACTGAGACCTGTCATACAAAGCCTGCGCCTCTTGAAAGTCTTCAGTAATAGAGACCGTATTTCCATTTAGGTGCGATTTTATCATCTATAGAACTACACGCCAGTCAGCATACACTAAAAGGCTAAGTGCGTCCCCCAGGTAAAGCTTTTATTCAGCATTTAAAAGATTAGTGTATATGAAATTAGTATTCCTTGGAACTGGGACAGCTTTCCCAACGCCAGAAAGAAATCACTCAGGCACATATATAGACATAGGTCCAGAAGCTTTTCTGTTTGACTGCGGCGAAGGTACGCAAAGGCAGATGGCGATTGCAAAGATAGGTTCATCAAAAATTACAAAGATATTTATCAGTCATTGGCACGGCGATCACGTTTTGGGACTTGCAGGACTAATGCAAAGTATGCAGATGAGCAACAGACCTCACGAAATACATATTTACGGACCTGAAGAAACAAAACACAGATTTGAATTGATGAGAAAAACTTTTGGAATTGGATTAAGTTTCCATTACATAATAATAGAAGTAAAAGGTACAACTAAGCCACAGAAAATAATTGATGAGGCTGATTATGAAATTTGGGCGGTAAAAACAATTCATCCAGTTCCTTGTTTAGCTTTCAAGTATATCAAAAAACCATTACGCAGAATTGATATTGGATATGTAAGTAAATTTGGAATCAAAGCTCCGCACCCTATTTTGAAAAAATTAGCTGATGGAAAGAACATAAAATGGGAAGGCAAAGTTATCAAAGCTAAAGATGCTACATATATAAAACCGGGAATAAAAATCAGCTACGTAATTGATTCTGCGTATTCAAAACATTTGTCGGCATTTGCAAAAGAATCTGACATTTTGATTTGCGAATCTACGTTCGGCGCAGATATGCAGGATGCGGCGACTTTGAAAGGTCATATGACTACAAAAGAGGCTGGCAAAATTGCGAAAGATGCTCAAGTTAAAGAGCTAATAATAACACACATCAGTCAGAGGTATAAAGATCCAATAACACTTTTGAAAGAAGCTAAATCAGTTTTTCCAAACACAAAAATTGCGCACGATTTAATGGAAATAAAATTTTAGTTGGGCGTTCCTTACAGAAGTAAGGTTGACTAATGCAAACATTAGGCTTTCTTTTTGGCGCGTTTCTTAGTTGTTCTTTTTTTATTAGTTTTCTTATCTAATTCTTCAAGATTAGATTCCTCTTGCTTAAACGTCTCTTTTGCATTAGGTGTGCTCCATTTCTGCACAGCATCAGCCAAATTTTGCTCTTGTATTAAGTTAGGCCCTTCTGAAGGCTCTTCTTTCTCAAGCGAAACATCTTGCGACTCTTGTTTGACTTCTTCGTCTTCCTCCTCCAAAAAATCAACAAATCTCTGCAAAACTCCTTTTCCAGAAGATGTCGCAGGCGGAGCGCCGGCAGAACTAGCTGATGGCGATGGCGCTTCTCCCGAGTCTTTTTTTCCAGTGTTGAATAACATTAGTATTGCTAACAACACAAAAAATATCGCACTTATCCACAAAGCATTGCTAACATTATATGTTTCTTGTTTGGCGAAAGACAAACCTTCGTTATAAACTACCATTGCTTTTGCTAATCCAAAATTCCAGAATGATTTTATTGAATCTATAAATTTGTCAAGCGAAAGTGAATTAGGAACTGAGATCTTTGGTAATGACACTTCTGGCAAATTTAGTTTTGGAAATTCTGGCATAGGCAATATGCTTCCTTGGTAAGTTGTTTGTTCTTGCTGCTGTTCTGGAGTCTCAACTATCTCGGGCCCGCTATTGCTTTCTGTTGTTGTTTCTGTCTGTTCAACTATTTCTGGTGAAGGCAAACTATTCTCTGGTGTTTCTTGTTGTGGCTGCTCAACTATTTCTGAGGCTGGTTGCTCTGGTTGTGTTGCTGGCTGCTGAAGTTGAGGCAATTTATTTTGTACTCCGGCCGCTAGACTAGTTATACTTGCTGTAATGCTATTTTTGAAATTCTTAATTCTATTAACTACTCCTGAAACTGCGCTGTTTATTTTTTCTCTTGGTGTTGCACCAGGACTTGCCTGTACAATTCCATTTGACGGCTTTACAATTACGTTAACATTGGTAGAGCTTGAAATAGTTCCATCTTGCAGTCTTGCAGATACAGTTACTTTGTAACTTTCCTGTGGTGTTTGGTCGGGCACTGAAATGTACATATAAATCGTCTGTGATTTTCTTCCGTCAAGTGTTACACTTGCTGGATTCAATTGCGCATAGGTTGCTCCAGAACCAGAAACTTCAAGGTTGTAGCTGGATGTTTCCGTTCCTTTGTTCTCAATTATTATTGGAACTAGTGCACCTTCTCCAGCCACCACCTCTACGGTCGTAAGAGCTGAGGTTGCTTGTACGCCGAAACACGCTGACAAGTCAGCAATGTCTAAGTTAAGTACTTCCGTCTTGGAAGATTGCGATATACCTTGTGCAGATGCCTTTACATCAATTCTATATTTGCCTGCTCTTGCTCCAGCAGGATCAATAATTAAATTTAATTTTGATGACTCTCCAGAATCCAATGTTACAAAACTCCTGTCTACTGTTGCAAAATCCGCACCAGTTACTTGTATTGCATATTCTTCAGAAAATCTACCTGTATTTGCCAAAGATAATTCGTAAGATTTAGTATTGAATGGGCATAAGCTGTCCTGTGATCTTTCTAAATTCAAATCAAACGAATAACAGGCATTTACTTTAGCTGAGACTTTTTGCGAGTCAATTGAGTTTCCTAATCCATCTTTAACTCTTACATCAATATCGTAAGTTCCTTTTACTCCAAAATCTGGTGCTAAGATTATTTCTGTTTGTCCTAAGCTATTTGCTGGTACTCTTAAAACAGAATTTCCTGCGTGCGCCCAATTTGGTCCAGCTAATATTACGTCGTAAGTATTGTCTGCTGTGCCTGTATTTTTAATTGTTAGCGGTATAGCTACTTCAGAATTCTCGCAGATGGAAACAAAATTCTTTTCTAAAGCAACATTATAATCATAGCAGGCATTTGATTTCAAAAGAAGTGTTTCTGATGCTGTGGCTCTTGAATTTTGTGATTTTGCGGTTGCTGTTATAGTATAATCGCCAACTGCATTTCCTACAGGCAATGCAAATACTTGTATCACCTTACTTTCGCCAGGATTTAATGAAACTAATTCATTTGAAAGAGTAGAATATCTTGCACCGTTGCCAGATAAACTCAATTCAAAGTTTTCTTTGTACCGTCCGTTATTTTCTAAGACTAAATCATAGGTTGCTTGTGTCGCAGAACATACCTGAGCGACATCATTGTTTGCAGTCAAATCCGCTATATGACAGTCGCTGACATCTAAACTAAAACTTAACTGCTTTTGCGAAGATGAACTTGAAACTGAAACATCTAGATTATATTTTCCCGCTAATGCAAAAATGCTAGGTGTGACATAAACATAAACACTCTGTGTCTTTCCAGGTGATAATTGGAATCCTAACGGGGCAGCAGCCGCCCATTTAGAAGCAGAGCCAGAAAGATGAGTAGTATAGCTCTCAGTTGATGTACCGGTGTTGTGAACTTCAAAAATATATAAAACGGTTTCCGAGGCGCACGAAACTTTGTCGCTAACGATTGGAACTAAATTAAATTCGCTCGCGGCAGAAACTCCTGAACCTACTAATGTTAATACTATTACTGCGAATACAAAAAGCGATAGCCTCCTCAATCATACACCTCCATTTACTACTCGCAGTTGATTAATTGATATTTAAGCATTTATTTACTTAGAACTAAGTATTACAATAAACAAATCGGCTTACAGCAAGCTTAATTCAAAGAAAAGCTATATAGCTTTTCTAGTTTTGAAAAACTCATAGGTTTTTAAAATATCTCCTGGCTGAACAAGATTTTTTGCCGTTTCTAACACATATTTACAAGGTTTAACTGATTCGTAAGTCTTCCAGGTCTTTGGGTAAAATGTAAGAGGTTTTGCTTCTTCAACCTGAAAAACTTCTCCTGATTCAGAAACGAAAGCAATGTTAATGTTATAAGATACGCCAAACATCCAAAAACTTCTAACTTTATTTGAGCTGAATTTGAATAACAAATCTTTTGGTTTGGAAAACATTAAGCCAAATATGTGCTGAAAAAATATGTCGGCAACTTGCACTTCAAATTCTGTGTTACGAGTTATATTCCTAATAAGCATAAGAGAATTATAAATTAAGTCCTATTTATTGTTTTATTGCTTGCGGTAGTTTTTCCAGAATAGAAATACTGCAAGTGCCAATATCATAACTATTACGAGATTAGTTGCTGTTGAACTCGCTGATAAGCCGCCGACATTAGCTTCAAACTTTTGGTTTTGTATAACTGTCTTGCCGTCTTCCTTTACAATTAAATTGAATGTTTGTTTGCCGGATGAATCTTTATCTGGAACTATATGCATTGCAACTGTAACACTTTCGCCCGCGTCAAGTGTTATCTGTGATGGGTCAACTCTTGCAGAGCCCCAGTCCATTCCAGATATCTCAAATGTCATAACTTTCCGTTCGTTATCATCATTTGTTATTTTAATAGAAACTACGCTGGCTTTGCCAGGTGTCATTTCGTCAGCTATCTTTACAGACGTTTCCTGCTCCATAAGTTCATCAGAACCTTCTATTGTAATTTGTTTTGTCATTACATCCTGCGCATAGCCGTTGTAAACTCTGATTTGTAAGTCATATGTACCTGATTTTGTATTTTCAGGAATTTCTAATGTCAAATATTGTGTTGAATCTCTGCTGTCAAGTAATGTACTTGTAAGCTTTGACTGTACAGAAAGATCAAGTTTGTTAATGTTTAATTCTATTATTACGTTATTTTCGTCTTCAGTTCCAGCGTTTAATACTGTAACAGACGCATCAATTGTGCTACCAGCTTTAACGTTGTCTCTTAAGATCTCAACTTCATCAATCATTAAAGTGTGATCTGCTCTTTCAAATGATATTTCTTTAGAGAAGTCGTATGTTCTTTTTTCGTTAGTATTATCCCATTTGCCGTCTACTTCAACATTAAGAGTGTATTTGCCTTCACTTATGTCGCCTGGAATTTGCCAGATATAATTTAATTCTTCATCGTTACCATCGTTTATTTTCTCAAGAGATGTCTCTATCTTTTCGCCGACTTTCTTTTCGTTATCATCAGCTATCCAAGTAGTTATTTCTACATCTTCAAAATTTTCTGTGTAAACATTTTCAATAAGAATTGTAAAATCTAAATCGTTACCTAATGTAGGATTTGTTGTTTCAATATCAGCACCAATAGTTAATCTATTGTCAAATGTAAATATGGGTGTTGAGCTGCCAGGTAGTTCAGCTACAACTGGCGTAGCTAAGAACAATGCTGTTACAAATATAGTAAACAACCTTGCGATATTGTTTGTCATAGTTTTCCGTAAAATACGTATTTAAAAGGTTTATGGGCGACTGTATGCGATTTTACTTGCTTTTTGCTCTTGCACTTAAGCTCTCAATTTCTATTTTTGCTGAGGCGGTAACAGCATTAACTGCAGGTTAGCCCTGCCTAATTTTCGTGTTTGAATCAAAATTCTTTTTTTAGATAACGTATCAAGTATACTTTGAATAGTTGTACGAGCAACACCTGTTGCCTTAAAAATATCACTCTTGCTATAATCGTACAAATCATTCTCTATGAAGAATTCTAAAATTTTAATTGTAGGGCTATTTCCGAATAACTCCGTAAATAATGTTTGTCTATCCATATCTATATCTATATCTATAAACTAAACATATATAAATCTTACTACGTTATTGTAGTTTAATACTACAATGGTAACTGATGACGAGATTTTGGCACGAATGCTTTTCAAACTAATAAATAACAAATGTTATAGTAAAGGTCATATGCTTGAAGAAAGGCTAATCAGCGTCGTCGCAAAACACGAACGAGGCCGCGCCAAAGATATACTTAAACAAGCAATAAAGACAAAGTTAATATCAGTTTATGGTAAAACTAATTACGGCGTCGCATATCAATTAAACTTAGAAAAACTTAATTATGCTATTGACTTAATAAAGAAACATTATTCTAAATCAGATTCTCTAAAAATTTAAATGGGGTCACTAGGATTTGAACCCAGATCAGCCGCTCTGGAGGCGGCCACACTACCAGATTATGCTATGACCCCGCATATAAACTAACAGAAATTCTGATTAAAAAGCTACCTATAAAATCATATTATAAAAAAGAAAAGATAGACCCAATCTGAACAAGTTCAGATGGGCACCGCTGAATTTTATTCAGCTAGTGAGGTAAAAAATTACCTTCTTCGTATTACTTCAGTTCGTATTGGAGCTGGAACGAATTCCTTTGCTACAAAGGCTGCGACAATCAATGCGATTATCAAGCCAAGTATTACTCCGATTTTTCCGAAGTCACTTGTTACAGCTGTTGAAAGAGGCAAAACTTTTACGCCACCTTCTCCGTCAACTGTTAACATTACAAACTCAGTTTTGCTTTCATCGCCAAATGTTACTGTAGCTTGTATTGTATACTCGCCAGATTTTGCATTCTTTGGCACCGTGAAAGACAAATGCTGTGTTTCTTTGTCGTCGGCATCAAGCTGGAATTCTCCAGATGTGCTGTCAACATTCAAGTCTTTGTTCTTAACTGTTAATTTAACGTCTTGGTCTTCTTTTCCAACGTTAAACAAAGTTACATCAACTTGAATTTCGTCTTCGGCTTTTGCTGAAGTCTGTGAAAGAGTTAGTTCGGAAATTCGAACATCTGCATCTTCCTTTTCAACTTCAAGTGCTTTTTCGTTAACTATTTCGTTTACGAACTTTTCGTTAGTATCTTCATTTTTCCATTCGATTGTTGTTACAACAGTGTATTCGTTCTCATCAGCTTCGAAAGGAACTTTCAAAGTCAATGAAAGTGTTTTGATTTCTTTGCCACTGTCTGCATCGTTCAATGTGAACTTGTCAGAACTTGCGTCAATGTCATCTCCACCATCAATACCTCTTATTTCTACTGTTGCTTGGACATCTTCAGCATCGTATTCTGCTGTGTTTTCTATTTCCAAATCAAATGTTACTACATCGCCTGGACCGACTTTGTCGTTGTCTATTTCAACATCAACTGTCAAGTCTTCGCTTGTAGTACCTGTTCCTGTTACAGAACCTGTTGAGCCGTTACTTCCTGCATTTGGATCTTTTTGCAAAGTCAAAATTGTTGTTGCAAGAGTTTGCGGGCTCTGTGCTGTGATTGTGAAATCACTATTAGCGTCTTTATAGCCAGCCTTTTTGGCGACCATTGTGTAAGTTCCTGCTTCTAAAACAAAAGCTGCGGAATTTACGTCAGTCTTCTTACCAGCAACAGTGCCGTCACTGTGGTATGCGGTAATACTGTCAACAGTCAAGCTTTGTCCGCTGTCATCGACAGTCAAGACTGGGACGACGCTAGTTTGAACTGCCAACGTTGATGTTGCACCAGCTAAAATAGATAGTACAAACACCACTCCCAATATTAGTGCACTAGTCTTTTTCATTTTTATTCACCTTTCAATGAGCGTTTAATGTTGTCATATAGTCCTTGTGACATCTTTACAACTTTTGAATC